>CANQPS010000014.1 GCA_947625785.1 uncultured Clostridia bacterium
ATCTAACATTTTATAGATACTATTCTCTCCTATATTTTCATTATAGATTTTTGTATGTAGTTTGTCAAGCAAAAAATTTACACGAAAGGAATCATATTCTCCCAATACTTTATATTTATAAATATTACCATTATGACAAACAATAATACCGTATTTGTACTTTTTATTCCAAGCAGCATTTATATCCCCCAAGCTCGGAACAGTGCTGTTAGGGTGATTGTGAATACTGATTATTGTACGTTCTTCAGCTTTTCCAACCATTTTCTTCATAGCATTTGAGGGTACGCACTGTTTTTCAACATTGTAATCCGTGCGTGTTAAAAATTTTCCTGTTTTACTGTCGATAAAACAAAGATCCTCAAAATTACTTCCGGAACGATGATTAAGCATAGCCTTAGATTGTTGAAATATTGAGCGTGTTATCTTTTCATTTTCTCCTAACCTATCAAACATTCTTCGGTAATTAGAGGAATTGAGCATCTTTGTATCCACAACCGATTTTATGTTTGCAGCCGCAGACTTACTTCGCTCTGAAACATACGGCGAATCTGTATTGAATTTACCGTATTCTTCTGCCCTTTCCCGCCACTCCTTTGCCCTTGCCGCATACATACGCCTGTTATCGGCGTCAAGGCTATATTTGCTCATGCGTGAGTGGCGGCTTTCCTGCCGTTTACAATAGACTTGCTTTTCCTCTGCGGTGTATTTTTCCTTTTGTTCGTCAAGCTCCTTTTTGCTGTAATTTTCTTCCGATGTCGTTATGCCCTCAAAGTATGTAGTATGCACGTCCTTACAGCGTGGATGATATAACCCTTGTGCAATCGCCTCCGACAAAAGAGGATAGCCTTTTTCCTTTGCCTCATCAGCCGTTCCTCCACTCCACACATCATCTATGAATATCTTGCCTACAAACGGGGCACACAGCGGACAAGGACAACTCCTTTTATTAAGAATGACCGTTGATATCCCCCAACTTCTCCGCATTTCTCCCTCGCCCTGCAAATATGCCCGTTTTTCGGCTGTACGAATTGCCATATCCGCATAATCGGAAATTGTGTGGCGACTGCCGTTTTTATACTGTATACTGTTTATTCCGGCTTGGAGAAAATCCTTTGTTGCTATATCAACAGCTTTCCTATATGTACCTGCTCCCGAATTTGCATAAACTTGTGCGTTAAAAATAATCTTTCGATATTGGTCGTCCACCATTCTGAGTGTTGCCGTTTCAGCTTTTTTCATATCGTGTGTTGTAGCTTGTATCAAAGCGTCAAGTTTTCGGTCGTTAATCTTAAAAAATTCGCCCGAAGTCGTAACATTGTCCACATTTGCAGGTGCATTAGTTCCTACACCTTTATATCCTCGTTTAATAGCTTGTAATATCTTGCGTTCCTGTTTTGTTGCTCCATCTTTATAAGAATTTTGCAAGGCAAGTCGGATATTTTGATTTATGGTTTGATACTCCTTAGAAAACTTATCTTTATTTCTGCGTTTATAATCTTCTAATGCTTTTAGCTGTTCTGCCTGCCATTGCGGCCAACGGTAACCATTAGTTATTTCTTCAATTTGATGTTGCTCTAAATTTCTTATCATAGACGCTATTAATTCATCTTCTATGCGTTCAAATGCCTTGCCAATATCATAATCCATTATCCGTTGTACTCTCCTACGCCAAGCGACATCTCGTTGATTTCAGCTATTCCTTGTTCAGCTTTTAATCTTATAACTTCTTTGGTTTTCCATTCCTCATCCTTACTATCGCCGTATAACTCCTCTACACAACTTTCAAGGCTCATAATACCACCTTGTTTTGCTTTAACAACCGTTTCGACAACAGCCTCAAAGGACGGATTTGCATATTCGCCAAAATTAACTGTAACTTTTGGTTTATCAATCGGTATTCCTTGCCCCATCTGATAACCGCATACAGCAGATACTACAAGCTCCGGTACAACTTCTTGAATAAGCTGTATAAGATTTCCTCGTGTATAAAGAGTTGTTTTTTCTTTCTCACGCTGAGCCTCTGCATTATCAAGTTTTTTAACATCAATACCAAGTGTTGATGGTGATATTATCCCTTGTAAACATAAATCAAGAGCAGTTATATATGTGCTAAGATAACTGTCGTGTGGTATTGCCGGCTGTTCAAGGTCTATCTTATTTGCTGCACCCTCTGCCATACTGTTATCTGTTTTTATGTACCTGTTATCAAAGGCATTTGGTCTTAAAATCACGCCTGTTTCAATATCTCTCGGAATAAGGCATTCTGGAATATATGTCTTTGAACGCCCTGCTCGAAGTGCATCAAGCCATTGGCTCCATACTTCGTCTAATGCGTCAAAGTTATCAATTTTATTGTCAAATATATTACTTCCTCTGCCGATATAACGCTCATTATTTCCGTAAATAACAGGTACGGCAAGAATAACGGAAGTATCAAAAGCCACACCCTTACCATCAATCCATTTCGTTTGAGAAATAGAATTAACGGCTATTTCTTCGCCGTTTTCTTTGTACAGATGATATGTTATATACCCGTATCCGTAATGTTCTTTAAGTGTGTATATCCTGTCATTTTCCACATATTCATTAATAAATACAACCTCTGTTATCCTGTCACCTTTACGGATATATTCAACATTTTCTCCGCTGTAAAATTCTATAATCGGATATATACTGTCTATTTCTTCATCGAATTTTATTTTGAACGCCCCATCACCAACTATGAGAATATCATTAATACACTTGCCCAGCAGCTTATCAAATTTATTTTCTCTGCTTATATCTTCCCATATTTCTTGTTTTACATCAGGGTCTGCAAATTCTACCCCGTTGTAATCGTTGATAATAATATTTTTTAATGTGCTGACTATCAATTTAGGTAAGCCTGTATGTACTTTTCGTATTTCCATACCTCGTGTACTTATCGCTCTCCAAAACATTGTAGGAGATACATCAAGCTGTCCGTATAAATCTGATAATTCCTGACTGTCGCCACGATACCAAATACGATTTTTGGCTGCATTGGTAATATTCAAGCCTTTGCTGTATGACAATCTGAGATGTACACGGCTCTTCTATCTTAAAAAAACTTTTTATCTTATTTTTCATTGTTTTTATCAGCCCCACTTATTTCACCTCCTATGCGTTGCTTAAAGGGTAACCAAGCATATTGACTTGCATTAATACAATGGTCGTGTGCATCTTCTGGTGTGTTGTCCTTATCCTCTCGCCAACTGTATATTTCAAGTTCATTTATATAGTTTTTGCAATGTTCAAGCACAAAATAATACCCTTGTGCAAGCCAGCCCAACTGTAAGTTGATACGGTCAATAATTTGTGTTTTCTTCCAAGCAGAATTAAATGTATATATACAACCCTTCTGCATCTTATACTTATTTAGTTCTGTTATTGTCGCTTGGTCTGCGCTGTCGATAAATACATTTCTTGCAAGCCCCCATTCCTGCCGATTTCTTTCAAGAAAATCAACAAAGTTTTTAACAGTGTCGCTCGGAGCAATTGGCGTTTGCAAATCTGCATTGTTATATACTCTCTCATCAAGCACCACACAAATACCTTTGTCTGTAATTCCTATAAATGACATAGCGATTATATCCGGCGACTTCTGGGAATATGCTGTATCAAGTCCGGCTGAATACTGCATAAATTTTTCTGACTGACGGTTATTAGTTAAGAATTGTTTTGCCCACTTTTTTGATTTAATGTGCTGCTGTCTGTCAAAGTTACTGAATACAAGTCCTGTTGCTTTACCTCTTAAACCGAGTATTTTATTCTTATACAGCTTTGTACCTCTTGGTGCGGCTGTTTTCTTTTTTTCAATGACTTCCGGCGTTAAACTCAAATTATCAGCAAAAGAAAAGAACCAGTACTTCCAATTTGGTACAGGTTCTTCTGTGAGTTCCGACATTATTTCTGGTGGAACATCTTGTATGTATTTTTTGTACGGTCTTGAACGATTAACAAATTCCTTATAAACAGGTAAACTGGGGTCATCAGGATTGAGTGTTGCCATAAGGTAATCATTACGAGTTGATATTTCTCTTACAAAATCAATATCAGCAGTGTTTATTTCATCAATATAAACGCAGCCAAACTGTGAACCGAGAACATTTCGCCATTTATCTTTGTTATCATATCCAAGAATATATATTATTTTATCTTCAAACTTAATATGCGGTAATTTATTGTCTTTATCGCCATTACCATAATATTGTGCATTTTTATGTAAATCTAATATACCATTATCTTGTTGAATAATATTTTTTTCGGCTGTTCCTGTCGTTTTACTAGCTATGATATGCAGTTTTTTGGGACTTGCAGATACCATTCTCATAAACTTTATTCCTGCACCAACTGTTGTTTTGCCAGATGCAGTAGTCCCTTCTAAAAAATCAGCAGGTGGAAATAATGGAAGATAAAAAAATAGACGAACTAATCAAGTTAGTTGAGAAACTTGAAAAGCTCGTCATCAAGATAGTTTCATTAGTAGGATGGATACTTATCTTGATAAAAGTTTTATTTGGTGGTTAAACCAAATGGTGGAGAGGGAAGTGTGACGACTTCCCTTAAAGCCACCTTACTTATATTATAATATATACCTTTCATAAAGTCAATGAAAAAAGTATTCAAGTTAATTTCTATAAATGCACCGTTGATAATGCAATTAAACTCGCAGACGCATTAGGTGTAACCCTTGACGAATTATGTCGAACATCTACAAACGAATAACTAATTATGAAACAGTCGCTTTATAAGACGACTGTTTCCTTGTGTCTAAAATCAATTTTTACACTTTATCTAATATATTAACCCTCTTAAAAATAAAAACCTTTTAAAATGCAAATTTCAGCATTTAAAAGGTATATCATAAAATACTAAGCTAAAACCACTTACGATTTTCGTAAGTGGCTATTCTTGTAATTATGTTTACAGGAGTAAAAAGATGAAAGAGATAATCAAATGTTTTTTCAAAGAGAGGTGGCCTGCACTATATTTTCGACGAACTTCGGACCGTAGGAATCGAGGCGTTCCCGCTTCTTCGTACCGCCTACTCCCTCGTAGGTGATACATTCGCAACCGAACCGTGTTCATGACAGCGCGGTCGATCTGCCACCAGAAGCCGACCACGGCACTGTTGCTCTGACGCCAAGCCTCCACCAGCGGCGGAAGTTCCTCCTCGGTCAGACCCATCTCCAAGGCACCCATTGCTTTCAAAGCACCGACCGAGCCGCCGTAACCGAGCGCCAGTTCCGCAATTTTCCCTTTTTGCCGGAAGTACCCGTTGACACCATGCTTTTTTACCGGCACCTTGAACATCTGCGATGCACTGGCACAGTAGATGTCGCCGCCGTCCTCAAAGACCTTCTGACGCCAGGTTTCGCCGGCGAACCAGGCGAGGACACGTGCTTCAATCGCGGCAAAATCCGTTCTGGCACTTCCGACAGCTTATCTGCACTGTGTTTCTGCAGGAGAGCTTTGACCGCAGCCGTGTGACCGTTGCGGGATTTATCAGCCAGTACCGCACGAACTTCTTCGAGGGTAATAACTTTTTCTCTAATTTTTCAGAATGCAATGTTTCTTTTTGCTCCTCATTCGTAATTATAGCGTCTGCGAGAGCTTGCAAACTGACACTTAATGAACGAATATCTTCAATAACACCAAGAAGTAATTTTATTTTACTCATATTCTTTTGCTCCTTTATTTTCTAAGTAATCTTGAAATATAACTTAAAATATCGCTGTCGTTCAATTTTTTTCTCTCCTAACTATTGCAGCCACGCATATTTTGTGATAAAATAAGCATAGTCAAATTCAATATTTTTTATTTTCCGCCCTCGAATGTGTCATTCGGGGCGGTTTTTCATTTATACTCTCGCACATTCTTTCAGCTCTGTTACTCGTTAATGCTATTTTCAGTGCTTTTATTGCACTTTCTATCTCCTCATCTGTGTATTTCTTTCTGTTTCTTACCATATATCCTTTGTACCCATCATTTTTTATTATGATTTTCATTCTAATTTTGTCCTTTCCGTATGTAATTGTTCAATTCTACTAAAATCCAACACGCTCATAAAAGTACTTAGCAGATATTCTGCCACCAAAAGTTATGGTAACCTTTTTCTTTGATCTCATTATTAAGTTTTTGAATAACTTTATAAGCCATAGGTTTAGATACATCTAAGATACTTGCTACATCTTCTGCTTTAAGAATTTGTTTTTCTTCTATAACTTCCACATTATCACCCCTCGGACTTGTCTTTAGATTGCTTGGCTAATTATTTTTTCACTTCTTTTGACAAATTTTTTGCAATAAGCATTCCGTCTGCTACGCCGAGCAAGTATTTTTTCTCAGTGTCATTTAATACAGATATTATTTTGCTTAGCTTATACAATAGTGCTTTCTCTTTTTCTGTCATTATTATCACTTCGCTTTCTTTTCTTTATCAATATTTTACTACACATTGAAAAGCAAAACATATATAATTATAAGTAAGAAAGCGAGATGATTATGTGACTATTAATGAAAGAGTTAAAATTTTAAGAAAAGAACTAAAACTCAGTCAAACAGAGTTCGCTGAAAAGCTGAGTGTTAGTAGAGATGTTATAAATAATATTGAAAATAATAGAGCAGAATTAAAAGAACATTTTATAAAATTTATGTGCAGAGAGTTTGATGTCAACGAAAATTGGTTGCGGACAGGCGAAGGTGAGATGTTTAAAATAGATAGAGAAACAGAAATAGCTAAACTTACAAAACAATTACTCAAAGAAGAAGAAACATCCTTCAAAAACAGATTAGTATCCGTGCTTGCAAACTTAAAAGAGCAGGAATGGGAAACTCTTGCAAAAATTGCAGAAAAATCAGCAAAAAAATAAAGACTGATAAATCAGTCTTCATCATCTATCATTACTGTTAACAACTTACATAAAAATGTAGTTTTTTCTTTTACCGGCAAGTCGCTTCATGATTGTGTTGCTCAGTTTGAAGAAGCAAAGATTTTTGACGGCAAAACGATCTATCAGGTTGAAAAAGAGATTGAAGTGCTGTTTGGATGAATTGAAATTTTTTGAGGTATAACAAGATGGAAGCCGGATCGGTAAAAGAATTTATAAACAATCTCACCATTCAGGACGAAATGGTAAGATATGATGGTCATCTTTACTATTTCTACGGTATCAGATATGATATAGTGGAACAAATACCCATAACTGCCGCCCCAACCGTATTCATTGCTCAGATTTAAATCTATCCATAGTGGAACAAATACCCCCAACAGTATTGCCGTACTGTTGGGGGGTAAAATATAAATAAAAAAAATTTATCAAACCTCTTGGCGAACACGTGTCACACGTGTTATAGTATAAATAGAGAGGTGATAAGAGAAATTCCAATGACATCAAAAGAAATGGAAAAATTACTGTTAAAAAATGGTTTTATTTTTGTTAGGCAAAAAGGCTCTCATAGAGTTTTTTGGAACGCTGAAACAAAAAGGATAGGAGTTGTTCCGATGCACGCAAAAGAGTTAAAAATAGGTATGGAACAAAAAATACTAAAAGAAGCAGGACTTAAATAGTCCTGCAAAGGTATTTCTCTATGCTTCTCATAATAATGAATTGGAGGTATTTTAATGAACACAAAAATTTATTATCCTGCAGTTTTTCAAAAAGAAGATGTAGGTTATTCAGTTTGGGTTCCTGACATTAACGGTTGTGTATCACAAGGTGATACTCTTAAAGAAGCTGTCGACTATATTACTGAGGCTATCGGACTTTGTTTAGAAACTTATTTAGAACATAATGTCACACCACAGAAACCTACTCCTCCGGAAGACATTGTAGTTGAAAAAGGACAGTTTGTTTCTGTAATAGCATTTGATATTTTGGAATATCAGAAAAAATATGGAACAAAAGCGGTAAAAAAGACATTGACTATACCCGCTTGGTTAAATACATTAGCGGAAAAAAATAATGTTAATTTCTCTTCGCTTTTACAAACTGCTCTTATGCAAGAATTAAATCTTGCATAAGATAATTATTAAAATTTTAAATCTATTAATACTATAACAAAAACACCCCCAACAGTATTGCCTTACTGTTGGGGGCAAAATAAAAATAAGAGGGTGATATAAAATTCAAATCAGTAGCATTTCTATATAAATTAAGAAAGGATTAATATTATGCTAGCATATAAGGACAAAAGAGGAAAATTAAAAAGAGTGGATTTAAGACGCAGCGTGATGCTAAAGAATACGAACGCAATTATCTTAATAAATCACACGCTGATGCACACTTGACATTTGAAAATCTTGTTGAACTATATTTAGAAGATTGCAAAGCCCGACTAAAACTCACTACATACGAAAGTAAAAAATTTCTTTTCAAGAAAAATATAACTCCTTTTTTTAAGGGTATGAAAATTGAAAATATACAAGCTAAAACAGTTCGCTTATGGCAAAGCAAACTGATTGAGCAAGAATATAAGAAAACATATCTCAAAACTATACATAATCAGTTATCAGCTATATTCAATTTTGCGGTTAAGTTTTATGGGCTACACGATAATCCTGCGAGGTTATGTGGTTCAATGGGCAGTAAACATTCGGATAGAATGCAATTTTGGACAGTTGAACAATTTAAAAATTTTGATACTGTTATTTCAAACAAACCACTCTCTCATACAATATTTAATATATTGTTTTGGACGGGTATACGGGTATGCGGTCCGGTGAAGTGTTAGCACTGACAACTTCGGATTTTGATTTCATAGAAAATACAATATCTATTAATAAAAACTATGCAAGGATTAACAACGAAGATTTAATTTTAGAGCCAAAAACTGCAAAAAGCAAAAGGGTTATTGATATACCAAAATTTTTATGTGATATGGTACAAGAATATATATCTCAACTGTATGACTTAAAACCAAATGACAGAATATTCCCTATAACAAAATATTATCTAAATCACGAAATAGATAGAAGCTCAAAAAAAGCAGGAATACCGAAAATTCGTGTACACGACCTTCGACATTCCCACGCCAGTTTATTAATAAATTCAGGATTTTCACCAATCGTTATATCCGAACGATTAGGTCACGAAAACATTGAAACAACTCTACAAACCTACTCTCACCTATATCCGTCAACAAAAGATAAAGTTATTGAAAAGTTAGAGTTTTTATATCAAAAATAAATATTGGTACTGTTTTAGTACCTTTTAAAATTTCAACACTTAAAAAACTTAGATTTAATCGGGATTTTTTAGAGAGTTAGCTATTATTCCCACTCTATCGTTGCAGGTGGTTTAGAAGTTATATCATAGACCACTCTATTAACATTCTTAACTTCATTAATAATTCTGCTTGATACTTTTGCAAGAATATCATAAGGAATTCTTGCCCAATCAGCTGTCATAAAATCACTTGTGGTAACACCTCTGAGTGCAATGGTATTATCATAGGTTCTGCCATCACCCATTACACCTACACTTTTAATATTAGTCAACACAGCAAAATATTGATTTATTTCTCTGTCAAGACCCGCAAGGGTAATTTCCTCTCTAAAAATAGCATCAGCATCTTTAAGAATTTCAAGTTTTTCGTCTGTAATATCACCCATAATTCTTATTGCAAGACCGGGCCCTGGGAATGGCTGACGCCATACAAGATTAGCAGGAATACCAAGTTCAAGTCCGGCCTTTCTAACCTCATCTTTAAATAAATTTCTTAAAGGTTCAATGATTCCCTCAAAACCAATATCTTCCGGTAATCCTCCAACATTATGGTGACTTTTAATTACGGCAGCTTCACCTACACCGCTTTCAACAACATCAGGATAAATTGTACCTTGGCATAAATATTCAACTTTACCAAGTTTCTTAGCTTCTTCTTCAAAAACTCTTATAAATTCTTCACCAATAATCTTACGCTTTTTTTCCGGTTCTGAAATACCTGCAAGTTTCTCCAAAAACCTATTCTTGGCATTAACTCTTATAAGACTCATATCAAATTGCTTACGAAAAATATTTTCTACTTGGTCTCCCTCATCTTTCCTTAAAAGACCGTGGTCAACAAAAATACAAGTCAGTTGTTTGCCTACTGCTTTATGTACAAGTAAAGCCGCAACAGATGAATCCACACCGCCTGATAATGCACAAATAACTTTTTTATTACCAATTTTATTTCTAAGGTCTGTAATAGTTTCTGTAACAAACGATGACATTTCCCAATCACCTTTACAGCCGCAAACGTTGAATAAAAAATTTTTGAGGTATAAATTACCTTCTATGCTATGCTGTACTTCCGGATGAAATTGTACCGCATATAATTTTTTACTGTTATTTTCCATAGAGGCAACAGGACAAACAGGTGTTGTTGATGTAATTACAAAACCTTCCGGAACTTTTGAAATATAATCTGTATGGCTCATCCAGCAAATACTTTTATTACTTACACCATTAAATAATATTGAATTTGTATCAAAAGATACTTCGGTATTTCCGTACTCTCTAATATTTGCACTGCTTACTTCCCCACCTAAGGAATAAGCCATAAACTGTGCCCCATAACAAATACCTAATACAGGAATACCAAGTTCAAATATTTCTTTATCACACTTAGGAGATTTTTCCTCATAAACGCTGTTAGAACCGCCTGTAAAAATTATACCTTTATAATTGGATTTTTTTATTTCTTCGATTGATGTCTTATAAGATTTGATTTCACAATAAACATTACATTCTCTGACACGCCTTGCGATAAGCTGTGTATATTGCCCACCAAAATCCATAACCATTATTGTTTCATTTTTAATATTCATATTATTCTCATCACCCTTTAGTTTTATTTTTTTAATTAATTAAAAAATTATTGCCTCTCTGCCACTTTCGTGACATTTCCCTTTTACATTAAGGGAGATGCTCTTATTAAATGACAGAGAGGTTTTTTAATTATTACTCAACAGTAACACTTTTTGCCAGATTTCTTGGTTTGTCAATGTCACAGCCCTTCATCGATGATACATAATAAGCAAACAGCTGCAAAGGCACTACTGCAAGTGACGGCAACATAATATCACAAGCCTTTGGTATAAAAAATTGAAAATTTGTTACGGCTTTTAGTTCATTTTCGTGACCGCACGATAAGCCAAGCACCACAGCACCTCTTGTAGTAACTTCCTTAATATTACTAACCATTTTATCAAACAGGAAATCTTGCGTTGCAAGTGCAATAACAAATGTTCCGTCCTCAATAAGAGATATCGTACCGTGTTTTAGCTCACCAGCCGCATAAGCCTCAGAATGAATATAAGAAATTTCTTTTAGTTTTAAAGAACCTTCCAATGATATTGCATAATCTATATTTCTGCCTATAAAAAATACACTTTTACAATTAAAATATTTTGATGCAAAATACTGTATATCTTCTTTATTAGATAAAATTTGTTCTATTTTATCCGGCAAGGCATTAAGCTCATCAATATAATACTTATATTGTTCATCTGACAGCTTATCAAGCAACTTTGCAAATTTTAACGCTAACATATACAATACTGCAAGTTGAGTACTATAAGCCTTTGTAGTAGCAACTGCTATCTCCGGACCTGCTAATGTATAAATAACATCATCTGATTCCATAGCTATCGCACTTCCAACAACATTTACTATACTTAAAACTCTTGCACCAAGTTCTTTTGCCTTAATAACACCCGCTTTTGTATCGGCCGTTTCTCCCGATTGACTTATTGCAATTACAAGCGTATTTTCGTCAACAATAGGTTCTCTGTAACGAAATTCGGAAGCTATATCAACTTCAACAGGGATTTTTATTAACTTTTCAATTACATATTTACCCACTACTCCTGCGTGATAAGCAGAACCACAAGCTACAATAAATATTTTTCTTAAATTTTTAAGTTGGTCGACTGTAATTTTTACATCATCAAAATTTATATCATAATCTTTAACCCTGCTGCTAATGGTAGAACGCATAGCTTTTGGCTGTTCCATTATTTCTTTAAACATAAAATGCTCATATCCGCCTTTTTCTGCTGCTGAAATGTCCCAGTCGATATAAATTTTTTCTTTATTTATAAGTTCTTTATCAAGATTATAAACTTTTACGCTATCTCTTTTTAATACTGCAATTTCATTATTTTCCAAACGATAAATATTTCTTGTTTTTGATAAAATTGCAGGTATATCAGAGGCTATATAATTTTCTCCATCACCAATACCTATAATAAGAGGACTCTCTTTTCTAACTGCGATTATTTCATCGGGGTTATCACTATTAATTATACCAAGGGCATACGAACCTTCCATTCTTGACATAACTTTTATAATTGCATCAATAATGTCACCTTTATAGTAGTATTCGAGTAATTGTGCAATAACCTCTGTATCTGTTTCGGAAACAAAGTTTATATTCTTATTCATAAGTTTATTTTTTAATTGAATATAATTTTCTATAATACCATTATGTACTACCGCAAATTTCCCCGAACAGCTTTTATGAGGGTGAGAGTTTATATCAGATGGTCTGCCGTGTGTAGCCCATCTTGTATGACCAATTCCCACTGTTCCCTCGATTTTATGCTTAGAAACTGTTTCTCTAAGATTTTTTAACTCACCCTTGGATTTTATAACCTCTATTCTATTGCCGTTAAAAACAGCAATACCGGCAGAATCATAACCTCTGTATTCAAGTTTTTCAAGACCTTTCAGCAAGAACGGAGTTGCCTGTTCGTAGCCAATGTAACCAACTATACCACACACTGACCTTAACCTCCTAACCTAAATATAATTATCTATAAATTATATCCTCACGTTTTGGTCCGTTAGAAACCATAGTAATTGGCACACCAATCGCCTTCTCTGCAAATTCAATATACTTTCTGCAATTTTCCGGTAAATCCTCGTATTTTTTTATACCTCTGATGTCGCATTTCCAACCCGGCAACACTTCAAGAATTGGTTTTGCTCTTTTTAATTTAGTTGTAGACGGGAAATAATCTATTCTTTCACCATCAAGCTCATAAGCAACGCATACAGGAATTTTATCCAAATAACCAAGTGCATCTATAACCGTAAAGGCAACCGCAGTAGCCCCTTGTACACGACAGCCATATCTTGTAGCCACAAGGTCAAGCCAACCCATTCTTCTTGGTCTGCCCGTTGTAGCACCGTATTCGCCGCCGTCACCTCCACGTTTTCTGAGTTCTTCGGCTTCGTCACCGAAAATTTCGCTTACAAATTCACCTGCTCCAACTGCACTTGAATACGCCTTTACAACTGTAATAACATCTTTAATTTCGTAAGGTGGTATTCCACCTGCACCAACTGCTCCATAACCTGCTATTGTATTAGATGATGTAACCATCGGATATATACCAAAATCTGTATCCTTTAATGAACCTAATTGTCCCTCGAGAAGAATTTTCTTACCTGAACGAACAGCATCATTCAATATTGTGAATGTATCAGAAACATAAGGTCTTATAATTTCTTTATATTCCATAAGTTTATTAAAAATATCTTCTTCTTTAAGAGGTTCTTTATGATAGAGATTGACAATAAGAGCATTTTTAATTTCAAGTACATTCTTTACTTTTTGTCTTAAACAATCCATATCATCAAACAATTCATTTATCTGAAAACCTATTTTAGAATATTTATCTGCATAGAATGGTGCTATACCTGATTTTGTTGAACCAAATTTTCTATCGGATAATCTTTCTTCTTCGTAACAATCAAGAAGAATGTGATAAGGCATAACTATTTGCGCTCTATCTGAAATCTTAATGTTAGGCATAGGGACACCTTTTTCTTGCATAGACCTAATTTCTTTTGCGAAATTTTCAACACTAAATGCAACACCATTACCTATAATATTGGTAATATGATTATAAAAAACACCTGACGGTAATTGATGTAATGCAAATTTGCCATAATTATTTATTATAGTGTGACCTGCGTTACTTCCTCCCTGAAATCTTATAACAATGTCTGACTCGGCTGCGAGAACATCAGTAATTTTACCCTTTCCCTCATCTCCCCAGTTAGCACCTACAATAGCTTTTACCATTATAAAATCATTCCTCTCTCTTTTTGTGTAATTTTTATCTTTAAGTTAAAATAATTTTTATTACACAACTAATATAAATATTTACTTAAATGCTTTCCGTTTGTTTAGGCAAAAATATTTACCTTATATACCCCTTATTGTCAATTTTACAATATAATAGTGGCTATACCAAAATTATACATTAATCTCTGCTTTTTCTGTTTCCATATTATTATATGGTGCAAGAGCATTTTTGACAGTAATATTTAAAAATTCTTCTGTTTGTTCAGGAGCTCTGCCAACATATTTTTCCGGCGATAAAAGTGCATTTAATTCTTCTAATGTCATTCCGAAAGCCTCATCATTAGCTATTCTTTCCATCAAATCGTTTTCCTTGCCTTCAACCTTTATAGCTCTTGAAGCAGCCATAGAATGTTCTCTGATTTTTTCGTGCAGTACTTGTCTGTCACCGCCACGATATTTAACAGTATCCATCATAATATTTTCTGTTGCCATAAACGGCAATTCTTTGCGTAATCTCTGTTCAATTACCTTAGGATACACAACAAGTCCGTCAGTAACATTAAGTAAAAGATTGAGAATAGCATCTGTTGCAAGAAATCCCTCCGGAATACTAATACGCTTATTTGCGGAATCATCAAGTGTACGCTCAAACCATTGAGTAGCCGTTGTAATATATCCGTTAAGGACATCTACCATCACATATCTCGATAACGACGCAATTCTTTCCGAACGCATAGGATTACGCTTATATGCCATTGCAGATGAACCTATTTGATTTTTCTCAAATGGTTCTTCAATTTCTCTCAAATGCTGCAAAAGTCTTATATCATTTGAAAATTTAGCAGCACTTTGAGCAATACCGGCTAAAATATTAAGCATCTGACTGTCAAGTTTTCTTGAATAAGTTTGACCTGATACGGCAAAACAACTCTTAAAGCCCATTTTTTCAGCAATCTTTTGGTCAAGAGCCTTAACCTTTTCGTGATTTCCCTCGAATAACTCAAGGAAACTCGCTTGTGTACCTGTTGTACCCTTAGAACCCAATAACTTAGCCTTTGAAAGCTGATATTCTACATCTTCCAAATCCATTAAAAATTCTTGTATCCAAAGGGCAGCTCTTTTGCCCACCGTTGTAGGCTGAGCCGGTTGAAAATGTGTAAATGCGAGTGTTGGCAAACTCTTGTATTTATCTGCAAAGGCTGATAAATTTCTGATAACACCAACCAATTTTTTTTGAATAACCTTTAAAGCCTCTGTCATTATAATTATATCGGTATTATCGCCAACATAACAAGAAGTTGCTCCTAAATGAATTATACCCTTAGCTTTTGGACATTGTACGCCATAAGCATAAACGTGTGACATTACATCGTGACGAACTATTTTTTCTCTTTCTTCCGCAACATCATAATTAATATTATCTTGATTAGCCTTAAGTTCATCAATCATTTCAGGTTTAATTGTATCAAGACCAAGTTCCATTTCACTTTCAGCAAGTGCAATCCAAAGTTTACGCCAAGTTCTGAACTTCATATCCGGTGAAAACAAATATTTCATTTCTTTGTCAGCATATCTTGATGACAAAGGTGATTCATATATATCTCTGCTCATTTAGCACCTCAAATAAGTATTTTTCTAATTTTAAAAGTTTATATATTTTTTTGGCTATTGCCAATTTCCAGACCGCCTCTTTCTTTACCGGCAAGCTGTTGGGTTGGAATATGCGATGGATATTTTCCCGTAAAACAGGCATCACAAAAATTACAATTCTTATTAAAAATCATATTTGGTAATGTTTCAACAGGTAAAAATCCGATTGAATCCGCACCGGCTAATTTTCCTATTTCTTCTTCCTTCAATTTACAGGCAATCAATTCATCTTTTGAAGGAATATCTGTTCCATAATAACACGGCCATCTAAACGGAGGTGATGAAATTCTAAGATGAACTTCTTTTGCTCCTGCATCTCTTAACATACTTACTATTCTGTCACAGGTTGTACCTCTGACGATTGAATCATCAAGCATAACTACTCTTTTACCTTTTACACTTGTAATAAGTGGATTTAGTTTTATTCTTACACTTTTAGCTCGTTCTTTTTGGCTCGGTTTAATAAATGTTCTGCCTATATAATTATTTTTCACAATGCCTTTTTCATAAGGAATACCCGACTCCTCACTATAACCAATAGCTGCATCAATACCGGATTCCGGAACACCAATGACAAGGTCTGCATCAACAGGATATGTTCTTGCAAGTATTCTTCCGGCTTCTTTTCTTGCTTCATAAACACTAATTCCGTCTATAATTGAATCTGTACGAGCAAAATATATATATTCAAATATACACAAACTCTTTTTATTACGGCAATTATCCTTTATTGAAGTAATACCTCTTTCGTCTACTACAACGATTTCACCGGGTTCGATATCTCTCACAAACTCCGCACCACAAGCGTCCAAGGCACAACTTTCTGATGCAAAGACAATACTGTTATTAAGTTTACCCATACAAAGAGGTCTGAAACCTTGCATATCTCTTGCTGCAATAAGTTTTCTTGGGCTCATAACAAGCAATGAATATGCACCGTTAAGCTGCAGCATAGCTCTTTTTACAGCTTCCTCAACAGAATGTGAGTTTACCCTTTCTCTTGCTATAACATAAGCGATTACTTCGGAATCAATGGTGGTTTGGAATATAGCACCTCTGTGTTCAAGTTCTTTTCTGATTTCTACGGCGTTAGTTAAATTTCCGTTATGGGATATAGCTATTGTACCTTTTACATAACGCATAACAAGCGGTTGTGCATTTTCACGCACACTACCGCCTGCTGTTGAATACCTAACGTGACCTATTGCCATTTGACCGTCCAAAGTGCTAAGTACATCATTGTTAAATACTTCGCTTACAAGTCCCATATCTTTGCGATAGGATATTACACCTCTATCATTTACTGCAATTCCGCAGCTCTCCTGACCTCTGTGCTGTAACGCAAGAAGCCCATTATATGTAGAATATACAGGATTTAAAGTGCCATCACTATATATGCCAAATACACCACATTCTTCGTGCAGTTCTTCGGTAAAATAATTGTCTTTTTGTAAATTCATTAATTCACACTCTTTCCGTTTACTTATCAAAACGATAAATCGGTAAATATTAAGCAAGACCTATTCTTTTCATAACCTCAGCATAGGCTTCTTCTACACCGCCCATATCCCTGCGGAAGCGGTCTTTATCAAGTTTCTCGTGAGTATTTATATCCCAGAAACGGCAGGTATCAGGTGAAATTTCATCTGCAAGAACGATTGTACCATCAGCACAACGGCCAAATTCAAGTTTAAAGTCTATAAGTTCGATATTTACGCTTTTAAAGAACTCGCAAAGATACTCATTTACTTTAAATGCCATAGTACTAATTGTATCAAGGTCTTGTTTTGTAGCAAATCCTGCTGCTAATATATGATAATCATTAACCATTGGATCTCCCAACTCATCATCTTTATAGGAATATTCAAGAACAGGTGTTAATAATTCTGTACCCTCTGTAAGACCAAGTCTTTTAGCCATACTTCCTGCTGCTTTATTTCTGATAATAACTTCAAGAGGAACAATGGAAACTTTCTTTACAAGAGTATCCCTGTCACTTAACTCCTCTACGAAATGGGTTTTTATACCTTTTTCTTCAAGCATTTTGAAAAGAAAATTAGACATTCTGTTATTTACTACGCCCTTGCCTACTATTGTACCTTTTTTAAGACCATTGAATGCTGTTGCATCATCTTTATAAGATACTATGCACATATTTTCGTCATCGGTCGCAAAAACCTTCTTTGCCTTACCTTCATATAACATTTGACCCTTTACCATAATAAATAAATCCTCCTGTTTAGTCAACAATTTTCTTGTTTATCTGCATATTTATTAAAAAAGAAATACACATTCTATTATAACCTTATATTTAATTTTAGGCAATACCAAAAATTAAGTATTTACTCTTTTCAACATTTAACAATAAAAAAACTTGTTTTCCGCTATTGTTTTATGCAATTTTAACAAAAGCAATAAGTCATATAATTAATTTTTTTCTGCCCCGCAGCCACAAATTCCAACATATTGCTTGTTAATTTTGCCGCATTTTGAGCATTTCCAGTCACCAGCCTCCAATTTACCGATATTCTTTTTTTCTTCAAGTTGTCTTAATAGGATTTCTTTACTTATTTTTGTTTCGCAGTCTTCAACTCTTGTTATAAGATTTATTATCACTATAAATAAAATAGAAACAACTGCTATTGGCAATATAATTTGGCAACCGGCGATTATTAAATTTAATATCTTAATATCCCCTATTGAAAATAAATCGGATACTGTACCTAATATATATATAAATCCTGCAATAAACCATAATATCATTAATATACAAGCAATTGTTACCATTATATTGATGGTTCTATGACTATTTTTTGATTTTGTTTTTTTAGTTACTTTAATATTTTTCATAAGAATATCACCTTCATATTAAAATTCGGACTTTATACTTCTTAAAAACAAATCAGCTATTGTTTTTTTAGCATCATAACCATTGTTTATAACATCATTCACAGCATTACATATAGGCAAATCTATATTATACATCTTGCTGAGTTTAACAACAGCTCTTGCAGTAGCAACTCCTTCCGCCAAACTATCGAATTTCTCACCTTTTACAAACATCTCTCCGAACATTCTGTTGTGACTGTATTTTGAAAACAAAGTTGCCTCATAATCCCCTAAATGTGCTAAACCATATGCAGAAATTTCATTTCCGCCAACGGCCTTAATAATTCTTGCAATTTCTCTCGTTCCTCTCGACATCAATGCACCTTTCAAACTTGTATATCCAAGGCCATCAAGAATACCGGCAGCTATTCCAATAACATTTTTAGTAGCAGCACCTATTTCATTACCAATTAAATCAGTACCTATATAAAAACGAATAAGGTCACTCGATAAATTATAAACGAGATATTTTTTAGTTTCCTCGCACTTTGAGTCTATAACCATACAATTAGGTATTCCGTTTGAAAAATCCTGCGGGTGTCCCGGTCCTACCCATATAGCAATCTTTGTATCATTTGGAACAAATTCTTCAACTACTTCGCTTAATCTCTTGCCTGTACTTTCCTCAATGCCCTTCATACATAAAACTATTATTTTTCCGCTTAAATCTTCTTTTGATAAATCTTTCATAAAGGAACGCACTGCTTGTGAACTTATTGATATAACCAAAACTTCTGCTTGAGATACTGCTCTATGTAAATTATCAGTTACTTCAAGTTCTTCTCTAAATGTAAGAATATTATTTTTTCTTTCATTTTTTATTTCTATAAATTGTGGTGCGTCAGATAATCCCCACATTTTAACATTATGCCCTGTCTTATCCAAATACCAAGCTATAAAAGAACCCCATCTTCCACAACCTAAAACTGAAATATTCAAATCATAACCCCCTATTTTTTAAAATTTAGTTACTATCGTATTATATCACATTACACTTTAAAAGTGAACTCTATGTCACACAAAATTAACATAATATAATACTGTTTTATGAATAAATATTCTAAGATATTGACTTATAACGAATAAAATGATAAAATCTATTTAAAATTATATTTTTATGGAGGAATGTTTAATGGCTTATTGTAAAAATTGCGGTCAATTTATCTCTGATAATGATAAAGTTTGCAGTAATTGTGGTGTTTCTGTTCAGCCAACCCAATCATCATCAAACAAACAACAAACTAATCAATACCAACAGCAAAATTATCAACAGTATCAACAGCCTAATCAATATCAACAACAATATAATTCATCTCAAAACGATATTTTAAATAAGGTTCTTAATACAAAAGATTGTACTAATGAATTTGACCAAAATGATATTAATGAAAATTGGGTATTTGCTATATTTTCATACATAGGACTGCTTTTTCTTATTCCACTGTTGGCAAGGGGAAACTCGAAATTCTGTAAATTCCATATTAATCAGGGAGTTACGCTGTTTATAGCCGAATTGGCTATAACTGTTGTATTGACAATATTAAATTTAATTATCAGACTTATATTCGGACACGGGTTTTTAGTGGTCATTGAAGTTATTTTATTAATTGTAGTTGATTTAGTTGGTGGTGTAATCGCCTTGGCTACATTAATCCTTGCAGTTATGGGTATTATTAATGTTGTCAAACATCAGGCTAAGGAACTTCCTTTGATTAGTAAATTTAAGATTTTAAAATAATCCAATACGAAATTAATTAACACATCAATCTTTTAAAAAGAATTGATGTGTTAATTTTTTATTAATAACTAAATATTTTCTTGTTTACGCAATTTACTAAGAAAGTCCGTAAAGTATTCAGGCAAAGGAGCACTAAATTCCAACCATTTATTCGTCACAGGATGAACAAACCCTATATAATAGGCGTGTAAACACTGTCCCTGCAAAGATGTTATAACCTTTTTTACACCGTAAACATCATCACCTGCAACTGAATGTCCTATACTTGACATATGAACTCTTATTTGATGGGTGCGTCCTGTTTCAAGAATTAACTCTATATGCGTAAATCCATCATATCTCTCCAATACTTTATAATGAGTTATTGCGGGTTTTGAATTTTTATAAGTGATAGCCATTTTTTTACGGTCAACAGGGTGTCTGCCTATCGGAGCATCAATTGTACCTTCATCATCTTTCAGATTTCCGTAAACAACAGCTTGATATTTTCTTTTAAAACTATGTTCTTTTATTTGATTTGCCAGATGTTTATGTGAAATATCATTTTTGGCGACTATCAAAAGACCACTTGTATTTTTATCAATTCTATGAACTATACCCTGTCTTATAACTCCATTTATACCGGATAAAGAATTTCCACAATGATACATTAGAGCATTAACAAGCGTTCCGCTATAATTGCCGGGTGCAGGGTGAACTACCATTCCTTTTGGCTTATTTACAACAAGCAAATCATTATCCTCATATACTATATCAAGCGGAATATTTTCTGCGGTTATATCAGGGGAAACAGCATCAGGAATATTAACAATAATTTTATCATTTATCTTAACTTTATATTTTTTATCAACTATTTTATTATTGACGATTATATTACTGCTATCTATAAGTTTTTGAATAGAATTTCTTGTCATACATAGATTTTCGTCTTGTGATAAATACTTATCTATTCTTTCACCATTATTTATTTCAACTGTCAACTCTATAATGTTCATATATCATTACCCGTTTTTTCTTTTTCAAATAAATCAGAAAAAAATAATAAATATACAGCAAATATAAAAGCCCCTATCACTATACAATAATCAGCCAAGTTACATACCGGAGAAAAAAATGACAGCTGTAAATAATCAACTACATATCCATAATAAATTCTGTCAATAAAATTACCTATTCCACCGCCAAGAACCAATATTATGGCAGATTGTAATAATTTACTTTCGGGTTTATATTTTATCAAAAAAAATGTTATAAATACTATCATAACAACACTTACTAATAAAAATATCCACCTTTGATTAGATAAAATTCCAAATGCTGCACCTTTATTTTCAACATATACCAAATCAAGCAAATTTGGAATAGCAGTAATTTCTCCTATTGGTTTCAATTCTCTTACTATAACTATTTTAAGTAACTGATCTGCAAAGGCTACCGTTGCTGACATAAATAATACAAATGCCACCATTAAAATTACCCCTTCTTTTTTAAAAAAGAGGCTATCTGTTTTCTTATCTCTGAAAAAAGACAGCCTCTTATATTTTTATATTTTAAATAATGATTAACTTAATATTTCAGCACAACGCTTACATAATGTAGGGTGATTAGCATTGCAGCCTACTGTTTGGCTGTAACTCCAACAACGCTCACACTTTTGACCGTCTGCGTGAGCAACTTTTATATTAAGTTCTTTGCTTTCCGTCTTAATCACCTTAACATCTGATACTATAAATACTGTTGTTAATTCCTTTTCAACAGATTTTATAAAATCATAAAGTTCGCCGCCGCAGTAAAGTTCAATTTTAGATTCAAGTGAAGAACCTATAACTTTTTCTTTTCTTGCGATTTCAAGAGATTTTTTAACTTCATCTCTTATACTGTGTATTTTGTCCCAAGTTTCAATAAATTTTTCAGAACACTCTATGCCGGTTAAGTCCAACATTTGATTAAATAACACATTTTCTGAGTCATCAGATTTTTTATGCGGCATAAACTTCCAGATTTCATCTGATGTATATGCAAGGATAGGAGCAATCATTCTTGTCATACTATCAAGAATGATATAAATAGTAGTTTGAGCTGCTCTTCTCAATTCACTGTCAGCATTTTCCGTATATAATCTGTCTTTCAATACATCAAGATAGAAATTAGACATATCAACAACACAGAAGTTGTGTATGCTATGATAAACTTGATGAAATTCAAATGCATCGTAACCTGCTCTGACTTTTTTATTAAGTTCGTCAAGCTTCATCAATGCCCACTTATCTATCGGCAATAGTTTATCAAAAGATACCATATCCAAATCAGGATTAAAATCGCTTATATTACCGAGAATATATCTTGCGGTATTTCTGATTTTTCTGTATGCCTCAGACAGTTGTTTTAAAATATCCTTAGAAATTCTAATATCAGCGTGATAATCTGACGATGCAACCCAAAGTCTTAATATATCAGCACCATATTCATTTACAATATCTGACGGTTCTATTCCGTTGCCTAATGACTTGGACATTTTTCTTCCTTCGCCGTCAACTACCCAACCGTGTGTAACAACGGCTTTATAAGGTGCTATTCCCTTTGTAGCAACAGATGTCAAAAGCGAAGATTGGAACCAACCTCTATATTGGTCTGCACCTTCAAGATATAAATCAGCAGGCCACTTCAAATAAGGTCTTGTTTCGCACACTGCTGCGTGTGTAACACCTGAATCAAACCATACGTCCATAATATCTTTTTCTTTATTAAATTCTGAACAACCGCATTTTTTGCAGACAGTTCCCTCAGGTAAAAACTCCTTAGCATCTTTTACATACCAAGCGTCAGAACCCTCGGCTCTAAATACATCAGATACGGCCATCATAGCAGTTTTATCAATTAAAGGTTCGTTACATTCTTTACAGAAGAATATCGGAATAGGAACACCCCATTTTCTTTGACGAGATATGCACCAATCTTTACGGTCACGAACCATTGATATAATTCTGTCTTCTCCCCAGCTTGGTATCCACTTAACATTTTTAATAGCCTCGACCGCCTGTTCCTTAAAATCTTCAACAGAACAGAACCATTGTTCAGTAGCTCTAAACAATACCGGTTGCTTACAACGCCAACAGTGAGGATACTGGTGGATAATTTTCTGTAATGCAAATAAATTACCTGTTTTTTCAAGATGTTCGGCAATAGGCTTATTAGCATCACCTGTTTTTAAGCCGGCAAATTGTCCTGCCTCATCAGTAAGTCTGCCATCTGCGTCAACAGGGACTATTACAGGAATTTCCGGATAATTCTGACATACATCATAGTCCTCTACACCGTGGCCGGGAGCTGTATGTACACAACCTGTACCACTTTCAAGAGTAACGTGATTACCAACAATCACAACAGATTCTCGGTCAAGGAAAGGGTGAGCCGTTTTCATATATTCAAAGTCCGAACCTTTGAAAGTTGCTACGACTTCATAATTATCTTTTCCGGCAGTTTTCATAACATTTTGATATAATTCTTCTGCCATAATATAGTATTCATCGCTGCATTTTATAACTGAATAATCAAATGAAGGTCCTACACAAATTGCAACATTAGCAGGTAAAGTCCACGTTGTTGTCGTCCAAATTACAAAATATGCCTTCTTATAATCTATTCCCAATGATGATAAAAGACCTTTATCGTCTGTAATATTAAATTTAACATATATTGAATGACAAGGGTCTTCTGCATACTCAATTTCAGCTTCGGCAAGTGCGGTTTTACAGTCAGCACACCAATAAACAGGCTTTAATCCTTTATAAATATACCCCTTACAAGCCATCTCTGAGAAAATTTCAATTTGCTTTGCCTCAAATTCGTGTAATAATGTAATATATGGATTATTCCATTCACCTATACAGCCAAGTCTTTTAAACTGATTTCTTTGGTCATCAATATAACCCTGTGCAAATTCACGGCAAATTTCTCTTAATTTAATATCTGAAATTGTTGTAGAATTATCAACGCCAGCCTTTGCTCTTGCCTTTAACTCGGTTGGAAGTCCGTGAGTATCCCAACCCGGCACAAAAGGTGCTTTAAAACCTGTCATATTCTTATATCTTACAATAAAATCTTTAAGCACTTTGTTAAGAGCTGTTCCAAGGTGAATATTGCCATTAGCATAAGGAGGCCCATCGTGGAGTACATAAAGTAATTTATTATCATTTTTTTTCATTAACTTTCCATAAATATCAGAATCCTCCCAATTTTTAAGAGTTTCAGGTTCAGTTTTTGGCAAACCTGCTCTCATAGGAAAATCTGTTTTTGGTAGATTAAGAGTTAAATTATAATCCTGTGCCATAAAAAATCTATCTCCTTAATTTTTATCTTTAAAATTTAATTCGCCGTAATCCACTTCATTTTTATCTTCGGAAATAGGCTTACTAATTATATTGCTCTCATCATCAACATTTGCAGCATCTGTATTACTTTCTGATGCAGCAGTATTGCTGTCAATTGATTTTGTAGATTCAGGATAATCATATACTGTATAAGGTGTAACATCAATAGGTGTAACATAATCAGGCAAAACATATTTTTCGTTTAAATCATTTATAGCGTTTTCAGCTTGTTCTTTATTTGGTAATGAATCAATTAACTTTATATGATTTTTATATTCTCTCATTATGTTTGCTCTGAAAGAAGCTATTTCTCTTTCCAATGATATAAGTAAATCCTTATTATCTTTAATTGCAATATTTGCTTCATAAACAATATTTTCTGCTTTTTCATTAGCCTCCATAACTAATTCTTTTGCTCTTAAGGTAGCATTTTTAAGCAAATTATCGGCCTTTTCCTTAGCTTCTTTAAGCATAGCATCTGACTTAGTTGTCGCATCATTCATCAATGCGGCAGCTTTTTCCTTAGCCTCTTTAACCGCCGCCTCTGCTATCTTCTGAGCACTTAACATAGCAATACCAACTGCATCTTCTGATGCCTTATATTGTTCTACTTTTTTAATTAATTGTTCTGATTTTTTTAATAGAACTATTTTTTCACTTGTAAGTTTATTTACAGTTTCCACTATATCATCTATAAACTTGTCTACATCTTCCGTTCTATATCCATTAAAACTTGCCTTACGAAAACTTATAGCTTTTATTTCATCTAATGTCAGCATTATTGACAGCCCTCCATATATAAATACAACTTTTTATAAAAAATTATTGTTGTATTTCTATCGTGCCGCTATCATTATTAGCGGCAATATTTGCAAGTTCACTTGCCAAAGCATCTCCGATTACCTCAACATCTCTTGGAGTTACAATATATGTATTCATAGCTATTTTATTGATTTGACCCTCAAGAGCATACGCAACCCCTGAAATAAAATCAATTATTCTTCTTGACATTTCTTTTGTTGTATCTTCAAGATTTACTAAAACAATATCTCCGCTTTTTAGAACTGCTGCCATTTCTGATAGAACTGTATCATATGCCAATGGCTTAAATAAGACAACCTTTATTCTTTTAGGTTCTTCAGTAGGAGGAACAGGAGCGACAAAACTCTCAGCACCTACATCATTACCTTCAAAATTTTCTTCCGTATCTGCATCATTGTCTCCGTTTATATCAACAAAGCCCTCTTCTCCGCCATTATCCTCGTAATAGCTAACATCGTAATTATCCTCGTCAGGATTACCCATTATATTATGTGTCATACTTTTAAATCTATCAAACAATCTTGCCATAATTACAACCTCCAAAAAATTTTACTTATTTATATATTGTCTTGCCCCATAAAGAGAAGAGCCTATTCTAACCATATTAGCACCACTCTTAATAGCCTCCTGATAATCATTAGACATACCCATAGATAAATAACACATATTTATATTATCTATTTTTTTACTTGATATGTCAATAAATAGTTTATTCATCTTGTCAAAATATTTATAAATTTCGTTATTATTGCTGCAAATTGGAGGAATTGTCATCAAACCCTCTACCTTTATATTATCAAGTGCAGATACCTGATATAAAAGTTCTTCAACAGTTTCAGGAGTAGTGCCTGATTTACTTTCTTCACCGCCAATATTTACTTCTATCAATATTTTTGTGGTAAGATTTTTTTGTACAGAAATTTTACTTATTTCTTGTGCGAGCTTCAAACTATCTACCGATTGTATCATATCTACTTTACCGACAATTTGTTTTACTTTATTAGTTTGCAAATGGCCTATAAGATGAGCCTTACAATTATCTAAGTTATATTGTTCGTATTTACTCAAAAATTCCTGAACTTTATTTTCCCCTATATACTTTAATCCAAGCGAAATACTATAATTTATTATTTCAACAGGAACTGTTTTAGTTGCTGCAAGAAATATAATATCATCTGCCGTTTTACCTACTGATTGAGCTGATTTAGCAATATTTTCTTGTATTTCAAAGAAATTTCTTTTTACCTGTTCAAGTTTTTCATTGTCTGCCTCAATGTTATTAACTTTTGATAACTTTTCCGTCATATAAATCTGTACCCCCTATGACAATCTTATCGTATAAAGTAACAGTATTCTTTGTGAGAATACCGGCTTTTTCTATTTTTTTGGCATCTGCCTCACAAATTACAAAATTTTCATCTGTGTATATAGGCAATATCTGTTTAAAAACAAGTTGATTTTTATATAAAACATATACACCCGGTACATTTTTAATTTTTTGGACATAATTTCCATTATTGTCTATTTCTAAACAAAGTATATTTTCATTATGTATAGCTTTTTTGCTTACTTTAATTCCCGTATATGTTTTGAAATTTATTTTAACTGTTTCCATTCTTGCATTTATAATTATATCGTTCATATATGAACTTTTTACTATAAGTACGGCGTCAGAAGTTTTTGTTTCCTGATTAATAGAATATATTTCCGCCGGAATATCATAAAGTCCGATAGCCGAAATTGATAATGTTATGCCTGTATCTAATGATTTAATTTCTAAAGCTTCTTCTGCTGAGATATTAAAGGCAACATACCATTCTAACCCTGTCATAACTTTACCAACGACATTACTTTCTATATTTTTAGGAGTAATTTTATCGAAATTCAAATCGTCCGGCAAAATATTTTTAATATCCTTCGTTGTAAATATTCCCTCATATCCGTCAGTACTTGATGAAAAATAACCTGCTGAATTTGAAACTATTGATGATGTACTATTTGAAAAACTATTTAATAATCCTTTTTTTTCATTTTGAAGTTCTGATATTCTAAATGAAAAATCAGGATTTTTTCCTGTTACAATTTGTTTTTCGCTTATCAAATATAAAAGATTTTCTTTATTATTATTAATTTTAGAGTAATCTTCTGATTTTACATTTAAAATCATATTTTGTATTTCTTGTGATATATTTTTATCAACTGAATCCACACTCGCAAAAAAGCTATCTGATAATCTTAATAACTCATTTAGCTTTAACAATTCACTGTTTATATTTTCTACTCTTTTTTCAGTAACAACATCATTTGCATTTTCATAAGTTTTTATCAGGACACCGCCACTATTTATATGTTCGCCGTCTTCAATCTGATAGGATAAAATATCATATTCATTTGCCTGATTTATAATTAATTCCTCGTCACGAATAAAATAACCTGTTCTTGTTAATGAGTCAGATGCTGTTATAGTATTTGCGACCTCTGTATCTATTGACGAGAAATTTGACCTATATATCTGAGAGCCTATATATACTAACACAAGTATAGATATGAGCATCATTATAAATTTTCTCACAAATCCATTTTTCATAAATCAACCCCCTGTTTATATCCTTAAACAGCTAAAAATTATCTCTGTGTCATTATATCACAAAATATTGTTTTCTTCTATAATATCCATAGATTTTTTTAATATTTCTTCATAATTTCCATATTCATCGACATTAATCCAATTTATATTACTAATTTTTCTAAACCAAGTTAATTGTCTTTTCGCATATCGTCTTGTTTCCATTTTTAATTTATCGACAGCCTGTTCAAATGTTACTTCACCTTTTAAATACGGTACTAATTCTTTATATCCTATTGCACTCATAGCATTTTTACAGTAATTTTGGGATAATACAAATTTTGTTTCCTCTAAAAGACCTTTTTGCAGCATCATATCAACGCGTTCATTTATACGATTATATAAATTCTGTCTGTTTGAATAATTAAGTCCGATAACCAGTGATTTATATGGTGATGGTATTGATTTTGATTTTTCTATCTGTTCGCTCATTGTAACACCTGTGGTTTCATATATCTCAAAAGCTCTTATAATTCTTTTTGTATTAGACGGCAATAGTGTTTGTGCTGTTTTGGGGTCAAACCTTTTCAATTCATTTAATAAATTTTCTGCACCTTCGTTTTCTAAACGCTTTTTTAGACGCTCACGCAGTGCATAATCTGTTTCTCCCTCCGTAAATTGTACATTATCCAATATAGATGATATATAAAGACCTGTTCCACCAACTAATATAGGTAATTTGCCTCTATTATATATTTCTTGGATTTTTTCTCTTGTCATCTTGACATATTCTGCTACACTAAAACTTTCATAAGGTGATAAGAAATTCATTAAATGATGAGGAATACCATTCATTTCAGATACAGTCGGTTTTGCTGTTGCTATATCCATACCTTTGTAAATTTGCATAGAATCTGCCGATATAATTTCACCGTCTAATTTCTTAGCCAATATAATAGATAAACCTGTTTTTCCTGACGCAGTTGCACCAACTATTACAATTAAAGGAATTTTATTATTAATCTCCAAAATATCACACCCTAAAAAATTGTTTTTCAAGTTCTTTTTTTGTAATTATAAATGAAACCGGTCTTCCGTGCGGACAATATCTTAATGTTGTATCCTTCTGGATTTTTAAAGCTATATCAATAAGTTCTTTTGCAGTACTCTTATTACCGCCTTTTACGGCACTTCTACAAGCTATATTCGCAAAAAACCAATCAACTTTTTCAGTATTAAGGTCTTTGCGATTTTCCATAAGAAATGTTATAACCTCCATTAATGTATCAACAATATCCATATTTCTAAGATATTCCGGTGCAGAACGCACTATTATTGTTCCAACTCCAAAATCATCTATCTCATATCCTAATCTATGCAGCTCTTTTTTATTAGATAAAACCGTATCATACTCAATTTTATCTAATGTTAATGTTATTGGTTCAATTAAATATTGTGCAAGACATTCATCTTGTGTTGCTCTTAATTTTTCGTATAAAATTCTTTCGTGAGCTGCGTGTTTATCAATGAGCATTAGTTTATCTGTTCCATATTCAACTATTATATATGTATCAAATGCTTCACCTACATATTTTATTGCGGTATTTTCTTCTTTTTTAGATATTTCTTCCTTGAAAACAATATTACTTCTATCAGGCTCTTTTGCTTTTGATTGAACAGGAGGCTCAATATTTTTAATAACTTCTTGCTTCTTTTTTTCGGTTTCCAATATAGGTTCTTTAACAGAAGATTTTACGGTTTCTTTTACAACAGAAATATCTTGTTTTTTGTTATTAACCTTTTCTTCATTTTTTGAAATGCCAAATGTCGATTTTGGAGGTGTATATACAATAACATTCTCATTATTAGTATCAGTCATTTTAATTTGCTTATATTCGGAATTTGCAAATCCGTCTACCATCTGAATAGGTGTAGTTTTACCAAGTTCAATCTCTAACGGATTATTATTTTTCATCAATGCTGATTTAACAGCGTGATATATAGCATCAAAAATTGTTTTTTCGTCCGTAAATCTTATTTCCAACTTTGCAGGGTGTACATTAACATCTGTATCACTGCAAGCCATCAATATGTTTAAGAAACATACAGGAAATCTTCCCACAGGTATAGTATGTCTGAAAGCCTCCTCAACTGCGACACTTCCCGTCTGGGTTTTAACAAATCGTCCATTTATAAAAAATAACTCCTTAACTCTATTGGCAACTGCTTTTTCGGGCTTTGAAATATACCCTTTTACCGATATATCTTTAAATTTATAATCAACCGGTATAAGATTATCTGTTATACTTTTTCCAAAGACCGCATATATAGCCTGTAATAAATCGCCTTTGCCTGATGTTTTCAATTCCGGTCTGCCATCTCTAATAAAATTAAATGCAATTTCCGGATGAGAAATTGCCATTTTATCTATTATAGATGCCACCGCATTTGCCTCTGAAATATCTTTTTTCAAAAACTTCATTCGTGCCGGTACATTATAAAATAAATCTCTGACAATTATTGTAGTACCCTTTGGACAGCCTGTATCTTCGAGAGATACCTCTTTACCACCATATATCGAATATTTATTTCCGCATATATTATCATCACATTTTGTTATAACTTCAACTTTTGATACTGCACAAATAGATGCCAGTGCTTCTCCTCTAAACCCTAATGTCAGAATACTGTTTAAATCATCTTTTGATTTTACTTTACTTGTTGCGTGTCGCAAAAATGCTTTAGGTAAATCGTCTTTTTCTATACCACAGCCATTATCTGTTACTCTTATAAAAGATATGCCCCCGTGTTGTATCTCAACGGTTATCATTGTAGCACCTGCATCTATTGAATTTTCAACTAATTCTTTTATCACAGATAATGGTCTTTCAATAACTTCGCCTGCTGCTATTAATTCGGATATACTTTTATCAAGCACATTTATTTTAGCCACTATATATACACCTCCTTATATTTATTAATGGGCGAACTAAGTCCGCCCTTAAATGACATATATTATTTATTTGCTAATTTAACTAATTCAAATAATGTATTCATAGCCTCTATTGGTGTGAGAGTATTTATATCAATGGATTGTAATTTTTGTTTTATTTCATTTGTATTGTCCATTAATGACATAAGCGGCAGCATATCATTATCATTACTGTGTTTTTTAGGTTTCGGAGATAATAATATATTGGTTTTATTCTCACTTTCTAATTCGGATAAAACTTGTTTTGCTCTTGTAATAACCCAATTAGGTATTCCGGCTAATTTTGCAACATCAATTCCATAGCTATCATCTGCCGAACCTTTTATTATTTTTCTCAAAAATGTTATGTCATCACCTCGTTTTTTAACGGCGACATTATAGTTATTTATTCCGTCAACGGTATCTCCAAGAGATGTCAGTTCGTGATAGTGTGTTGCAAAAAGTGTTTTAGCACCAAGTTTCTTTTTATCAGTAACATATTCGAGAACAGCTTTTGCTATACTCATTCCATCAAAGGTTGATGTTCCACGGCCAATTTCATCAAGTATTAATAAACTTCTTGATGTAGCATTTTTCAAAATATATGCCACCTCATTCATTTCAACCATAAAAGTAGATTGTCCCGATGCCAAATCGTCAGATGCTCCTACTCTTGTAAAAATACTGTCAGTTATACCTATTTCTGCATAACTTGCGGGTACAAAACTTCCTATTTGTGCCATAAGCACTATAATTGCACTTTGTCGCATAAATGTAGATTTACCCGCCATATTAGGACCTGTTATAATTGCAACTCTATGTTTATCATTATCAAGCATCAGGTCATTTGCAACAAATGGTATATCCCCCATTAAACTCTCAACAACAGGATGTCTGCCATCTTTTATAAGTATTTTACCACTGAGATTTATTTGAGGTTTTGTATAATTATTATTATATGCTGCAACCGCAAATGATGCTAAGACATCGAGCTGGGCTATAACTCTTGCTGTTTTATTAACTCTGTCAAGCTGTTTTGATACCATAGTACGGATATTATTGAATATTTCATATTCGAGATTTATGGATTTTTCTTTTGCACCTATAATTCTGTTTTCAAGAGATTTAAGTTCCTCTGTTATATATCTCTCACAATTTGACAAGGTTTGCTTTCTTATATATGTATCAGGGACAAGATTTTTATAAGAATTTGTTACCTCTATATAATAACCAAAAACCTTATTATAACCTATTTTAAGTTTCGGAATATTTGTTTTTTCTCTTTCTTGTGACTCAATATTTGCTATAATATTATGACCATCTGTTAAATCTCCTCTTAATATATCAAGTTCTTCACTGTAACCTTTACGAATGATACCACCCTCCTTGATTGTGAAGGGCGGGTCATCTACTATTGCATTGTCTATAATCTGAACAACATCTTCGAGCAAATCTATATTGTTGCAAAGACTTTCCAATAACTGAGATTTACAGCTTGATATAGAATTTTTAACCTCAGGCATTTGTTTCAATGTTGAACATAATGCCCTTAATTCCCTGCCATTTGCTGAACCATACACTATTTTGGTCATTATGCGTTCTATATCAAATACACTTGATAAAGCCTTTGTAAGTTCATCACACATTATTTTATTTGAATAAAGTTCTTCAACGGCATTTTGTCTGTTTATTATTCTTCCGCAACTTAAAAGTGGCTGCTCTATCCAATTTCTTATCAATCTTTTTCCCATAGAAGTTTTAGTTTTATCAAGAACCCACAACAATGAACCTTTTTTTTCTTTATTTCGCATTGTTTCTGTGAGTTCAAGATTACGCTTTGAATTATAATCAAGACGCATATATTGACTTTCGTTATATATCTCTATACCTGAAATTCTTTCGATTCCGGTTATTTGTGTTTTTCTGAGATAATCAATCAATGCACCTATACAACAGACAGTTTTCGGTTTATCATCTATTCCTAAATCTTCCAGATTTTTATTATTGAAATGTTCTTTAATTATATTACTTGATTTATCAAAATCAAAATTTTCATCTGTCAGCATTTCAATATTTGCTTTTAATTTATCCCTGATAAAATCTTTTAAAGCAGAAATTCTATCAATATCTCCGCCAATTAATATTTCAGATGGTGAAAATCTGCCTAACTCATCTCTTATTTTATCAACAATACTATTATTAATTTGAGTAGCATACAATTCTCCCGTTGAAATATCGCAAAAACATATTCCAACTTCATTATTTGATATAAGCATACTACATATAAAATTATTTCGTGATTCATCAAGCATACTGTTTTCCATTACAGTTCCGGAAGTTATAACCCTTATAACTTCTCTTTTAACAATACCTTTTGCTTGCGATGGATCTTCCGTTTGTTCACATATAGCAACTTTATGGCCATTAGCAACAAGTTTTGCTACATATCCCTCATAACTATGGTATGGTACGCCACACATTGGAGCTCTTTCCTCTTGTCCACAATCTTTGCCTGTTAAAGTTAGTTCAAGCTCTTTTGATGCAATAATTGCATCATCAAAAAACATCTCGTAAAAGTCGCCTAATCTGAAAAACAATATTGTATCTTTATGTTTTTCTTTTATAGCAAAATATTGTTTCATCATTGGAGAAAGCTCTGACATTTAATACAATCCTCTCTATTATCAAAAAAATTTTTGTAACTGATTATCTTTTGGTATATCTTTTGTTAATCCAAGAACATATACTTATTTATCTGTTTCTGCAATAATAATTCTCATTATCATTCTCATAATGCTCAATTCGATTATTCCTTTATAATATCACAATAACTATTCATATCAGCCGCAGCCTCCACAAGTTGAACAACTTCCGCTGCAAGACGGTGAATAATCTGTTGTTTCAGGGTCTGCTCCTTCCGCTGATTGTGTAATTATAGCTGTAACTCTTGCTAACAATAAATCTATATCTTTTTTAGCCGAATTATAATTCATCATATTTTCATTTTCCATAATTTCCTTATAAATTGTTTGTAATTTGGTATTTTTTGATTTAATAGCTTCTTCATCTCTATCAGTTCTGGATACTAAATCATTTATTTGCATTCTTATAAGATTAAATTCTCCTATAAGTTCCTGTAACTTTTCATCATTGTCACTATTTTGTCTTGCTATTTCAAACTTTAAATATTCATCTGAACACTGAATTTCTTTTCCGATTTCTCTTGCTAATTTTATTATATCTGCCATAATTACATACTCCCTTTTATTCATTTATCAATAGTTTACCCTTTAATATCCAATTTCTTGCCCTTGTTATTTCAACATTCACAAATTGACCAATTAAATTTTTATCGCCTTCAAATTCAACTACAATATTTTCCTGATTTCTTGCTGACAATTCTCCTTCTGTATTTGCTTCGCTCTCTACAAGAACTTTATAAGTTTTACCGACCATAGATGCACATCTATCAGCAGCAATTTCTTCTTGAACTTTTAATAATTCTCCCATCCATCTTGCTTTTTCTTCATAAGTAATAGGGTCGTCCATTTTAGCGGCCGGCGTTCCAACCCTCGGGGAATATATAAATGTGAACAGTGATGTAAATTTTACTTCTCTTATAAGTGACAATGTTTCTTCAAATTCTTCGTATGTTTCTCCCGGAAAACCTACTATAACATCACTCGTTAAAGATACATCAGGAATTTTTTCTCTTATATAATTTACGAGTTCTAAATATTTTTCCCTTGTATAATTTCTGTTCATTGCTTTAAGCACTCTGTTGCTTCCGCTTTGAAACGGTAAATGAATATGATTGCAAATTTTTTCATTTTTAGCTATTGTATCAATTAATTCTTTGGTAGCGTCTTTTGGGTGTGATGTCATAAACCTAATCCAGAAATCTCCTTCATAATTAGCTATCGTATCAAGTAATTTCGCAAAATTAATATCTTGATTAAGATTTTTGCCGTATGAATTTACATTCTGACCTAAAAGCGTTATATCTTTATATCCGTTTTGTATCATTTCTTTTGCTTCATCAAATATAATTTGCGGTTCTCTGCTTCTTTCCCTTCCTCTTACATACGGCACTATACAATATGTGCAAAAATTATCGCAGCCATACATAATCGGCAGCCAGCCTTTAAATGTACCGTCACGCTTTATAGGTAAACCTTCGTGTATTAGTTTATCATCGTCACCTATCTTTACTATCCTTGTTTTAAAATTTAATGACAAATACATAAGATACGGCAATTTATGTATTGAATGTGTCCCGAATACAAGATTTACAAACGGAAAACTTTTATATATTTTATCTGCAATATGCTGCTGTTCCATCATACAGCCACACAACGCTATAAATAAATTCGGATTTTTACGCTTGATATTTTTTAATGCACCAACATTACCAAAAACTCTGTCTTCGGCGTGTTCCCTTACTGCACAGGTATTATATATAATAATATCCGCCTTATCCGGCTCATCTGTAAATTCACAGCCCATTTTTTCAAGTATACCTTTGATTTTTTCGCTGTCCGCTACATTTTGTTGGCAGCCATAAGTTCTTACCATAGCAATAGGTGTATTATTGTTTCTTGCTTTTGCTGAAATTATAGAACTTGTAAGTGCTATATATTTTGATTGCTCCTGCAAAATCTCACTCAAGACCTTATCTCTCCTTACGCATAAATAATCATTATAATTTTATCATTGCATATTATAGTTGTCAAGTTCATTGACAAACTTAAAATCTTATAAAAAGATATGAAACATTTTAAATAAAAAATTAAAGATTTTTAAAATTCATTAGCTAAATTTGTTAATTTTTCTTTGGGAAACCATACTAAATCTTTGTAATCTATCGTTCTTATAGTAAATTTTGTTTCTGATTATCTTACATTAAATCAAAATAGTAATTGTTTAATAATAAGTACTATAAAACCCTATAAAAGCAAAAAAGAAAAAATCGGAACTTAGTTCCGATTTTCCCTTTTTACTTTCTATCAAAAACAATTCTTTGTTTAAGTATAAATTTTTTAACATTTCCTTTTTAACTGACTATACGGCAACTATTACAATTATTATTATACTATCTATAATACAATATAAAATAGTATTTAATATTAGGATACCATTAATAAAAACTACTGCCTATATCTATTATTTTGATTAATCCCTTGCTCTGCCGAATATACTTAGCAGCCTTATGAATATATTAATAAAATCAAGATATAAATTTAATGCAGAAATAACGGCAAATTTTTGTACATTATCTCCGTCAAGATAATGATTTTCATAAGTTCTTTTTATCATTTGAATATCATACGCCGTAAATCCTAAGAATATCAGCAATACAAATGCAGACAATAAAACTTGTGCTAATTCAAATCCACTGAAAAAGATTAATATTATTGAAAATAACATTGTGCATAAAAGACCAATCATCAGTATAACACCAAGTTTGCTTAAATCTATTTTTGTTTTATAACCCAAAATGGCAAATATACCAAACATAGCTCCTGCACCTGCAAATGCCCAGATTATTGATGATAATTCATACGCTACAAGCAACGGTGATAAAGTTATACCCATTGATATTGAATATAACATATATAAAACCCTCGCAGCATTTACAGACAACTTATGGATTGCTAATGATAATATCAATACAAATACAATTTCTGCTATAACAGCTACAAAAATAATACCCATATTTTGCTGAACTAAGCTATATAAATCCATTCCTGCCGTTAAATAAAATCCCAGTGCAAAGGTAATTGCTAATCCCAAAAACATCCAAGCAAATGTTTTTGATATAAACTTAGATAAACCAATAGAGTCTGTTTGATTGACATAACCATTGTTGTAACCATCATAATTGTCGTTATAATTATTATAGTTTTGCATAAAGATTCATTCCTTTCTAATCTTATTGTATATATAATATCATAAAAAAAGAAAATATTTTTCTTTATAATCAAAAAAACTGTTATTTATATATTATTTATAGTTTGGTATCAAATTATTAATTACTTAATTTTACAAAAATTTCTTTTATATTTTTGTCTTATATATGAAATAATAGTAGTAAATACGGTTTTCGTATTTATGTTATAATTAAGGAGATATTAAAAATTATGAAGAAAATATTATGTGCTTTATCAGCTGTACTTATGATATGCATTTTTGCAGGTTGTAATGCAGAAGATGGTATTATCAGCGATGACAACGGAACAATTACTGATAATAATAATAACAATAATAATAACAATAACAACAACAGTAATACACCCAATAGTACAAATTCAAACAATAGCAGCATATTAGATAATAACAATGGCAATGTAAATAATTCTAATAATAATGACACTAACTCAGATAATAACAGTGCCACAGAAAGTAACGGTACAGGCGGCGGTATGGAAAATAACAACAATAATAACACAGGAAATACTGACCCCGGCCGTATATCCGATAATGGAAACGGCAGTACCAATGGAGATTTTGATGGTGCATTGGGAAACAATTTAAATAATGGCGGAAGTATCGGCGGTATTGGCGGTGCCGGTGCCGGCGGCGGTATTGGATAAGTCAAAAAACTTCTGTTTTATTCCAATATATTAGATAATAAAAACAGACAACGGGATAATATCTTGTTGTCTGTTTATTATATTTAATCCTAATTTAATATATCTTCAACATAAGCTCTTAGAATTTCGCCTACACTCCACGCCTGAGCATAACAACCTCTTGATATATGCGGTTCATCTCCATCAAATATCTCTGCTATTGAACCCACACAACCATCTCTTAAATGGTCTTCAATAGGTTCTAACAACAATTTTGCATAACTCTTACTTTCCGGCGAACGGTCATTTACTTTTACATAAGCCGTAATTAATGCACCAAGCGGAAATGCCCACGCAGTCCCTTGATGGTATGCGGCATCTCTGTCGTGTAATCTGCCTTTGTATACACCTTTATAATCTTTATCATCATGCGACAACGACCTTAATCCATAACTTGAATATAATTCAGCTATGACAGTATTTACAACCTTTTTTTCCTGTTCCAAAGACAACATCGTAAAAGGTAATGATACTGCCCAAATTTGATTTGGCCTTATTTTATCATCTTTTTCCGCACCATCAATTACATCGTATAAACACTGTTTTTCCTCATTCCAGAATTTTTCTGTAAATGATGTTTTTACTTTATTTGCAAGTTTTGAATAGTCTTGATATTCCCTGCCAAAACGCTTTGACAGTTTTTCCATCACTTTTAAAGCGTTATACCACAATGCATTTATCTCAACCGGCTTTCCGTGTCTTGGAGTTACAACCCATTCACCAACCCTTACGTCCATCCAAGTAACTTGGTCAAAACCACTTCCTGCGTGAATAAGTCCGTCATCTTCCATATAAATAGAAAAATCTGTTCCATTTTTATAAGCCTGTATAATTTCTTCTAATTTACTATAAATTTCTTTTTCTACAAAATCATAGTCGTTTGTATATTCAAGATATTTATATACGGAATAAAAATACCACATAGAAGCATCAACAGTATTATATAATGGTTCAAGACCTTCATCAGGGAACATATTTGGCACAAGACCATTATTAATATATTTTGCAAATGTTCTTAAAATACCTTTTGCATCTTCAAAGCGTTTTGTAACGAGTGTTAAGCCTTGCAGTGCTATCATAGTATCTCTGCCCCAATCAGAAAACCAAGGATAACCTGCCAATATTGTTTTATAGCCTGTTGACTCTCTTTTAACAATAAATTGGTCTGCTGCCTGTACGAGTTGACGAACTATTTCATTGTTATATCCTGCATTATCTTTAATATTCTTCATTCTATTAACAAAATTATCAATAGTAACAAATGAATTTTTTTCAAAAGTATCTTCGATAGAACATACAACGGAAATCTTCTTTTTCTCGAAAGGCTTTAAATCTATTGAAATATCATAAGGTGTAAGTTGATTATCAATACAAGTCATACCGGTATTAATTTCTGTCTGATATTCTAAGTCTATTGTATATCTATCATCATATTGAGTTCTTTCCTTATATTTGCCCTCACTAACATAGAACTTTATATCTAAATTTTTATTTTGTTCAGGTGTCAGATGCAGTATTGTTCCGTCTATATACATATTATATTTAATTTCAGCTCTTTCGCTTCTTTCGTGGTGACTTCTATAACTGAAAAGCGGTTTTATTGTAAATACTGTATTTTTAGAACCATTTAAAACTTCATAACCTATTGCAATAGTATTTCTTTCAAACTCAAATGCAATAGTCTTTTTTACAAAACATTCTTCTGCTTGATATATAAAGTTAGGAACTTCCTCATATATAAATCTTTGTAAGTAAAGCTGTCCCTCATCATTATAGCCTCCGGCTTTTTGATTAGTTGCAAAATTATAAATCTTGTTATCAATTTTTACGCTTTCATCAATTTTAGATAAAATCAAATATCTTTCAATAGGTGCTTTTAAACTTGCTATTAAAAGACCGTGATGTTTTCTTGTATTTGCACCTATAATAGAGCTGCCGCAATATGCACCTGCACCATTTGCAATAACCCATTCACGTTCTATACCTGATGCAAATGTTTTCCAATATCCTTTACCAAATTTCACAAAATCACTCCTTAACTTTATAAATTCATCAAATTTAAAATCCTGTTTTTATACTCTTGTAATGATAAATCTTTATCATCCGGATTTAAAATTATTTTCGGATTTTTATAAATCTTATTTCTGCCATTATCGAGAAAAATATAATCTATAAATTTATCCATATCTCTGATTGTATAATCTGATAAGTCATCTATTAACTGTTTTGGAATTTTTATATTTATAGGTTCATTCGCAACAGTATTAAGCCATTTGTCTATATTATCGTTATTATTTGTAATTTTTTCATCTAAATTCTTACCCAATTCAGTTCTCTCCTTTATTTTTATATAAAATTAATTAAATCTTCAAAATTATTTATAATACCGTAAATTTTTTCAGTTATATTTTTGTCAGGCGGCGTCAAATCCGGAATCATAATAACATTACAACCTGCACAATATGCAGATTGGATACCATTTGGCGAATCTTCAACGGCTATACAATCCGCAGGTCTTTCGTTTAGTTGTTCGCAGGCATACAAGTATATATCCGGCATAGGTTTTCCTCTCAAGACCATTGAAGCCGTTAATATTTTATTAAAAAATTGATATATTCCTATTTCTTTCAAATATTTTTCTGTTGTTTCTAAATTAGTCGCAGTTGCAACTGCTGTTTTAATATTTTTATCTTTTATTTTTTCGAGAGTATTTTTTACACCTTTTTTTATTTTGATACCATTTTTTTGTAGATGTTCATTCATAAGCTGCCTGCGTCTGTTCCTGACAGCGTTATAATTAAAATTTTTACCTAATTCAGATTTCAAATATTTTTCTGCAAAAGGTGCTGCTAAACTACGAATATGCAAGGCATTTTCAAATGTCATATTAAAACCATACTCATTAGCCGCCTGACACCAAAACTTTGTGAGATACTTTTCTGTGTCTATCAATACACCGTCCATATCAAATATTATTGCCCTTATCATTAATAATCACACCATTAACTTTTATAATACTATTATACATACAATAGCCTATGATTTCAACAATATATCTTTTTAAAATTAGCATTTTATGTTATTATATAAGTAATAGGTACTATTTTTATAATATTGGGAGATAAATTACTATGAATAAACAAGATTTAGAAAAGCAATTTTCATTTTTAGGTGAATTAGATAAAGAAAAATTTATCACAAGACAAACATATTTAACAGACGGAATACGCAAGGAAAATGATGCCGAACACGCTTGGCATATGGCTGTAATGGCATTAATATTAGAACAATATTCAAATGAAAAAATAGACCTTCTTCGTACAATATCAATGATATTAATACACGATGTTGTTGAAATTGATGCCGGAGATACTTACGCTTATGATGAACAAGCCAAATCTACACAAACCGAAAGAGAATTGTTAGCTTCAGAAAGATTATTTGAAATGCTGCCAAAAGAACAGGCAGAATATTTCAAGAATTTATGGTTAGAGTTTGAAGCACAGGAAACCCCGGAAGCCAAATTTGCTCGGACAATGGATAATATTCAGCCTATGATGTTGAACGCTATGACAAACGGCAAAGCTTGGGTTGAACATAGCGTACATCTACACCAGATATTAAAAAGAAACCAAAATACTGCTAAGGGTTCGCAAATACTATGGCAATACGCAAAAGAACATTTTATTGATAAAAATGTTGAAAATAATAAAATTATAAACGATTAATTTACTCTTTATATTTTTGACGATAAATAAAATTAAAACGGCTTTATAATCATTATATATAGGTTATCAAGCCGTTTTAAGTATTTTTATATTTAATTTTTAAAAATTCTAATTCAGTTACTATTAATGTAACTTTTACCTGATATGCTATTAATAAATTGTTGTGCTGTTCGTCCTGATACTCCGCCTTTTGTCATTTCCCATATATTAGCCTGACGCAAAATTTCATCATCTGACATAGGCAGCTTTTCTTTATGTGCAAGTGTTAAAACTATATTATTAAATTCCTTTTTATTTGGTTTAGTATAACATATTGATAAACCAAAACGATGTACAAGAGATAATTTTTCTTCCATCGTATCAGAGCGGTGCATACCGTCCTGATGCTCTATGTCATTTCTATCGCTCCAATTTTCTTTTATAATATGTCTTCTGTTAGATGTTGCATATATCAAAATATTATCGGGTTTTGTTTCAACTCCGCCCTCTATGACCGCTTTTAAAAATTTGTATTCAACTTCAAATTCTTCAAATGATAAATCGTCCATATAAATTATAAATTTATAGTTACGATTTTTAATTTGTGAAATTATATTAGATAAGTCTTTGAATTGATGTTTATAAATTTCTATCATTCTAAGTCCCTTATCGTAAAACTCATTAACTATTGCCTTTATGCTTGTTGATTTACCGGTGCCGCTGTCACCATACAATAATACATTATTTGCTTTTTGTCCTTCAACAAATGCAAGTGTATTGTCGATTAATTCTTTCTTTTGATGCTCATATCCAACCAAATCATTGAGTACTACTGTATCCATATTATTAATAGGACAAAATTTTATACTGCCATCATCATTTTTAGCTATTCTAAATGCCTTGTTTAATCCAAACATTCCAACGCCATAATCTTTATAAAATGTTGTTACATAATCAAAAAACTCATTTTCATCTTTTGCTTTTTCTAATTTTGCACTCAATGTTTTAACCTTTTCGCTTACATTCTTATTATACATAAGTTCCTTTTTATTAACTGCTGTATAATTTGAAATTATTGTAAAACAATTTATATCAAGCGTTTTCTCTATACCGGTGAAATCAAAATCAAATAATTTCTTAAAGGCTTTAAAATCATTTTTAGCAAAACAATTCACCGTACCATTATTAGCCCCAACTTTTTCACTTGTTATAGTAAAAGGGTTTTCGTCTGTGATTAATAAAAATGTAAGATAATTATGCCATAAATTTTTATCAAATCCATAGTCTGTGGATACTTGCAGTAATCTTTTTATTTGAGTAAATACTCTTGTAACCAATTCATCTTTTGTTTGGGAATTTTCGTCCATTTTCTTGAATATGTCGCTAAGTTCCATAATTATTGAATCCTTCGGCATATTACCATATACAAGTAATTTGGAAACTATATTATACATAATAAACACCTTCCGTTAAATAAAAAGTTCCTGTTTTGAAACAGGAACTTTTCTTATGTGGAGCGGATGACGGGGTTCGAACCCGCTACATTCACCTTGGCAAGGTGACACTCTACCAAATGAGCTACATCCGCATTATACTTGTTTCTTACTTATCAGTGCCGATGTATATTATATCGCATAAAGCAGAGTTTGTCAATATCTTTTTTTATTTTTATTCCCCAAACATTAAAATTTTATTTATCCCGTCGTATCCTGCTTTTGTATTCTCAAAAATATCTGTTGCGGTATATATATTTTCATTTGGATTTTCTATGCAGGGACTATAATGTGTCAGCCATAATTCTTTTACATTTGCTGTTTTGGCAATATTTGCCGCCTCACTATATAACATATGTTTTTTTTCAATAGCTTTTTGGAGCTTATCGGGAGTGTCATACATACCCTCACATATCAATATATCATTATCCTTAGCATTATCTATTATTGATTGTGTTGGTCTGGTATCAGTACAATATGTCAATGATAATCCTTTTCGTTCACTGCCCATAACCATATCCGGTGTGAAAATTTTCTCATCAATTACAACGCTTTCTCCTTTTTGGAGATTTTTCCAATATTTTATAGGAATACCAAGTTCTTTCGCCTTGTCAGGCAAAAATTTTCCTTTTCTTTTTAATCTAAAAGAATATCCGTAGCATTTTGTTGAATGTTCTACCGCAAATGCCTTTATTATCATATCTCCAAAGGGCATTTCCAAAAAATCGTCTTGTATTTCTAAAAATTCCAATTGAAACGGCAGTTCAGGTGCTATAACGCAAAGTGATTTTACAATATTTTCAACATTTCTGCCGCCAATTATTTTTACAGGCTTTGTTCTTCCCATATTTCCCATAGTCAAAAATAAGCCGACTAATCCTGCTATATGGTCGGCGTGAAAATGTGTTATACATATTATATCTATCGGATTTAAACTATATCCGCATTTTCGTACGGCTAATTGTGTTCCCTCTCCGCAATCTATCAATATCATTCGCCCATTATATCTTATTACAAGTGATGTCAGCCACCTATTCGGCAATGGAAATGTTCCTCCTGTTCCTACAAGTGTTATTTCCAACATTTCTTTTACCTCCTGATTTTTATTTTATTATAACATATTTTTTAGAATTTTATAATTACGCCAAAGCATTTTAAAATAAAAAACACAAAGACCACAAAATAAAATTTGTGGTCTCTGTGTTTTTGTGAAATTTATTTCATTTTTGAGAGCCAAACCAAGCCCCATATCTCGTACGCACAATCATAATTTGATAAATTATCTTTATTATTTGAATACGATAATATACTCATAGATACAATTCCTATAAAAATATCCAAAATCATTCCTATTATAAACATTATCATTCTATTTTATCACCTGTACTATTTAAATCTTCCTGTACTGCGATATCATTTGATATATTTATATTATTTTCTTCTATATCAGAATTACCGGATTGTGATTTATCTGTACTAATTTCTTCACTCTGTACATTATTTTCTTCTTTATCTATAATATTATTTTCACCATTCTTTGTACTGCTTTCATCACTTATAATATTATCTTCTGAGATATTTTTATCATCTTCAATGTCATTTTCGACACTTTCTATATTGCTTGTATCACTTGTAATATTATTTTCATCACTTGCCAAGTTATTTTTGTCATTTAAAATGTCATCTTTATTACTTGTGATATTATCCTCTGGGATATTTTTATCATCTATAATGTCATTTTCGACACTTTCTATATTATTTGTATCACTTGTAATATTATTTTTATCACTTAACAAGTTATTTTCGTTATATATATTATCATTATTATTACTTAATATATTATTTTCATTACTTACCAAGTTATTTTTGTTGCTTATATCAGCATTATTATTACTTAATATATTATTTTTGATACTATTAACATCAATTTTATATTCGCTGCCACTATATGATGCTGTACTAATTGCACTCTTCAAAACATCAATCGTTCCACCGTTTAGAACTCTATCTATGGTACTATGATCCTCTCTTATAACACCCCAGACAACTTCAAATGAAATTACAACATCTGTATCTATATCTGTACTTATGGTAATTGCATAAGATTCACCAAAATTATCTGTGCGTTCCTTTGATATTACTTTTCCGGTTGCTGCGTCCGTAGCCGTTATTATACAGTAGCCTGTGCCTGTACCATTTCGAGTTAATGTTAAATTGTATTGCACTTTTGTGCCGTCTGTACTACTTATATTATAATCTCCTGACGTTTCTGCCTTTGCAATATAATCATCTTCTTTTGGTTCTTCTCCAATAAGCCCACTTTTTCTCAAAGCATCTAAATAGTCATCAAAACTACTATATGCCCCCGCCATACCAGCGTCGAATAGCTGCTTAGCCATACTGTATTTACTTGCATAATCTTTTGAAGCGTTATCATAAGAAGTCCGATCAAGCAACTTAAACCCCAAATCAAAGGAGGATGCTGTAATGGTTGAGGAGCCGGACAGACTATCAGTAAACCACGCAAATGTCAATCCCACTAAATAGACTATACACATTATACTTGCTATTATAGCAGGCAGTAACATATATATAATATTTTTATAGGTGTAAAATTTTCGTCCAATTAACTTTTTCAAAACAATCTACCTCCGATTCTCTATATTTTGAGGCAATCAAAAGACATAAACAACTGCTTATGTCCTTTGATTGCCACCCACCCCATACGGATATATATGGGTATGGGTAGCGTTTTTAAAAGGTTTCCTATGAGCTAAACACTGGTTTTCGTCTTTTGAGTTTTAATTATCGAGGAGTTATCTTTTAGATTATGCGTTAAGTTATCTAAGGATTTAGGCATTATTATGCTTCACCTGGATATTTTGCACCTAAATCGTACTGATCATCGCCGAATGCATCACTATCACCAACATCCTGTTTTGCTAAAATATCAATGCCAAATTCAAACGTTTTATCTTGCAATTTGTTATCAGTAGCTTCATCATTATCAGTTTTCCATTTAAGAACAATGTACCTCTCAGCGGTACCATTATCCTTTGCTACTGAAGCTTCACCAACAGATCCATCAAATGTACTTAATTCTTCCCAATCTTGTATCTCAGAAGCCGCATTAGGTTTAGTTTCAACAATTGCAATCTGCAATGCGTCTGCAAAACCATTAGTATCGCTGGTAGTGTCTATATTAAATTTACATTTAGCATTAACATTACCCTCATTAGTTATAGTAACTTTTTTATATACTATTGCTCCCGGCTCAAATGTTTCTCCTGTCCAATCTGCGTCAAAATCTGCTTTTACCTGCAGTTTACCAGCAGTAATTGAATCTTGTTGTGTTGGAGCAGTATAAGTAAACCAAGCGTATGTAGAACCTACGAGCATAGCACTGCATAATGACATTGAAATTATACCTGTTACAAGGGCTTTTTTAGTTGATTTAATATTTAACATTATTTACTCTTCTCCTTAATATAATAATTTGGTAAGCATTTTACTTTTTAAAAATACACTTCCCAAAATGCTTTCAAAATCAAAGCGTATTTTTAGGTCTGTCCTCTCCCCTGAGGACTAAACAAAGACGACTAACAGATATTTACTCATTGCACCTCCCATTGCATATCTCTGATATGCAATTTTTAATATTGCCTTATTTTTTCGGCAATCAAAGGATATAAACAACCATTCCTCAACTAAATATTTCGGGCTGTTTATACCCTTTGATTACCGCCCACAATCCTTGTGGGCATTATTGAGGCTATTGAGATTTGCTTTGGGATACATCTTCTTGTTTTTCCTGTTTCTCCTTTTTAAGCAATAACTCATCTAACATTTTTTGAGCTTCTGCCAACTGTTCACTGAGCTGCTGTTTTTCAGCATTAATCTGCTCCATCTGTTCTCTTTTATATTTTCTGAATAACACAACATTGCTTATTCCTTGTATAATAATCAATAGTAAAAACGGAACAAATATACAAATTATATATCCCGGTGTAGTTTTGAGAAATAAAAAGAATTTTCCAATTCCTGCAAATCTTATCTTATATTTTCCCATAACGAAATTATAATAAACAGGGTTTTCGTCATCAGTATTAGTTGTTGTACCATATGTCACAAAACACGGCAAACCATCTTTATCCTTTGTTACCGAACGAATTTTATGGGTAATCACCTTGCCATAGCTGTCGTCAGGATTGGTCGACTGAAACGAAATTATATCGCCCTCCTGCAATGTCGAAGGGTCTACTTCTTTCGATAAAATTAAATCTCCTGCCTTGAAATCAGTAGCACTCATCGAATCCGACATTACCACAAATGCCTTATATCCAAAAATACTTCTATCCATTCTATTAAATGTCAACACTGATACCAGTGTAAATATCATCATTATAGCTGCTATTCCAAAAATAACCCAACTTATTATATTTTTTATTTTAACCAAACCATTTTTCATAACAATAGTTCCTTTCCCTCAAATTAATCGAATAATTTGTCAGGATTATTCTTGGTTTGTACTGCCTGTGCGGCTATATCAAACGATATTGTTAGATTTTGTGCCTCGTTGCCTACTTCTTCCGGAAAATGTATCCTTATCTTTAAATATCTTTTCTCCTTTATCAATAACTCATCATCTGCCGCCGGTACATTCACTTTTGTTAGCTCCGATATTTTTCCGGAAAACAATAATTTATCCTCATAAAAAATATCTGCGTCCAATATATCTGCAAGTTGTTCTCCTTTTATATTATCAAAATATACCCTGTAATAAACGTCCCAAGTGCTTTGGTTTTCTATAAAGAATTCTTTCTCTACCGTCATTCCCGGTTCAAATATATATTCCTGCTCATTTATAATTGCCTTTCCGTCATTGAGGTTAATTTTTACCGTACCGGTCTGAAACAAATTATTTTCAACTGATACATCAGCATATACCAACGCAAAACTTGTTATGCAAAAGCAAATGGAAAGTATTAATATCGTGAAAACACCTAACTGTAATTTTCTGATTATTTTCATTTTATTATCCTCCTTCGCTCTTTTTTTGATAAAAGGATTATTAATAATAACATAGCACCTGACATTGCAACTAAAGCAACTAAAATCTTAATACTATTCTCGTCGCCCGTTTCAGGAGCATCTAAATTACCAATTTCTTCAACCCACCATCTGAAATCAGCAGAAAGTCCTTGTAATTGATAATCATTTCCCACACTTGTATCGAGGTAAACAGTGATTTCATAATATGCCTCGCTCACAACAGAACTATCAGTATCAATTTTGTAATCAAGTGACTTTGGCATATCTTTCATAAGCCCGTCATAGAGGGCTTCACCTGTCGTTAAAAGTACTACTTTGCACTTTAATACTTCGGATAGTTTTTCATAGCCGTTTTTTATATCGGCGTGGTATCTTACTGTTACCGTATTATTATGAGAAACACGAACACAATAATATTTCGTTATCTTATCACCCGGAAACATATTCTCTACTTGAAATGGTGAATTATCACTTTCACTTTTACTATGTAAATATAATACATCGGCATTTACCTGTGACTGATTATTTACAGGTGCAGCAAAACTAATAGAATTTTCAACAATATTTTCTTGTTCACTATCTTGATTACTAAATTTTTCGGATATATAATCCGATTTGGCAGAAACAAGATTACTTGGAACAACTGTTGTTTTTTCCTTTGATGTATTAAAGTGATTATATAATGGTATTGCACTCAAAGAAAAAATACTAATTATCAAAAAAATCGACAGAATAATAGTTTTTATTCTTTTTTTCATAAAGGTTTGCCTCCTTTATTTGCAATCTCTATTCTTTAGAGTTATTTACTCTAATAAAACTATTATAGCATTATTTACTCTAAATGTCAACAGTTTATTTAAAAATATTTCTATTACAATATTTTAGTTTTTAAGACTACTTTTGTTATTAGAGTTATTTATTCTGACAACACTATTATAGCGTCATATTCTCTAATTGTCAATACCATTTTAAAAAATATTTTTAATCTAATATTCCTTGGTTAGAAAATTAACATTTCTTTTTAAACCTAATAGAAAGCCTATTCAATTTAATCTTTACAATCCATTAATTTTATAATAGAATAAGTACAGGTATTGAATAAATACTTAGAAATAACTTTTGGAGGATTTATTAAATGAGTATTCAAAACCCGATAGTGACAATTACAATGGAAAACGGAGATATTATCAAAGCCGAATTATATCCCGAAATTGCTCCTAACACTGTAAATAATTTTATCAGCTTGGTTAATAAGGGCTTCTATAACGGCTTAAAATTCCATAGAGTAATTTACGGCTTTATGATACAGGGGGGCTGCCCATTAGGTACGGGAACAGGCGGACCCGGATATCATATCAAGGGTGAATTTTCAAAAAATGGCTTTAAAAACGAACTAAAACATACTGAGGGTGTCTTATCAATGGCAAGAAGTCAATTAATGGATTCTGCCGGTTCACAATTTTTTATTATGCACAGACCGGCACCTCATTTAGACGGCTTATATGCAAGTTTCGGAAAAGTTATTGAAGGTTTGGAAATTGTAAATAAAATCGCAGAATGTGAAACTAATTTCAAAGACGCTCCTATTAATCCACAAATTATAAAAACCATTACCGTTGAAACTTTTGATATAACATATCCGGAACCGGAAAAGGTTTAATTTTATAACTAAAAAGCGTTACTATATTTTAATATAGTAACGCTTTTAAAGTTCATTTAAGAATTAATTATTTTATAAGTGAAACTCCGTCCATTTCTTTTGGCTGAGGTAATCCCATAATTTGTAAAATTGTCGGTGCAATATCAGCGAGTTTACCACCTTCACGCAGTTCGCAAGGGTAACCAACTACGCAGAATGGAACAGGATTTGTTGTATGTGCGGTAAAAGGCGAACCATCATCTTCAAACATTTTATCAGCATTACCGTGGTCTGCTGTAATAAGTGATACGCCACCCATTTTAGCAATAGCATCTGTAATTCTGCCTACACACTTATCGACTGCCTCAACAGCCTTAACAGCCGCATCAAATACACCTGTGTGTCCTACCATATCACAGTTAGCAAAATTAAGAATAATGACATCATATTTGCCGCTTTCAATTTGTTCTACGCACTTATCAGTAACCTCATATGCACTCATTTCCGGTTGTAAGTCATATGTTGCAACTTGCGGAGATTTTACAAGTATCCTATCTTCCCCATCTGAAATTGTTTCTACGCCGCCATTAAAGAAAAATGTCACATGTGCATATTTTTCTGTTTCAGCAATTCTAAGTTGTTTCATATTATTTTCAGCGAGATATTCGCCAAGCGTATTTTTAAGTGATTGAGGCTTAAATGCAACATTCACATTAGGCATTGTAGCGTCATATTGTGTCATACAAACATAATTAAGAGGGAAAAATCCATTTTTACGCTTAAAGCCCGAAAAATCCTTGTCAACAAAACTACGAGTAATTTCTCTTGCTCTATCAGGACGGAAATTAAAGAATATTACGGAATCACCTTCACTAATCGTTCCGTCTTTTTCACAAACCGTTGGCAATAAAAATTCATCTGTAACTTCATTTGCATAAGATTCCTCGATAGCTTTTACAGGATTATCACATTGTACGCCTTCACCATATACCATAGCAGAATATGCACGCTCCACACGCTCCCAACGATTATCTCTGTCCATAGCATAGTAGCGTCCCATAACAGTAGCTATTTTACCAACACCGATTTTATTTAACTCATCAACACAATCCGCAACAAAATCTTTTGCACTTGTAGGCGGAACATCACGGCCATCGAGTAATGCGTGAATATAAACTTTATTAAGACCTTTTTTCTTAGCAAGTTCAACAAGTGCATAAAGATGTGTATTATGGCTATGAACTCCGCCATCTGAAAGTAAACCAATTAAATGTAATGCCTTATTATTGTTAATGGCACTGTCAACTGCATTTACAAGAGCTTCATTTTCAAAAAAAGTACCATCTTTAATAGATTTCGTAATTCTTGTAAGTTCTTGATAAACAACCCTGCCGGCACCCATATTTGTATGACCGACTTCGCTGTTACCCATCTGACCATCCGGTAAACCAACATTCATACCCGATGCACCTATTTGGGTAATAGGATTTTCACTGAAAAGTTTGTCTAAATTTGGCTTTTTAGCTGCATATATAGCATTTCCATCTTTTCCGGCACAGCCAAAACCATCAAGTATCATAAGAATTAAAGGTTTTTTCATAGTATTATAAACTCCTTCTGAATTTTTATATTTATTATTTGCACAATAATAGCTGATAAACCTAAACAAAGAGCTTATCAGCTATAAAATCTCTATAATTATATACTTGCAGCTTCGAGAAGTACACCAAAATCATTAGCTTTTAATGATGCACCGCCAATAAGTCCACCGTCAACATCAGGTTGAGCAAGTAATTCAGCAGCATTTTTAGGATTCATAGAACCGCCGTATTGAATTGTAAGGGCATCAGCATCAGCCTGTGTATAAAGTTTTGCAACTGTCGCACGAATTAAAGAACAAACCTCATTTGCTTGTTCCGCACTTGCAGTTTTACCTGTACCGATAGCCCATACAGGTTCATAAGCAATAATAACATTCTTTAATTGCTCAGCAGTTACTCCAAGTAATGCAACTTTTGTTTGCATAGCAACGATTTCATCTGTAATTCCTTTTTCTCTTTCGTCAAGCATTTCTCCAACACAAACGATAACATTTAATCCTGCAGCAAGTGCAGCTTTTGTTCTTTTATTTACAGTTACATCTGTTTCACCAAAGTATTGACGGCGTTCGCTATGTCCGATAATTACATATTCTACTCCTACTTCTTTGAGCATATCAGCAGAAACCTCACCGGTAAAAGCACCACTTTTTTCAAAGTGGCAATTTTCAGCACCAACTTTTATATTAGTACCTGCTGTGAGAGCGACAGCAGTTTCAAGATTTGTGTATGGTACACAAATAACAACTCCACAAGCAGCCTTCTCAGCTATTGGCTTTAATTCTTCGATAAGAGCCTTTGCCTCAGGACGAGTTTTATTCATTTTCCAATTACCAGCAATAACAGCTTGTCTTAATTTCTTATTCATACCTATAAATACCTCTTTTTTAATGTAATATAATTATAGGGCAAGATATAGTTATCTTGCCCTAATTTATCAGAAAATTATTTATCGTTTAGGCAAGCAATACCCGGAAGTACTTTACCCTCTAAAAATTCAAGAGAAGCACCACCACCTGTTGAGATGTGAGTCATCTTGTCTGCAAAGCCAAGATTTTCAACAGCAGCAGCAGAGTCGCCGCCGCCAATAATCGAGATTGCATCACTTTCAGCAACAGCCTTTGCAACAGCGATAGTACCACTTGCAAAGTTTTCCCATTCTGAAACACCCATAGGTCCGTTCCAAACAACTGTGCCTGCATTTTTTACAGCCTCAGCATAAACAGCCTCAGTCTTAGGGCCTATATCAAGTCCCATCCAACCGTCAGGAATAGCATCAGAATCAACAATTTGGAAATTTGCATCTGCTGCATATTTATCAGCAACTTTATTATCGCTTGGGATTAGGAATTTAACACCCTTTTCCTTAGCTTTGGCCATAATATCCTTAGCAAGTTCAACTTTATCGTTCTCGCATATTGATGTACCGATTGGATAACCAAGAGCCTTAAGGAATGTATAAGCCATACCTCCACCAATAATAAGAGTATCAACTTTTTCTATAAGATTTGTAATAACTCCAATTTTGTCTGAAACCTTGGCACCACCGAGAATAGCAACAAACGGACGCTTTGGTTCTGTTAAAGCACCGCCCATAATTGATATTTCTTTTTGAATAAGATAACCACAAACTGATGGCAAGTAATCAGCAACACCGGCTGTTGAAGCGTGTGCTCTATGAGCTGTGCCAAATGCATCATTTACATATATTTCAGCAAGTGAAGCTAATTTCTTTGAAAATTCCGGATCATTTTTTTCTTCTTCCTTATGGAAACGAACATTTTCGATAAGAGCAACTTCGCCATCTTGTAAAGATGCAGAAATGCTTTGAGCACTCTCGCCTACTACATCAGCAGCCATTTTAACTTCTTTGCCGAGAGCCTTTGAAAGATAAGCAGCAACAGGGGCAAGTGAATACTTCATATTAAATTCGCCCTTTGGACGACCAAGATGTGAACAAAGGATAACCTTTGCATTATTATCAACGAGATACTTAATAGTTTTAAGAGCCTCGTTTATGCGCTTAGGGTCTGAAATATTGCCCTCAGCATCAAATGGTACATTGAAATCGCAGCGAACAAGAACTTTTTTTCCTGCAACATCAATATCTTCGACAGTTTTCTTGTTAAGATAATTCATTGTTGAAACAATCCTTTCGATTTATAATTTTTTTCGTTCATATAATAAACTTATACCAATACTATTCTATAACAAAAATTGTTATTTTTCAATACATATTTGTATTTATTTTACAGTTTTCACATAAAACTGCATTAGTAAGCCAGTATTTCGCTATTAAAATTAAAAAATTTTATTTTTATGAACCTTATATAAACAGTATTACAGATAATTACCATTCATATTCTCTTAATCTTCCCTTTTCTAAAAGTTCCGGAAAATTCCATTGTCTTAGAGTTTCATAAACGGCGATAGCCACAGAATTAGACAAATTTAAACTTCTTGCTTCATCTATCATAGGTATTCTTACTGTTGTATCAGGATTATCGTGGAGTAATTTTTCCGGTAAGCCAGCCGTTTCTTTTCCGAATAACAGATAACAATTATCCGGATAACTTATATCGGTATATTTTTGATTGGCTTTTGTAGAGAAAAAATAGTACTTACCATTCTTAGTTTTTTCAAAAAAGTCATCAAGATTTTCATAATAAGTTATATCAAGAAAATGCCAGTAATCAAGACCTGCTCTTTTTAATTGTTTATCATCAATTTTAAAGCCAAGCGGTTTAACAAGATGTAATCTTGCACCCGTTGCGGCACACGTTCTTGCTACATTACCTGTATTTTGAGGAATTTCAGGCTCAACCATAACAATATTTAAAATTGCCATAATTACTTTTACCCCCGTTAATATAATTTTGCAAATGATATTATACAACACGGTTTAAAATATTACAAGAAATTACTAAATATTATAAATGATAAAAATTAAAAATTCTCTTAACGCTCTTAAAAACTTCTATATTAATATTTTATTGAATATCATTTGAATCAAAAGGGTCACCACAATTTGGACAGAACTTTGGCGGATTTGAAGGGTCGGAAGGCTGCCAACCACATTTATCGCATCTATACACAGTTGAAGATGCCGGTTTGCTTTTACCGCAATTCATACAAAATTTTCCGCTATTAACCGTACCACAAATACAAGTCCATTGAGAGTTGTTATTTTGTACAGGTAACGGTTTCTGCCTTCCGCAATTCATACAAAACTTTCCTGTATTTTGTGAACCGCACTGACATATCCAAGTATTTGCATTACTATTGTTATTAAAATTATTAAAATTATTATTAACTTGTTGCTGTTGTCCCATCTGGTACAGATTTTGTGCATTCATACCACCCATTTGGCTTGCCATATTCATTCCCATAAATCCGACAGCAGCACCATTTTTATTATTTGCAGCTGCTCTCATAGCATCAGATTGAGCTCCCACCAATGTAGCAGCAGCCATAGTAGGGTCACGCAATATAGCTGCGTGTTGTGCCTGTTTAATCATATTTGCGTCTTCTTCCGGCAGAGTTATAGGATTTAACGCAACAGATACAACTGCAAGACCTCTTAATTCAGTCCATTTTTTTGTTAAGGCCTCGTTTATAGCTTCGGCTAATTCCTCGGCGTGTGACGGTAAGTCGCTTGGACGAACCTGCAATCCCGAAATTTTTGCAAATGCAGGTTGTAAGGCACTTACAAACTCTGTTTTTAACTGTCTGTCAATGTCTGCTCTTGTGTATTCTCTTTCAACATTACCACAAACATTGGTATAGAATAATAATGGATTTACTATTTTATAGGAATAAACACCATTGCAGCGTACGGATACATCTATATCAAGACCAATATTTCTATCTACTACCCTAAACGGTATTGGATTAGCTGTACCAAATTTATTATCAACTAATTCTTTTGTATTAAAGTAATAAACTCTTTGGTCTTTGCCTGTATCACCGCCATAAGTAAATCTACGACCTATTGTTCTGAAAGTTTGTTTAATGCCTTCTCCCAAACTGCCGGTAAAAATGCTCGGTTCTGACGAAGTGTTATAAGTATATTCACCAGGCTCGGCACATACCTCAACTATCTTTCCCTGCTCGACAATAATCATACATTGACCATCAGCAACAGCTATTCCTGAACCATTAGAAATAATATTATCGTTTCCGTGAGTATTTGAAGAGCGTTTTGTTATTCTTTTTTTGCCTTTTACAACAAGGACATCACTGCTTAATGCCTCACAATAAATAAATTCTTTCCATTGGTCTGCCATAGTTCCGTTAAATGCTCCAAGAGCGGCTTTAATTAATCCCATTTTTATTAACTCCTTTCATTAAGTACTACTATTGTATCATATTTTTTATAAAAAAACTACATATTTTTATTTATATTTACAATATATTAATTTTTTATTTCCATAATATTACAATAGTATATCAATTAAAGATGATAATACTATATATAAACATTAATTATATAAATAAGGAGTTATTAAAATGTGTAAATCTGTTATATGTGCTATGAAATGCATAATATTAAGTATAATAATAGGTATGATATTTGGAGCTATGTGCTGCTGTAAAATAAAAAATAATAAAAAGATGCAAAGAAAAGCTAATAAAGCACTAAATGCGGTGGAAGATTTTATGGAAGATATGCCCCAAATATTTAAACATCAAAAATAATATTTTAATAAAAATAACAAAAGCCGATTAACTTTATAAAAGTCAATCGGCATAATTAATATATTATAAAGATTAGTTGTTAATTAACTTATCTTCCTCGTTATTCCAGCTATAAAGCTTACGGATTTCTTCACCAACGGCCTCTGCCGGATGCTCAGAAGCACGCTTTCTAAGAGCCTTAAAGTGAGCTTGTCCGCCTGCTGCTGACATATCTAATAAGAAATCCTTTGCAAATGTACCATCTTGAATATCTTGAAGAACCTTCTTCATAGCCTTCTTAGTGTCCTCTGTAATAATCTTTGGACCTGTGATATAATCACCATACTCAGCTGTATTTGAAATAGAATATCTCATTCCCGCAAAACCTGACTGATATATTAAATCAACTATTAACTTCATTTCGTGGATACATTCAAAATAAGCATTTCTTGGGTCATAACCTGCCTCGCAGAGTGTTTCAAAACCTGCCTGCATTAACGCACAAACACCACCGCAAAGAACAGCTTGTTCACCAAATAAGTCTGTTTCTGTTTCAGTACGGAATGTTGTTTCAAGGACACCGGCTCTCGCACCGCCAATACCCAAAGCGTAAGCAAGTGCTATATCTTGTGCTTTACCGGTAGCATCTTGTGCAACGGCAACAAGACAAGGTACACCTTTACCTGCTTGATATTCTGAACGAACTGTATGACCCGGTCCCTTAGGAGCAATCATAGTAACATCTACGTCCTTAGGTGGAATTATTTGATTAAAATGAATAGCAAAACCGTGAGCAAACATCAGCATATTACCGGCTTCAAGGTTTGGCTCAATGTCTTTCTTATACATAGCAGCTTGTTTCTCATCATTAATAAGAATCATAATTATATCAGCTTTTTTAGCTGCTTCTGCTGCTGTATAAACCTCAAATCCTTGTTTTTCAGCCTTAGCCCAAGACTTTGAACCTTCATAAAGACCGATTATTACATTACAACCTGAATCCTTTAAGTTTAAAGCGTGAGCGTGACCTTGGCTACCATAACCTATAATAGCAATAGTTTTGCCATCTAATAAAGATAGGTTACAATCTTCTTGATAAAAAATCTTAGCGTCTGACATTTTATTTATTCCTCCAAATATATAATTAATGCTTAATCACTGTACAAAAGTATAGCTTTTACATATATACTAAATTATATAACACATATTGTTCTATGTCAATATAGAAATTCCTTTTTCAATATATATCATTGTAGGATTACAATTGATATGTTACAGTTATAAAAAAAGATAGCAAATAGGAAGAACCTGTGTTACAGTTAATTTACCACAAAAAACATAACAAAGGAGAACCTATTTGATATGAATACTGTAACACAAAAGATGAAGTTTCGTCAATTCCTAATCAAATATTCTGAGAAGCATGGAGTGACAAAGGCAGTAATTAAATATGATGTTACTCGTCAATATATTTATTTCTGGAAAAGAAGATATGACGGGACCCCTCAATCGCTGGCAGATCGTTCACATAGACCAAAATATCATCCTAAACAGCATACAGAGGAAGAAATAAAGCTGATAAAGGATATGAGGAAAAGAAATCCTCACGCAGGACTTGTAGTATTCTGGGTCAAGCTGCGATTAAGAGGATATAAAAGAAGCATAACAGGACTTTACCGTATGCTCCGGAAGTTCGGAGAACCTCGCCAAACACCTCCGAACCCAAAATACATTACAAAGCCTTATGAGAAAATGCTGTATCCGGGACAAAGAGTACAGGTAGATGTCAAAGTTGTACCAACTGCTTGTATTGTAGGTGATGCTAAAGGAGAGAAGTTCTATCAATATACAGCCATTGATGAATACTCCCGGTTCAGATATATTGAGGCTTTTAAAGAGCAGAACACATATTCTTCAAAAGTTTTTCTTGAGCATATGGCTCAAGGCATTTCCTTTTAATATCGAGTGTGTTCAGACTGACAACGGTTTTGAGTTTACCAAGAGGTTTGGCGGCAGTAAAAATCCAAAAGATATGACACTCTTTGAGGTATACCTCAAAGAAAAGGGAATAAGACACAAGCTGATCAAGCCCTACGCTCCAAGACACAATGGTAAGGTGGAGCGGTCAAATAGAAAAGACAATGAATACTTCTATGCAACACACTCTTTCTACTCGTTTGAAGATTTTGAAAAGCAATTAGCTGTTCACAGCAGAAAATATAATAACTTCCCTATGCACCCTTTGAATTGGAAATCCCCTTGTCAGATTATACGTCATTTCTTGCAAACAGGCGAATTTGATGCTATTTAAAAAATCTGCCTTTCCAGTTCCTTGCGATCGGCTGTTTTCCTGTGCGCAGCCATAGCGCACAGTTCCCGAAGCAGTTTCCCGTCGTCCCGAAGTGCCAGATTCGCCTTTTCCCGAATGTCCTGCAGGATGGTTTCCTGTGCTTCTTTGCTCGGCAGGAAATGGTGGGTGCAGTATTCCCGTCCGTTGTTCCGATAGGTACGGCAGCAGTAGAATTCTCGGTTTTTCCCTTTTTTCTTACTGTTGCACGTAATGGATTTTCCACAATCGGCACACTTCAGATATCCGTTTAGAATGCCCTTGGGAATGAGGTCGACATTCTGATGCCGCACAGAGATGGTTCGCTGCACCGTTTCAAAGGTTTCCTTGTCGATGATCGGCTCGTGTATTCCTTCCACGATCACCAGATTCTCTGGTTCGCTCCGAATCCGCTTTTTCAATTCGAATGATACGGTGGGATGCTTGTTGCCTACGATGGCTCCGGTATAGGCTCGGTCATGCAGCATCTTACGAATCGTTTGCTCCGGCCACACATACTTGTCCCGAACGGGCTTTATGCAGTTGTATCCCAGCTCTGCATAACGGTAGGACGGACAAAGCACCTGTTCGTTTTTCAGTATCGTCCCGATGGCTCTGCCGCCGTAGTCTTGCAGAGCAAGGTCGAAGATACACCGCACTGATGGTGTATAATAAAACTTGACACAATCCAAACAATCAAAGTATATTAAAATAAGAAGCAGAGTGTCAAAAATGGGAACAGGAAAACAGTATGATGAGGAATTTAAGAAGCAGGCTGTAAAGCTTGCAAAAGAAATAGGAAACACAGCGGCTGCCAAGGAGTTGGGTGTTCCGAAAGGAACATTAGGAACATGGATGGGTAAAGCAAGAGCAGGAGAAATAGACACAGGATCAGGAACTCGCACTCCCGAGGAGTCGCTGAATCTTGCACAGCAGCTGCAAGCAGCAAATAAGCGAATAAAAGAACTGGAAAAGAAAAACCGAGAGTTAGAAGAGCTGAATGAGTTTCTGGAGGAGGCTTCCGCTTTTTTCGCTGCGAGCCGTCGGAAGTCGGGAAAATAGAGCGATTAAAGTTCATTGCATTGAAGACCGACGACGGCAGAATCACCGGGAAGATCAGCTTTTATTGCAGAGCCTTGGAGGTTAGCAGATCAGCATTTTATGACTACCTTGCTTGCAGGGATAATCCATGGAAATACGAACCGCTTGCGAAAGAAATGATGAAAATACATAACGAGGATAAGTATAACGACTGCTACGGTAGAGAGCGTATGTATATGGCTCTAATGCAAAAGAAAGGAGCAGGAGAAATCAATATTGACATACTGAAATTATCAATAACCCTTGACACATTTTCCTCGAACAAATTTCAAGCAGCAATGCTCAAACTTTCGTAGTAGTGCTTTCTCTTGATAGCCGGAGGCAGACCACCGTTTGCAGTACAAATTCTTCTGTTTGCCCAATAGCTCATATAATATCTCCAAATTATTGTTTTCAATTCTGACATCGTGTAATTATCAGACTTATCGCTGCGGCTGTAAAACAGCTCCTCTTTCATTCTTGCCCACATACTTTCACACCGTGCATTGTCATGACATCTGCCGCCGGCACTGTTCATGCTTTGAATTATTCCGTATCTTTGTATTACAGCACGATATTCCGCACTTGTATACTGACTTCCTCTATCAGAGTGTATTATGCACCCCGAAATATCCGGATAAGCCTTTTTTGCATTTTCAATGGTATGACAGCAAAGCAAAGCCCTCATATTATCTTCAATGACAAGCCCCAGCGGCATTAAATCAAAACAGTCAAATATTGCTGAAACATAGATTTTTCCATCTTTGGCTTTGAGCTCACTGATGTCGGTTACTGCTTTCTCAAGAGGCTTCTCAGCACTAAAATCACGCTTTAGAAAATCGTCAGACTTGCGTGCTTCACGGTCAGCTTTAGTGATTCCGTTCGGTTTCCTGCGAGGCTTGTGGATAAGTCCAATCTGCTCCATAACCTTTCGAACGGTTGCTTCACATGGTAGGATTGTGTCAAGTTTTATTATACACCATCAGTCTGATTTTCTCAGAACTGACAGGACATGAATTCAGATATTCTTTTTATTAAGATTAAGAATAATAATTGCTGATAAAATAAGAAGCATACCAACGATCTTTTCTATTGTTAAGCTTTCATTAAAAAATAATAATCCGACTATTGCAGCTACAAACGGCTCAATAGTTGCAAAAACAGCGGCTTTTCCTGCCTCTGTTTTTTTAAGTCCGATCGTGTACAGCAAAAATGGCAGAACTGTACATATCAAAGCAAGAGCGATCCCTGAAATTATTGCCTTAAATGAAAACATAAGTGAAATATTATTCGTTATTTTTGAAATTGGTATTGCAAATACTGATGCAATGATAAAAGTATATGCAGTAATTGTCAGCGAATCATATTTATCCACAAGGTACTTCCCGAAAATACTATACAAAGCATATCCCAATCCTGCACCGAGACCAAGTAAAACCGCTTTGTAAGAAATATTATCTGATGAAGATAAAACACCTGTTACCAACATCAATCCGACAAATGTCATAATAAGAGAAATAATTTTCTTTTTTGTGATTTTTTCCTTGAATAGAAACAGTGATATAATCATAACAAAAATCGGAGCAGTATAAAGCAGTAATGCAGGCAGTGACGAACCGCCAATAACATTTATCGCTTCAAAATAGCACAGATTAAAGAAAACTATGCTGCAAACTCCCGTTCCTATAAAAAGGGGAATGTCTTTTATTTTAATTTTAAGTTTTGATTTATCTTTGACAAGGATCAGCAGCACCATCAGAATTGCAGATATCGTTACTCTTATACAGACGATTTCCATTGAATTAAAGCCGATTTCCTGAAGTACCCTTACAAATAAAGAAATTATTCCCCAGAGTATCCCTGCAACAATTATACAAACCGAATTTTTAATAATATCAGCTCCTTTATATTTTTTATTTTTTATTTCATTACAAATAATTGTCAATAAATTACAGCAGGAACCCTAAATTTGTTTCGGGTTCCTGCTTTTTATATAGGCATAATTTTACGGAAACGGCTTAAACAGTTACGTTAATAAATGCTGAAATATGTTCAGCAAGATTATCAAGTCCCATTGAGCTTGTATTAACGCATAAATCATAATATTGTGGGTCACCCCATACATATGATGAATAATAATTGAAATAGTATTCTCTGTTCTTTTCCTTTTTGTATATAAACGATTTAGCCTCTGATTCAGACATATTCTCTCTTTGTGCTACATGTTTTATTCTGTCTTCAGAATTTGCAGAAACAAATATATCAATTGTATTGATGCCTTCTTTATTCAGAACATAGTTAGAACATCTTCCGACAAAAATACAAGGTGACATTTTTGCAAGCTGGAGAATAATATTCGACTGAATAAGAAACATTCTGTCTGTTGTTGAAGCATCATATTCTTTAGCAGCATACATTGTGCCCGATGTCAAAGCGTGAAGAAGCTCTTTTCTAGGAGTTTCTTCTCCTTTTCTTATTTCTTTTTCAGTAAGTCCAAGTTCCATTGAGGCATATTTTATCATATCTTCATCATATACCGGAATATCCAGCTTTTTACCTAAAATACGAGCAAGCTCTCTGCCTCGGCTTCCATACTGTCTGCCGAATGTGATAATAAGTTTTTCACCGGTTTTTTCTTCATATTCCTTACCGCCTGAATATTGCGTAACATCAATATCAGATTCAATAGACGGAATTATCTCATAACCGGCCTGTTTTTCATATCCCGGAATAATCCAATCTTTATTAGCAGAAACGCCAAGATATTCGTCAGAAAATTCAGAAGTAATTTCTTTCTGCGGATATTTTTTAATGTACCATGTTTTCATTAATACAAGATATATGATAAATCCTAAAGGAAAACCAATAAAATATCCGAAACTCGAAATAATATTTGCAAAAACAGTACCAACCATCAATGCGATAAGTCCGCATACATTAAAGCCGCCGCTGTATTTATACTGTCCGTCGCTTTTGAATAGCTCCTGAACGTTTAATCTTCTTTTTCTGATTATATAATAATCAGCAATCATAATACCTGCAATTGCAGAAAGGATCGAGCCGAAATATCCGAGATATGTATAAAGCTGATTTAGTATATTCCAGGGCTGAACAAGACAGCCGATAAGACCTGCAATGATAACCGCAGCCTTATATGGAAGATTCCACCTTGCACCTGCATTTGTAAAACACATTGCAGGCGGCACAAGGTTAGCTGCTGTATTTGTTGACCATTGTGCAAGTATAACCATAACGAGCAGAATAACAAGAGTTACACCCTTTGCCTGTCCCTGAATAACTTCAACAGGATTCCAGTTCCCTGTTGTTTTATATGAAATCGCACCGATCACAGCTATAAAAGCTTCAATTATCGGAAGTGTTGCAAACTGTGGGATCCAGTTGTTTTTATTTCTCTTAAACCAGCTTTTTTCACCCATTGGTGCTTTCAAACTTCTTGTCATATTCGGAATATCAGCCGCAAGTGCTGCCCACATACCCATATTTGAACTCATGGTAACAAACCAGTAACTTGCAGACGGCTGTGCAGGATGGTAACCTAAAATCGAAAAATTCTGCAAAGCAGCAATGTTGTTTACTTTATAGAACATCCAGCAGGTAATAAGGATGATACATGGAGCTGCAATTGAAGAAAATTTGTCAATTGCCTTTAAGCCGAACATTGTATTTATAATTTGCAAAGCAGCAAATATTACAAACCATAAAAACCAGTTATCTATACCAAATAACGCAATTGTAAAATAGTTTATGGCTGTTGAACCTATATACGTATTTATTCCGAACCAGCATGATGCGATTATGCCTCGTACCACAGCAGGAATATGTACACCCTTTATTCCAAACGGTGCTCTCAGATATGTTGCAAATGATAAACCATGTTCTACACCGATATCACCCGTAAGACTTCCTATTGCTGCTATAATCAGATTAGCAACAAATGTAGCTGAAGCAACACCTATGACTCCCATCTTTTCAATGCCGCTTGCGCCAAAGCTGAAAACAGAAATTACAATAGCCATACCTACCCAAATGTTGGCAAATCCTAATCCTGACAAAGTCCTTTTTCTTGAAGTAACAGGTATTACATCATCTGAAATAAGTGCATTATTCAAAGCCTTATTTTTTTCTTTCATAATTATCACTTCCTTATAAATTTAAGAGGACGTCTGCTGCTTAATGAGCAGACGTTCTCAATTTTTTAAGGGATAGAAGACTGCTTATTTTACCTTTCTTGCCTCTGCTGTGGCTGAATAATTGACCTTCATTGTAATCGGGTCAATAATTACTCCGTAAGAATCCTTTGCATCTTCAATTGTTGTGAAGTCATCAAGAACATCGCTGAGAACAAGCTCGGGATCTCTTTCAAAAGGATCTCCATATCCGCCGCAGGGAGTACGGATCTGAAGTATATCATTTACATTAAATTCTTCATCTGAAAGTTTTGAAGGAAGAGAAACTGCATTGTCTGAGCCTGGATTTTTAGTCATGCTTGCAGAATGACCGTCACTTCCTCCGAAAATACCCTTCGGTGCTTCAATATGTCTGTCACCTTCACAGGTTACAGTACCTTCTGAAAGGAATCTTGTTTCTCTTATGATACCTAAACCGCCTCTCCACTTACCCGGAGCAACAAGCTCAGGATTGAGTTCATAGCGTTCAATACGAAGTGGATAGTGCCACTCGATCTCCTCGATCGGAACGTTTCTTGTATTAGCAACAAGGGCATCACATGAGTCAATGGCATCTTTGCCGTAACGGCCGCCGTATGAACCCTCATCAACTTCAAGATATACCCAGTATTCATCCTTGTTTTTATCAAAGCCGTTATAGCTTACAAAGTGAATATGAGCGCTTGTACCTGCGGAAACTCTTTCAGGCATTACATCAGCAAGTAAACGCATTACGCAGTCAGCCAAAAGATTTGCTTGATTGAATCTTGAGAATGATGCACGGGGGAAATTCGGATTGAAAATACATCCCTTCGGAGCAATAACCTTAACAGGTCTTCTCATACCGTCATTTTGAGGGATATACTGCTGATAAACAGCATCATCAAGGAACAAGGCGTGCATAATGTAGCTGATAGACGTCATTGTCGTACCCTCAAATGATGCATTGAACGCTGTATAAACCTCATCTGCACTTCCTGTAAGGTCAATTGTAACTTCATCGCCTTTGATGGTAGTTGTTGTGCAGACCTTTAAGTGCTTGTCAAGATTTACGCCGTCATCATCAAGATATCCTTCCGCATAATATGTTCCGTCAGGGACTTTTGCGATAGCATTTCTGAGCATTCTTTCAGAATAATCCATCCAGTCCTCAATTGCCGAATAAACTGTTTCCATTCCGTATTTATCAAGAAGCTCTGTAAATCTTACAATGCCGTGCTTTGCAGAAGCGATCATAGCTTTCAGGTCATTTTCATTCATTGAAGGAGTACGGACATTATCAAGGATCATTCTCCATAACTGCTCATTCTTCTGTCCTTTTTCATAGAGCTTAATTGCATAGTAAATTCTCGTTTCAGCATAAATATCTCTTGCAAAAACATCCATGCCGGGAGTATGCGAACCATTATCAAGCAAATGTGCCTGAACACATGAAAAGCTTATAAGCTTACCTTTATAAAAAATAGGGATACAAATATGAAGGTCAGGTGAATGTGATGTACCATAGTATGGATGATTATGAATAAAAACGTCACCCTCATGAATATCTTCGAGTTTCCATCTTGTAAGAATGCCCTTTACATTGCCTCCTATAGAGCCAACGTGCATAGGTGTACTTTCACTTTCACAAAGCTGTCTTCCTGTGATATCAATTATACCACAGCCTATATCCTCTGATTCTCTAACGATACTTGAATATGACATTCTGTACAATACCATACCCATTTCCTGAGCGATCATTTTAAACGAGCCGCCCAAAACCTGTAAAGTTACAGGATCGACCTCTACTCTTGGAATATTTAATCCTTCGATCATCTTAGCCATATTTATCATTCCTTTCCATACAGTTTACTCAAGCATTGATATCAATTACGATGATACCGTATTCATTGACCTTACCTACGCAGTCAGGTTCAACAACAATAGTTGTATCCATCTGATTTATAATTGCAGGTCCCAAAATTATATCTCCAGCCTTAAACTTAGCTCTGTCATATACCTTTGTTTCAAAGTGTACAGGCTTTCCTTCAATCTTGAATGTAACATTTCTTGTATCGGTTACTGCTCTTTCAACATCACCATTTCCGATCTCGATCTTGATCGGTTCAAGCTCTTCTATGCTGCCTGTACCGACAACACGAATATTAACAATTTCAACAGCAACGTTCCTGTATGAACGACCGAACTGCTGCTTGTGGATCTGATGGAATGATTCCTTGAGTTTTTCAATTGTATCTTCTGTTACTTCACCGCCGATAACAGGAACTCTCATTTCATAGCCCTGACCTTCGTAACGACAGTCGGCATAACGAATAATTGTAATATCATCCTCTGACATATTATCTTCAACAAGCTTGTCATGAGCTTCTTTTTCCAATTCGGCAAAATCATCTGTAAGAATACTGTAATCAACTTTTGTGGAAAGCTGCATTTCTGTCTTGGAGAAATCATACATAAGGTCTGTATTAACAAGACCTACAGCACATAATGCACCGGGATTTACAGGAATAATAACATTCTTCATACCGAGTTCTCTTGCAACCGAGCAAGCGTGAAGTGATCCGGCGCCGCCGCACGCAAAGAGGGCAAACTCACGAGGGTCAAAACCACGTCTTACACTTTCCATTTCGATTTCCTGGATCATATTATTGTTCATTACATCAATAATGCCAAGCGCTGCTTCGTCAAGAGTCTGTCCAAGCGGTTCACCGATCTTAGTCATAATAGCCTTTTCAGCAAGTTCGGGCTTGATTTCCATACGTCCGCCGAGAAGCTTTGTACCAAGTCTTCCAAGAATAATATTAGCATCTGAAACAGTAGGATCTGTACCGCCTCTGTCATAGCAGGCAGGTCCCGGAACAGCGCCTGCACTCTGAGGACCTACTCTGAAGAATCCGCCCTCATCAATATAAGCCATCGAACCGCCGCCTGCTCCGATCGTACCTACATCAATCATAGGAACCATTGCAGAATATCCGCCTACTTTAGTATCAAGGATATGTTTCATGCTGGGCTTTAAATCAGCAAGAACTGAAATATCTGCTGATGTTCCTCCGATGTCAAGTGTAATTACATTGTTTATATCAGTAAGTTTTGTTGTCCATATCGCACCAAGAACACCGCCGACAGGACCTGAAAGAAGAAGATTTACAGGCTTTTCCTGAGCAGCTTGAGCTGAAGCAACACCGCCGAAGGACTGCATAAGATGTACTTTTGCCGTATATCCCTGTTCTTTAAGAGTTTTTTCAAGCTGTTTTATATATCTTGAAGTTGTAGGTCCAATATACGAATTCAACGCTGTTGTTGTAAATCTTTCATATTCTCTGAACTGCGGAAGAACCTCGCTGCTGAGTGAAATGTAAACATCAGGATATTCTTCTTTTATGATCTCCTTTACACGCTGTTCATGCGCAGGATTTAAGAATGAGAAAAGAAAGCATACAGATATAGCTTCGATTTTTTCTTCTTTCATCTTTCTTACAGCACTTCTTACCTCATCCTCATTGAGAGGTACAAGTTCTTCACCTGTCGGAGCAATAACACGTTCTGTAACTCCATATCTGTCACGTCTTTTGGCAACAGGGTATTTCTGCCACGGAATATCTTCAACAATAGAAAAGTTAGTAGGTCTTTTATGACGGGCGATATGAATGATATCTCTGTAACCCTTTGTTGTGATCATACCTGCTCTGCATCCCTTGTGTTCAAGAACCATATTTGTGGCAATTGTTGTACCATGGAAGATTTCCTGAATTTCACCATGCGGGATCTCAAGCTTATCACAGATAGCGTTAATACCTTCCATCATACCTATTGAAGGATCATGAGGAGTTGTTGAAGTTTTATAAACCTCTATTTTTCCGTCATCATCAACATAAATAAAGTCAGTAAACGTACCGCCTACGTCAACACCAATTCTTTTCATCAATGCTCACTCCTTATAGAAAAAGCAGATAGTGGCATTCTCTGCAAAAATATGAGACGCCATTGTATGCTAAAATTTTTTAATGATTATCTGTAATTATTACTTGTCCAGCTGTCTTTCGTGTTTTGTGTAAACAGAAGGATCAATACCTTCAAGATATTTAACAACTTCGTCAACAGGAACAACATCACAGAACTTAGCTTCCATATCAAAAAGGTTCCATTCAACAACACCGGGAACTCTGTCACCAACTGTTCCTTCAGGAACGATCGTCTTGAATCCGTAGCCTGTGGAATCCATAACTGTATATCTTACGCAGGCACAAGCTGTAGCGCCCATAACAATAAGAGTATCTACACCAAGGAAATTAAGCGTCTGAGCAAGGTGTGTGCCAAAGAAGTTGGAAGCAAACTTCTTATGTATAACCGGTTCTTCCAGAAGAGGTTTGATCTTAGGGTCTATCTCCATCCATTCACTGTTAATATCAAGAGTGTTAAGCGGAATTTTTTCATCCCATCTCGGAAGATCCATCTGATTTTTGCCAAGGAAACCTGTAGTTGTGTGAAAAATCGGAACACCTGATTTTCTTCCTGCTTCAAGAACCTTGAGAGCCTCTGCACAAACTTCTTCAGAGTGATTGCACGTAAACGGGTGACCTTCGCTCATCCAAGCCTTAGCCATATCAACTGTAGTAATTGCAGGAGCCTTACCGAATCCCATCTTACGCATGAATCCACGCTCTTTATATACTTCTCTTGCCTCAGCAAAAGCCTTCTTTAAAAGTTCCTCATCAAATTCATAATGATCAACAAATTTAAAATCTTTATTCTCAGCCATAATAACATACCTCTCTAACAATTATTTTTTATAACGTCAGTTACTGTCTGAGAATTAAAATCCGGATTTACTTTCTCTGTAACTGTCTTAATTATAGCAGACAAAAAAAATGAAAATCAACAAATTTTACGATTTGTCAATACTGTTTCATTGACAAATAATTGTACATATGGTACAATTATAAAAAAGCAAAGGTGCTGTACAGTTTTGTACGGCGCCTTTTTTATATGAGGTGATAAATGTGAAATCAAGGAATATGTCAACATTTGGTTATATAGTAAATTATCTGAATATCAAGACTTCTCTGATGGCAAAATTCATTCACGTTGATTCAAGTCTGATAAGTAAATGGAAATCAGGTCAAAGACAGATCAATGAGGAGTCGGTCTACTTTAATGATGTCGTTTCGTTTATAATGAATTATGATGAAAATAATTGTTATTCAACGCTGAAAAAGGTATTGACGGAACTGTATCCTTATGAAAAAATATTGGATAAAAATAATATTGAATCAATGCTGAAATATGCACTTTGCGGCAATATAAAAAACGAGTCAAATATTCTTATGGGAAATCTTAAAACAATTCCTATAGTTTTTTTCAGCGGCATTAAAGGTCAGCAAGAAGCAATCATGAAATTGTTTGATTCAATTGAAAAGACAGAAACCGGTAACCTTACATTTATTGATACGCTTGCTTTTAAGTGGATATGGATCGATTCGGAATTTTCCAAAAACTTCACAAACAGACTCATCAAACTTCTTAATCGTGGATATCATGCTGTATTTGTTATAAGATATTCCTCGTCCAAGGAAAATTTTCACAAGTTTTTTGATTCCTGCATTTCAATTATCTTTAACAAAAATGTAAGATGGTATTATGTTCAGTATTATGATGAACCTATTGTCGGATTATCAATTATTCTGTATAACCATATATTGTCAATTATAGGAATGTTTTCAAATATTTTTAAAATGACAACAATGGTATTTAAAGACAAAGAAATAGTAATGAATCATTATGAGGTAGCTAAGGAATTTACGGAAAGAAGTATACCGTTATTTAACAAATCCGAACCATTTTCACTGCCTGATAAAATTTTAAACATACATAGTCTAAGTATAAAAAAAGACTTTTATGCTTTTCTTCCGACTCCCGCAATGATCGCAACAAATGTTCATAACATAAGCGATGTGCTTAAGGAAAATAATATTGACGAAAACTCTGAACTGTTTGCACAAGTACTTGAACTTAACGGATTTTTCAGGCATCATTCGGGAATTAACAATGAAGATTCGGTTCTCAAAAAGAAATATTTTATCTTTCATATAGAAGAACTCATTGAAAATGCTGAAAAAGAAGTTATCGGAAGCAACAGCCTTACGCTTGCTTGCGGCAAAGAAATAAATATAAAAAAAGAATACTTTGCAAACGAACTGAAAACACTTGCTGAAATTCTTATGGAAAATTCTGACTTTAATATTGCTCTTGTATCAGAAAAAGATAATCTTATGCTTCCTAATATGAATTGTTGGTGTCTGGAAGGCGGCTTTCTGATGCAGATGCGTGATGACGGATTTTATATCTGCGAAGAAAGCACCATCATCTCTACAGCATTTAATGCTCTTGAACGCTGCATTCATAAGATCCCGCCTGAAAGGAAGGATAAGGAGTACGTTTCAAAATATTTAATTGAACTGGCTGATGAAATAATGAAACAGTAATAAAATAACAGCTATACCATAAGTTAAGTTACAGCTGCTTTAATCAAAATATTAACTTTACACACAATAGCATCTCCTTAATAACATGGTGATCTGAAAATACCGTCAAAATACATATAGCAATGGAAATATGGTTAAGAAATTATTTCTGTATTGTAAATAAATATAACTCAAAAATAATTACACTGCTTGTGATGAGCAGTGAATATGAATCTATAACATTATCAGAGGTGATTCATAAAAAATCAAAAAATGCTTATTCCACACAGGAATATTGCGGCTTATATATGACCTTATATGCAGTTTATGCTGCTGTCTGCTGAACAAGGAAAAGCAATGTAAGGTCAATACTATGCAAATACAGCAAATTACACTTGATTTCAAAGTGAAAAAAATGATATACTCATAATATAAGATCGGAGGTGCAGTCATGGGAATTTATTTAAATCCGGATAATACTGATTTTTATAATGCTGTGAATCATTCGCAGATATATGTTGATAAAACTAATCTAATTGGGTATACAAATAAGATTTTGTTTGGAGAGCAAAAGTACATTTGCGTAAGCCGCCCAAGAAGATTCGGAAAGTCAATGGCAGCCAATATGCTGACAGCATATTATAGCCGTGGCTGTGATTCAAGAGAATTGTTCAGCAACTTGAAAATTGTAAAGGCTGATTCTTTTGAAAAGCACCTGAATAAATACAATGTTATTCATTTGAGCATTCCACAATTTATGGATGAAGCTGAAAATGTTCAAGAAATGGTGCAGTTTATTAAGGACGATGTAATGGAGGAACTGCTAAGTTCATTTCCGGATGTCCGGATGCCAAGCCGTAAAACATTGGAAAAAGTGTTTGCAACAATATTTAATACAACAAAAATTCCCTTTATTTTCATAATTGACGAGTGGGATTGTATTTTCAGGGAACACAAAGAAGATAAAGCCGCACAGGAAGCGTATCTTAAATTTTTGAGGAATTTACTTAAAAATCAGCCGTATGCAGCGCTTGTTTATATGACCGGTATACTGCCAATTAAAAAGTACGGCGATCATTCAGCACTCAATATGTTTGATGAGTATTCAATGACAAACCAAATGGCTTTAGCAGAATTTACAGGCTTTACGGAACAAGAAGTAAAAGCCTTATGCGAAAAATACGGAATGTCATTTGAGGAAACAAAACGTTGGTATGATGGATATGATTTAAAGGGACTGTCGGTTTATAATCCTCGTTCTGTGGTAATGGCAATGATGAGCCGTGATTTTGATAATTATTGGACAAAAACAGAAACCTATGAATCGCTTAAAAAATATATTCAAATAAATAGTTTCGGATTAAAGGAAATTGTAAAAAGATTGATTGCCGGTGAACACCTGCCGATGAATCCGGATAAATTTCAAAACGATATGACCACATTTAACAGTGCGGATGATGTTTTAACATTGTTGGTTCATCTCGGTTATCTGACATTCGATTTTGGCACGAAAACAGTATGGATTCCCAATAGTGAGGTGCAACGGGAATTTATCAATTCCATTGAGGACGGCGGTTGGGAAGAAGTTATGAAAGCAATAAGAATTTCAGATGAACTTCTGACAGCAACTCTTAACTGCAATGAAGAAAAAGTCGCAATGATAATAGAACAAGTACACCGTGAAAATACATCCATTCTTCAATATAATAATGAAAATTCACTGTCATGCGTACTTTCCCTTGCATATTATTCTGCCAAAAAAGATTATGCGATGTATCGTGAACTGCCAAGCGGAGACGGGTTTGCAGATTTAGTATTTGTACCGAGAAGCAATTGTCGGGCTTCGGCGTTTATAGTTGAGTTAAAGTGGGATAGATCGGCAGAAACTGCAATAGATCAGATAAAGCAAAAAAAGTATGCAGAATGTCTGAAAGATTATTCCGGAGAAATTTTACTTGTCGGGATCAATTACAACAAGGACGATAAACGACATACTTGTAAGATTGAAAAAATCACTAAATAAAAAATTGCGTACTCGTTTTTTAAAACGGGTACGCTTTTTCTATTTCATAAAATAGAACACTTAAATATAGCGTAAAGAAAGTGAAAAAATATTTTAGGAATTTTTCTGAAAATAGGTTGTCATTTGGCTGACTAATTCCAAATTAGTGAAGGGGGATTTTTAATCCGGATAAAAGATTTCTCATTCACTAAATCTTGGAAATGGGAGGTCAATGATATGCAAATACAGAATACAGAAAAAGTGAAGCGTGGGGAAATTTATCTCTACAACTTTGGCAGCAATGCAGGATCTATTCAAAATGGGATAAGAAATGAATATCTATCCTGCCATATTGTTAGGGAGGTTCATAAGCTGCTTAGAAGTGCATTTAATCAGGCGGTAAAATGGGAATTGATGTCTAAAAATCCTTGTCTCAATGCAACGCTCCCAAAGGAAGAACACAAAACTCGTGATATATGGGACGCAGACACTCTTTTTAGGGCAATTGAACTATGTAATAATGATATTCTCCGATTAGCCTTAAACTTAGCTTTTGCCTGTTCTTTGCGTATGGGAGAAATGCTTGGTTTAACATGGGACTGTATTGATGTCAGCGACGAGAGCATTAAATCCGGAAAGGCTTTTCTATTTGTCAACAAGGAATTACAGCGTGTAAACCGTGAAGCTCTGAAACTCTTAACAATAAAGGCGTAGTATTCATATTTCCTGCTGTCAGAGCAATGAAGAATACCGCATTGGTACTGAAAGAACCCAAAACAAAGACAAGTACCCGCAGAGTGTTTATTCCAACTACCGTTGCAGAAATGCTCAAACAGAGAAAAGCTGAAATTGAAGAATATAAGGCTCTGTATGGAGATGAATTCGCAGACTACAATCTTGTATTTTGTCATCCGCACGGCAGACCGATCGAGGGAGTGACAATTAACAATGAAGTGACATACTCCCGCCGCCTACGCTTCGCTTAGAGGCGGGGGGCTTCTCGCTCAAGTACAGTAGTCTGTACAGTATCGACGAGCTAACCCCGTGTGTCCCACGGTTATGACAAATTTGCTTGCTATCGTCTTGCTTGGCACATGTTACATCCCGACTGATTACGGAAAAAAGAGGTCAATTTGTCAGAATCCCTTATCATAGAGGAATGATTACCTCTAATCCGTTCTCCTTTCGTAATTCTCTGTATTACGGCTTGGTTATCGCTCTATTGTAATACAGGCTTATTTCGATTTCATCTGATTTTAGTATATCACTGTAATTTCATAATGTCAAGAAAAAGTCAGCCTGCGGCTGACCGGCAATTCATCCCACCGCTTTAGAAGCGGGGCACTTCTTGCCTATTTAGGTTAAAAAAGCAAAAGTCAAGCTATCCTTGCGGCTTGACTTTTGCTTTTTTATGCTATAACAAATAAACCGAAATGATATTATGGAAAATTTTAAAAGAAAATAACAGAAAAAGTGCCTATTGAATATTCACCCTAATTTCATTTGTCCTGCTAATTTTTAGCTAATCAAACGAGCTAAAATCACCTAAAATCAGCAGGGAAAGCACAAGAAAATCTGACGATTAAAATGCTTGAAAAGTCGCTATTTACTGGGATTTTCGGGGGCTTTGAGTGAAACTGTATATAATGTATTGTACTTCTTGAAAGTGCGCCAAGTCATATCGTCCCATTTTCTAAGCTGCGCCCAAAGTTCGGGAAAATCCGAATAGAGAGTCCGCAGTTCACCAAACAGCTGTAAAGGACAGCACCAACAGGATACCCTCCCAAACTTATCATACAGACCGCCCCAATCGTAGCCGCGCTCCTTGCAGTAAGCAAGACAGTCAGCCTCAGTCATGCCCCATTCCACAAGCGGCAGACGAACGTTCGGTCGGCTGTTGCAATGGCGTGTGACACGTTCCGTTTCATCGGCGGCGATCCCGACATACTCGACAAGGTCGTATTCATCGTTCAGTTTACGCAGATATTTCTCACGAGGTACGGTCTTGAGAAGATTGGTACACCACCGCATCAGCGGTCCTGCCCAACTGTATCCGAGTTTGCCTTGAAGTTCGGGTTTCTTTCGCTTGATAGGTTTTTCGGAAAACAGATACTCAAAGGTGTACTCGCTGCGTACTGTCGTAACTTTAATTCCCGTGTTTTTCTCGACTTTTCGGATATGCCCATAAAGCTGAGGGAACTCAGGCCCGGTATCGCAGAAAAGAACTATATCCACAGGCATATTTTCTTCAAGCATACGGAGCAGCATTGCCGTTGAATCCTTGCCGCCGCTGAGTGAAACAACATGAAGTGCGGGTTTACTCATTGCCCTCCACCTCTTTCACAAGTTCGGAGTAGGGTATCTTCTCACCGTTCCGCACCACATACACACCATCCGCATTTCCCGTATCCTCAACATACCTGTGCAGGATTACAGACGCATATTTTTCGTCAAGTTCCATCGTGTAACAAATGCGGTTCGTATGCTCACAGGTCATGAGCGTTGAACCACTGCCACCAAAGGTATCAATGACGATTGCATTTTCCTGACTTGAATTTCCAATCGGATAAGCAAGCAGGTCAAGTGGCTTTGAAGTCGGATGGTTCTTATTCTTCTTCGGCTTATCGAAATTCCAGATGGTAGTCTGACTTCTGCCTGCATTCTTGCTCCAGTAGTGCTTTCCATTTTGTAAAAAGCCATAAAGGACTGGTTCATGCTGCCATTGATAGTCGGAGCGTCCGAGCACCAGACTATCTTTCACCCAGATACAGCAGCCTGCGAGGTGAAAGCCTGCGTCAATGAATGCCTTGTGGAAGTTAAGTCCCTCGGTGTCAGCGTGAAACACATAAGCCGAGCCGCCTTTTTCGAGGTGATCAGACATATTCTTAAATGCCGAAAGCAGGAAGTTGTAAAATTCCTCGCCCTTGATTGAATCATTCTGTATTTTTAAGCCGCTCGAAGATGTGAACGAAACTCCGTAAGGCGGATCCGTAAGAATGAGATTTGCTTTGACATCTCCCATAAGAGCGGAAACATCATCTGCGCTTGTGGCGTCGCCGCACATCAGCTTGTGTCTGCCGACCGTCCAGATATCACCACGCATAACAAAAGCCGCCTTTTCCAAAGCGGCTGACAGGTCGTAATCATCATCTTTCGCATCGCTGTCGGTATCGCTGCCGAACAGGTCCGCAAGTTCTTTTTCGTCAAACCCCGTAAGCGAAACATCAAAATCCTCTCCTTGCAGGGATTCTATCTCCACTCGCAGAAGTTCTTC
>CANQPS010000015.1 GCA_947625785.1 uncultured Clostridia bacterium
AAGTCAGCCTGCGGCTGACCTGCAATTCATCCCACCTCTTTAGAAGCGGGGGACTTCTTGCCTATTTAGGTTAAATTTTTAGCAGTGGAATTTCTTTTGAAAAAAATCTCCCCTGGAAATTCTTACTTAAAAAATTAAGAATTTTTAATTATTAAGAGAACTTTTTGAAAGAAGTTCTCTTAAAATTCTCCAAAAGTTTTTTGTTAAGACCTTTTCAAAAAAGCTCGTATACTAAGGACAGAGTACTTATGTGGTATAGTGCAAAGCCTATCTATTTAATTTTACCTAATTTCAGAGCAATTCTTTTATGAACTGATTTTTGTAAAAGTGTATATAAAGTGGAAGTTATTGGTATAAATATAAGCATACCAATAATGCCCATCAGACTGCCTCCTATTGTGATTGCTGCCAATACCCATATTGATGGCAGTCCGACAGAATTTCCGACAACTTTTGGATATATGAAATTTCCTTCAATTTGCTGTAATACTAAAAAAAGTATAACAAACCAAAATGCCTTTGCGGGACTTTGTATAAATATTAAGAATATTCCTACTGCACAACCAATAAATGCACCAACTATCGGAATAAGTGCTGTAAAAGCTATCACTACACCTATAAATATTGCATAAGGAAATCTCAATATCCACATAGTGATTACGAACATACTTCCAAGTATTAAAGCCTCTATACATTGACCTGAAATAAACTTGTGTGTTATATTTGAAAAAAGTCTGAGAATTTTAATTATGTTATGGTAAATTTTTCGTGATAAAAAGGCATACATTAAAGATTTAAACTGATAACATAATTTTTCTTTTTGTAAAAGAATGTATATGGCAAATACAAATGCCACAGTAATTTTTACTATGGTACTTATTATATTGCCTGTAATATTGCCGGTCATAGAAGCAGTTCTTGATATAATATTTACCACACCATTTTTAATAAAATCCATATTGCTTATTGAAGAAATTAAATCTTTTATATATGGAAATTTATCTTGTATTTTATCAATAATTTCAGTACATTTATTTTTACAATTTTCTATAAAAATAGGTATAGTTTCGGTAAGTTCGGCGGAGGTTTTTCTAATTTGGGATACAACAAGTACTGATATTAAGGTTAATACAATAAATATAATTATTACAGATAATATACAGCATACCGGTCGCTTAAATTTTTTACTTATTTTGCCGTTCCAGCGTTTAAGCCATTTATTTTCGAGAAATGTCATAGGTATATTTATAATAAAGGCTATTGCAGAGCCTATTAAAAATGGTGCTATTATATCAAAAATAAAAGCTAACAAACCTATAACATTGGATATATTCACAGTTAGGAAAATCATTATAAATATTAAAATTATTATAAAAGAAATTTGTTTAATTTTAATCTTGTCAAATCCCATTTAATACCAGCCTCCTATTGAATATTATTATCAAACAGAACTCATATTATTATGATATTGACTTAATTTTAATATTTAGAATGTTTTTATATCATTTACTCTTTTTAAGTTTTTCAATATATAACCTTGAATATTCTTTTTGTTGTTCCTTATTGCACATCTGGCAAGTAAAAGTTTTCATAAAGAGTTTCTCTTTTATCAAAAATTGTACTTTTGGATAGTTATTTTTTTGGTTTAAAAACATATGTGATAATACACTGAAAATTTCCTAAAAATTTATGATTTTACTGTTTTGTTCACAATTTATTAACATTATGAATACAGTTATTGTCTAAAATGATAAGTGATGGTTCGCATTTATAAACAAACTATAAACAAATCAATATTTCTAAGGAGAGTGAACTAAAAAGTGATAGAGGTTAAAAATCTTGTGAAACGATATGGTAATCAAAATGCACTGAATGATATTAGTTTCACAGTAAAAGACGGCGAAGTCCTCGGATTTCTTGGCCCTAATGGTGCAGGTAAATCCACTACTATGAACATTATTACAGGTTACATATCGTCTACATCAGGTACGGTTACGATAGATGGCTGCGAAATTTTAGAAGACCCTAACGGTGCTAAATCTAAAATAGGCTATCTTCCGGAAATACCGCCGCTTTATATTGATATGTCTGTAATAGATTATCTTGGCTTTATGTTTGATTTAAAGAAAGTAAAACTTCCTAAAAAAGAACATATTGAACAAATTTGTGAACTTGTTAAAATTACAGATGTATCACACAGAATTATTAAAAATTTATCCAAAGGTTACAGGCAGCGTGTAGGATTTGCCCAAGCATTATTAGGAAATCCGTCTGTTTTAATTCTTGATGAACCAACAGTTGGTCTTGACCCTAAGCAAATTATTGAAATAAGAAATCTTATTCGTTCACTTGGGAAAAAACATACAATTATATTGTCATCTCACTTATTAACAGAGGTACAAGCTACGTGTGACAGAGTTCTCGTTATAAATCAAGGAAAAATTGTTGCTGATGACCTTACTAATAATCTGGCGGTATCATTATCCGGTAAACGCCAGTTTCGACTCACTGTTGAGGGGAATGAAACGGGAATTTATACATCTTTAAGGAATATCTATGGGGTAAGTGATGTTCTGAAAAAAGGCTTGGTTGAAAAAGGTTGTTATCAATTTATAGTTGAAACATTACCTGATATAGATGTTCGCCGAAATATTTTTAAAGCGATTGTAGATGCAAACTATATTATTTTAGGTTTTGAAACAGTAGGTTCATCACTTGAAGATGTATTCCTGCGTCTTACAGAAGGTGATTCGGATAATAGGGAAGCTAAAACTCCCAAAAAGCAAAAAGGAGGAAAAAAATAATGATTGCTATTTTAAAAAGAGAAATAGGTTCATATTTTACATCAGCGATAGGATATGTTGTACTGTCAATATTTTACTTTTTTTCAGGGTTATTTTTTTATAACTACTGTTTACGCTATCAGACATCTGAACTTACATATGTATTTTATAACTTATTTTTAATAATATTATTTCTTATACCTATACTCACAATGAAATTGTTTTCGGAAGATAAAAAACATAAATCCGACCAAACATATTTGACTGCACCTATTAATATATCATCAATAGTATTTGGTAAATTTTTATCTGCTGTTGTAGTTTTTGCAATCGGTATAGCAATATTTATATTATTTGCGGTAGTTATATCATTTTTTACGACACCTGCTTGGTCTGTAATATTCTGTAATATTCTTGGAATATTGCTTTTAGGTGCTGCGTTAATATCAATAGGTATGTTTATATCATCACTTACGGAAAGTCAGGCAATAGCAGCAATGCTTGGTATGTTTGTAGGATTGGTTATATATATGCTTAATTCAATAGCATCACTTGTAAATATAAGCTGGATTAGCAATATTATATATGGCTTATCTTTTATGTCGCATTATTATAATTTTACTTATGGAATAATATCACTATCAGATATAGTATTCTTCCTTACAATCAGTGGTATTTTTATATATCTAACTGCAAGAGTACTTGAAAAGAGAAGATGGGGTTAAGGAGGTACTTGCAATATGAGTGAAAATAATAAAAACAACACAAATAATGAAGATGAAATTATTGAAAATCAGAAAATTGAAGAGGATATGCCGGATATTCAAAAAGAAATTGATGAAAAAAAATCTGATATTGTTTCAGATGAAAATAAAAAAGAAAATTCTGATAAAAAAGATAATAAAAAATCTGACAAACAAAACCAACCTAAGAAAACAAAAAGATTTTCAACAAGAGCTTTTAAGCGTGGTGGTCTGGCAATAGCTTTAACGGCTATAATTATAGTATTTGCAGTTTTATTAAATGTGTTGGTTGATAAACTATCATCAAGATTTCCGATTTTAAGTTATGATTTTACGGCAACGGGGGCTTATGAATTATCGCAAAATTCAATAGATTTGCTTACACATATTGATAAGGATATTCAAATTACAGTTTTACTTGAAGAAGAAGAATTTATAAGCTGTGATAATGACGGATATTTTAGACAAGCCAATGAAATTATGAAACAATATACTCAATATTGCGATAAAATTAAGTTAAAATATGTTGATATAGTTTCTAATCCTGCTATCGCAAATAACTATCCTGATGATGAATTGGCTCAGACAGATGTTATTGTTAGCTGTGGTGATAAGTATAAAATCCTTACAGTTGAAGATTTATTTAATATAAATGTAGATTATTATACTTACAGCAGTTATATCACATCGTCAAAGGCAGAGGAAACAATTACATCTGCATTATTGAATGTTGTTTCAGACGAAAGTGTTAAAGTATCTGTTGTTACAGATTTCTCCACAAAAAGTTATTATGAATACTTTATAAATTTATTAAAGAAAAATAATTATGATGTTGAGGAAATATCATTATTAACAGATGATATAGACGCAGAAACAGGAATAGTTGTTTTACTGCCTCCAAGTAAAGACTATGGTTCATCAGCCATTGAAAAATTATCGGAATTTCTTGTTAATAGTGGAGAATACGGAAAGACCGTTGTTTATGTTCCGAATATAACTACAGTAGAAACACCAAATCTTGATGATTTTTGTGAAGAATGGGGCGTAAAAGTAGGCGATGGTTTAGCTTTCGAGGGCGATACAACAAGACTTATAGGTTCAACATATATGGACCTCGTACTTGCAAAATACGATGATGAAAGCTATACGGCTGATTTAAAATATCCTGATGTACCGGTTATTTCTGTTTATTCAAGACCGATTGAAATAGTGGACAGTTCAATAACAACTACTTTACTTAAATACTCCGATAAATCAGGTATTCAGCCAAGTACAGCAGATGAAAATTGGTCTATGAAAGATGCTATGCTTGGAAATGAAACACCTGTTGCCACATTAAGTACAAAAAGCAGCTCGTCTAATTCATCAAATCTTTTGGTAATAGGTTCAGCGGAATCATTAAGCGAAACTATATTATCATCACCATATAATAATTCAGATTATTACCTGAAATTACTATATAAACTGAGTGGCAGAGATGATATTGCTGTAAGTATTGAGGCAAAATCACTTTCCGGTTCAGAAATGACTGTTACAACATCACAGGCAAATGCTTACGGAATATTCTTTATGATACTTTTGCCGGTAATCATAATTGTTACGGGTATTATTATATGGGCTCGCAGGAGGAACAGATAATATATGAAAAAGCAAATTAAAATTATTATAGGAGCAGGAATAGCCATATTAATTCTTGCAGCATTAATATTGGTTGTTACATTATTACCTGATTCATCTGATGATGAAAATACAAGCAGTTATAAAGATACTTCCGTAACATTGCTGTCAAAAGTGCCGTCAGATATTAAAAGTATGACTATTAAGAATGAATACGGTGAGTTCACAATACTTTCGGAAACTCCAACAAGTACAGTTGTAAATTCCGAAACGGGAGAAGAACAAACCGTCACACAAAATACAATATATACACTTGTAGGATTTGAAGATATAGAATTGGCATCAGGTCAGCCGGATATGATTGCAACAGATGCGGCTGCTGTTAAAGCTCTCGATACCGTTAAAAAAACAGTATCAGATGGAGCAGAAAACTATAATAAAGCTGATTTTGGACTTGAAAATCCTGTTGCCGCTTGTACGGTTGTATTTAATGATGGTGAAACACATACAATTTATGTCGGAAATAATATTGTCGGAGATTCAGAAACATATTTTATGTTTGATGAAAAAGAGGAAATATTCGTAGGTTCGACATCTTCGTTTGACGGATTTTTATTGAATGTATTATCATTATTTAATACGACAGTAGTTGAGGCAGCCGCTTCTGACGAAGATGCCATTGTAAATAAATTTGTATTATCGGGAACGGCATTTAAAGATACGGCAGATTCAATAGAGTTTCTTCCGATTACTGATAAAACAAGTTCGCTATCCTATCAAATTGTATCTCCTGTTAATATGGCTGCTAATAATGTTTCATCTACTAAAATTGCAAATTCGGTTTTGAATTTGATAGCAAGTGAGGTCGTTTATGTAAATCCTGACGATAAGGCACTTGAAGAATACGGATTATTAACACCATACTCAAAATTAACCGTTACATATAACAAAAATGAGATAACACTTATGGCAAGTGAGCCTGATGAAGAAGGCAACTGTTATCTATTAAATAAAGATAAGAAATTAATATATAAAATTTCTTCCGAAAAACTTCCTTGGGTTACGGTGAAATACAATGATTTTATGCCGGAAACTCTTATTTCCCCGTATCTGTCAAAAGTTGATAGTGTTACAGTAAATATAAAAGATAAAGAATATAAATTTGATACTGAAACTACCATAAAAGTTGAAGATAATGTTGAAAAAGAAACAACAGTAGTAAAAATTGGCGATAAAACACTTGATATTACAAATTTCAGAGTATATTTTCAAAATATTACATCAGTAGGATATAAAGGAGAAAGTGATAACAATTCAAAGGGCGATAGTTTAATAACAATTACTATTTCGTACAATGTCGAAGGCAAAAAAGATGATGTAATTGAATATTATGCAACAGATTCAGCAACGAAAGTTAATGTAATTTATCAGGGTGTTAATACAACATATAATTTTATGAATTATGTTAATAAGATTATAGAGGATACCCAAAAAATGGCTGATAATGGCACAATTACACCAGTAGTATAACAATGTAAATATTTTGCGAAAGCAGTATCATAAGAATTCTGAAAATTCTTTTGGTACTGCTTTTTTGTATATTGCATATTATACTTAATAGGGGGTGTGTGAAGGTGTGGGATTATATAAGAGAAATTATATTGGTGTTTTTGGCTATAATGGGAATGGTATGGTTAGTTAAACAGCTTATATTACTTATCTTCAAAGATGATAAGGATACAAGATATAATATTATTATTCCTATAAAAAATCACAATGAAGATATAGAATTTACGGTGCGCTGCGTGGCAACACGTTTAAAATGGAGCGGTACAAAGTTGAACAATATTATATGCTTAGATTGTGGCACAGATAATGAAACACTTGATATTTGTCGTACACTTTCAAAAGATATGCCCTTTATTAAAGTAACGGATAAATCAAATTTAAGTTCAATAATTGAATAAATATGAAGAAACAGATTTTGATTTTGTAAAAGTCAAAATCTGTTTCTTTACTGTCTGTTAAAATAAAATTTACAAAAATAAATTTATGTGTTAATTGACTTTATATAACAAATAATATAAAATTTTACTATATATTACTATAATTCAAAAAAGGATAGGTGTTTTAAATGTATATATTATCACAAGCAGGGAAAAATTTAATCTCCGTTGATAAAGTAAAGAGATTTTTTGTTGAGAAGAACTATGGAGGAAACAAGGAACAAAAATTTGCTATTTTTGTAGAGTTAGGTACTTCTAATTCGATGATAGGATTATATCCGACAGAAGAAGACGCTATTAACGCTTTGGAAGAAATTAGTATAGCTTTGGAAGAAGGTGTGGAAGAAGTATATCGTGTACCTAAAAAGAACAACATATAAATCCAAGTAAATATTTTGACAAAAAAGGGTGAATTTTTTATGGACGAATATGCGATTACTACCCAAAATTTAACTAAAAAATATAAAAGTATTCCTGTTGTGGATAATGTATCTATGAATGTAAAAAAAGGCGAGATTTATGGATTTATAGGTAAGAATGGTGCCGGTAAAACTACAACAATAAGATTATTACTTGGTTTAACACCTCAGACATCAGGCAAATATATGATATTTGGTTCTGATACTAATATCAATAAATCAAAAATAGGCAGCCTTATCGAAAGTCCTGCTTTATATGAAACATTAACAGCAGAAGAAAATTTGATTGCATATTGTAAGCTGCTCAATGTTAAAGATGAAAAAAAGACTATTAAGGAGATATTGGAGTTAGTAAAACTTAATAATACAGGAAAGAAAAAGGCAAGAAATTTTTCTTTGGGTATGCGTCAGCGTTTGGGAATAGCAATAGCACTAATAGGTAATCCTGAACTCTTAATATTGGACGAACCAATAAACGGATTAGACCCGGCAGGCATAAAGGAAGTCAGAGATTTAATATTAACATTAAATCATAATAAGGGAATAACAGTTCTTATATCAAGTCATATATTAGGCGAATTACAAAAAATAGCTACTTGTTATGGAATTATAAATAATGGAAAACTTGTTGAAGAAATTACATCTGATGAATTAGAGCAAAAATGTAAAAGTCATATAATAATTTCCTGCAGTGACGCCGTCAAGGCAATGGAAACTTTGAAAAATAAACTCAATTTACAACATATTGATATTGCACCTAATGGAATTTTGCGTGTATATGATGATATAGAAGATACGGCTATCGTAACAAGAGCTATCTTTGAGGATAATATTGATATAAGATTGGTTAATATTGTAAGACAAGATTATGAACAATACTTTATTCAGAGAATGGGAGGTATATAAGTTGATTAATATACTTAAGTCTGAATTTTATAAATTGAAAAAAACAAAACATCTCCTTATATCTATTATATTGGTGGCAGTGATAGCAGTTTTGCAGATAGTATTAATAGAAGTTTTGTTTAATATGCTTGCATCTATGATGGACGAACGCAGATCACAAATGTTCTTGGCAATAAAAGATGCTTTGAATTTAACAGGCAGTGGTTGTTTATTTGAGATAGGCGAAAATGATGCATTTACACCTTTTGTTATAATTATATCCGCACTTGTGGTAACGAATGAATTTTCTTGCGGAAGTATGAAAAATATTCTTGCAAGGGGAATAAGCAGAAATTATATAGTAATTTCTAAAACAATTATCAGTGCATTTTCGGCTGTTGTGCTTTTTATAGTATATCAAGTAATGTTATCAATTACAGCGACATTTGTTTCAGGCTGGGGCGATATGGGCAAAAGTTTAGGTCAATTTATTACTGACTGTTTACTCGTAGAGGTTTTAAATATAATACTTGTAGTTTTATTATCGGTATTTGCATCTTTTATATCTTTTACGACAAAGAGAGTTTCATTGTCTATTGCGATACCGCTTGCATTAGCATTACTTTTGCCTAATGTTATACAAATTTTAAATTCGATGGTTCAAATGGCATTGAGCTGGCTTGATATAAGATATATATGGCTTCCGACATTTTTATTAACAAGTTGTAATATAATACATACAAATACCGCTTGGATAGTAGGAATAACCGGTGTAGCAGAGATTATTTTATTTACACTTATATCTATGCTTATATTCCGAAAAAGCGAAATTAAATAGTATAGAGTATTTCATAGTATAAACAGATACATAATTTTTGTATCTGTTTTTTCTGTTTGTAAAGTTAGAAAAGCTGACAGTATGTTACTGCCAGCTTTCTGGGAATGTTTATCATAAATTTACTCGTACTCAGAAATTAATAGATATATTTAGAATAGTTATTTTTCCTCTACGGAGGCTTGGAGTTCAAATCTTTTACATATTTGTCTTAAATCTTTTGTAAACTTGTTCATTCGCATAATACTTTCGGCATATGCTTCAAATTCATTTTTTGTATTACTTTTTGCGATAGTATTGCAGGCTTCTTGTATTCGTGTAACATATTTTACACAAACTTCATTCATATGCGTTGATAATCTGCCCACCATAAAGTCGAGTTCAAGTACCATATATGGTATAAAATCTTCTCTTACACTCTCGTCATTGAAAAATATTTCTGCTTTTTCGACAAACTGAAATTTATCATCTCGTGTTAATTCTTTTTTTCTGTACATCATATAAACAGGTGATTTTTTATCTGCAAGTTCCTTTATAAGATACTTAGAAAGATAATAGTTAAAATACTTATCTACATATAGATTTTTGGTTGATAATGAGGTATCGTAATGCAAAAAGCCGAATTTATCGCTGCAGTTTAAAAGGAGTTTTTTATATCTTCTTAACAAAGTTTTTTCTGTTGGTATGTCGAAGCCGGGATTTGAGCGTTCTAAACATCTTAATTGCTCATAAATTAAAGAAGTTATTGTAAATATATTACCCAACGGATATGATAAAAATTCTTGTCGTGTCATACATAAGGCTCTCCTCGTGGCAAACTTCATATATATATTATAACTAATATATGGGGTAATAGTAAAGACCAAAATGAAATTCATTTTGTCCAAAATGGTAAAAATGACAATAAATGGTAAAAAACCAGAAATTTTTTTGAAATTTTTCCGAGAATATGGTGTTCCGCCTTTGGGGCTTTGCCCCACACCCCACGAAGGCTCTGCCCTCGACCCGTTAAGAGAACTTTTTGAAAAAAGTTCTCTTAAAACTTTCAAAAACTTTTAATTTTTCAAATGTAAAAGTTTTCGGTCAAGCCTTTTTCAAAAGGCTTGCGGGTTCAAGGGCGAAGCCCTTGCAGTGTTCCGCCTTTGGCGGAACCTCTTTGGGGCTTTGCCCCACACCCCACGAAGGCTCTGCCCTCGACCCGTTAAGAGAACTTTTTGAAAAAAGTTCTCTTAAAACTCTCAAAAACTTTTAACCTTTTAAATGCAAAAGTTTTCGGTCAAGCCTTTTTCAAAAGGCTTGCGGGTTCAAGGGCGGAGCCCTTGCAGTGTTCCGCCTTTGGCGGAACCTCTTTGGGGCTTTGCCCCACACCCCACGAGGGCTATGCCCTCGACCCGTTAAGAGAACTTTTTGAAAAAAGTTCTCTTAAAACTCTCAAAAACTTTTAACTTTTCAAATGTAAAAGTTTTCGGTCAAGCCTTTTTCAAAAGGCTTGCGGGTTCAAGGGCGGAGCCCTTGCAGTCCTTCAAAAAAGTAAAATAATGAAAAATCTCTTAAATATAATTTATATATTTAAGAGATTTTTGAATTTAAATTAAAATATAAATCTGCTCGGTGGGACTCGAACCCACTATCTCCAAAGTCGGAGTTTGGTGCATTATCCAAATATGCTACGAACAGTTATATTAACAACTTTTGTTAATATTATAAAAATTAGTCTTTATCATCATCAAGTTTTTTTTCATAAGGTATTTTTTCATAAACCTCTGCGACTTTATCCCTTGACCATAGCATAGGGGTTATTCTCATACTATAACCAAATCCTGAGTCCATTCGCCATTGATATGAAGGAGCTTGCGGTAATCCGTATATTGCGAGTAATGTCATAATTACACCACCGTGTGTCATTATACCTATTCTTGTAATACCGGATTTTATAATATCATTAACAAGGCGTTCAAAGGTTTTGCATACTCTCCTTGCAAAATCAGAACCACTTTCGCCGTTCGGAGGAGAATATTTATCAGAGTTAGACAGCCACATAGTAAAATCGGGATTCATAGCGAGGTCGGACGCTGTTTTGCCCTCCCAATCTCCGAAGTCGCACTCGGAAAATCCGTCTAATATTATAGGTGACATATCAGGATAAATTATATTACAGGTCTGAATACATCTTGATAGGGGGCTGCTATATAGAGCCTCTATATATGGATAATCAAATTTAGAAATATTATTCTTAATTTGCTGTATTCCTTTTAAGGATAAAGGGACATCAGTCCTTCCTATATATGAGCCTGATGAAGTTTCAGAGGTCATACCGTGTCTGATTAAATATATTTGATAAGATTTCATAATAAAAACTCCTTATAATTTCTGAAATAAATTAAAAATCGCTTTACAAACTGTTGTAAATGGTTTATAATTTACATATTGTTTAATAACAGCCTTGTATGTTATGGAAAAAGGGAGAGAGAATTTCGTGAAAAATGATTTTGCCAGAATAATAACATTATTAAGAAAAGAAAGAGGACTTAGCCAAAAGCAAGTAGCTCTTGATTTGAATATTTCACAAGCATTGTTATCTCATTATGAAAAGGGTATCAGAGAATGTGGACTTGATTTTCTTTTAAGTATAGCAGATTATTATGATGTATCTTGTGATTATCTTCTTGGAAAAACATCAGAAAGAACAGAAACTATATTAAATATGCTTAAAGAAGATAATAATATAAATGATGATAGTAATACATCGTGTGAAACATATATAGAGAACAAAATAAATAAAGCAATTATTATTAATTCGATAAATATTATATATGGTCTTTTGGAAACAGACAGTAATAAAGAGCTAAATGATGAAATATCAAATTACATAATGGTTCTGTTTTATAATTTATTCAGAAGACTATATTCAGGTAATCTCAAAAATTTACAGGGATTATTTTCGGTAGATAAAAATTTATACAAAACATTAGTGAGTGCATCGGAATGTCTTTCTAACGGAAAAATTGATATTTTAGTTAAGAAGATAGCAACAACAAATGACAGTAATTTTCATATAACGAGGGAACGCATAATGTCAGAATATCCTAATATAGCCTCGTCACTTTATACACTTATTCAAATGGCAGAAAGCAGAATAGAAAAAATAAATAATATAAAAAATTAAATTATATTTTAATTAATTCTTATGTATTGAACGGCGGAAAATATTCACTGTTCAATACATTTTTAATTATGTTAATTAAGTGTCCCATTTAATATATTATCAAAACTTTGTAATATATACAAGATATATTCAAAATTATTTATTTTCAAATCTGTTATTAAGTTCTCTGAGGGTTATTTCATAAGCCAAATATTCATATTTAAGATAATCCGTACATACTTCAAAATTGTTTGTATTTTCTGATAACCTTTTTGCGATAAATTCAAGGAAATATGGATTTTTTATCAATATAGGGCCTGTCAGATGAGTAGCAAATAAATTTGCAAGATGTAAGCCTTCTTTATTGTCATTATTATTGTTTCCGATACCCATTTTTACATCAAACAAAGGCAGTTCTATACCATTAATTTCGCTGCATTTATTAATAAATCCGACAAGGGGATTTTCTTGTATTTCGGTAGTAAAAATAGCATCACTTGTATAACGCTTTTTATTTTGTTCAATAGTTACAAAATCAAAAACTCCCAACCCCATATACATTTTATTATTACAATCAGTTATTGCCTTACCGAGCATCTCGAAAGAATTACCTGTCATAAGAATTAATTTATTGCTGCTGATATAATTTTTAATTTCTTCGGAATATTTATAAAAATCATTTAATGCTATTTTTTGATTTCTTTCTGTACCGGAACCAATATATATAAAATCATAGGCACTGAAATCAATATTATCATTTATAGTTAATTTGTCAAGTTCGTATTCCTGATTACTTTTTTCTAATATACGGGTAATAGCGGATATATTACCATATTCTCCGTATAAGTTCATTAAGTCATAATATAAATGTAAAATCTTCATAATTTTAATTCACCTTTACCTTGCTGAGAAACTTTTCCTTATCTGAGAAACAAGTTATAACATAGATTTTTTCTTTTCTGTCATTATTCAGCATATCAACGGCTTTTTCAATATCCTGTATAATTTCTATTTTACTATTGTCTATATCGGTATAAGAAAATCTAACGGCTAAATCATTACAATAAGTTCCGACAAGCATAATTTTCTTTATACTTTGATTATTGAGTTTATGAAAGTCAATATCCCATAGCCAAGATACATCACTTGTAAAATATTTTCTGCTTACGGCATCAACTATAATAACAACATCGCAGCCGTCTTTATCATCTGAGGCAAGTTTTATAGATTGATTGTAAGAAATGCTATTTTCGTGTTTTGAAGTAAGTAGAGTACCTTGCCTTTTGCCAAGCGTAAATGTAACAACCCTGCCATTTTTTAGGATATAATTATTTATGCTGTCCGCAATATCATTTTCATTTATACCAACAATTGACGCAACGGTGAATGACGATAATATATTGTAGATATTATATAATGACTTTAAAGCAATAGAAATATTATATTTTTCATTTATAACGATTTCACCTTTTTGGAGGTCAGCGGAATTTATTGTAAATGCGGTATTGTTTCTTTTGTGACCGCAATTTTTACATTCATAGTGTCCTATATGATTATAGTGGTATGTTGAATAGGTCATAGGTGATTTACAATTTGGACAATATACGCCGTCATTATAAACCCCATCAAATTCTTCCGTATCGGTTGAGAGTTTATCAGCACCAAACCATATAACATTATCCTTCCCGTATCCGAAAGTTGATACAAGAGGGTCATCTGCATTAAGGATTAATTGTGTTTCATCGTGAATACTTTCCTTAATAGCATCATAAACCCATTCTGAGTGACCGTTTCTCGTAAGCTGGTCACGATACAAATTTGTTATAACGAAATGTGTAGGTATTATATATTTGAATGTATATTTTGCAAAGCGTTCATCACTCTCTATAAGTAATATATCGTATTTAACTTTACCGGTTAATGTACAGCTATTTAGAATAAGTGTTGTAACACCTTCAATTTGATTAGAACCTTCTTTATTCCAAGCAACTTTTTTCCCGTTTTTTTGCAATATATGGGCTATCATTTCAACGGTTGAAGTTTTTCCGTTACTGCCTGTTACAGCTATTATGTATTTTGGCAACTGAATTTTTTTTAATATATCGGGGCAAAATTTCAAAGCAATTTTACCCGGCATACTGCTGCCCTTGCCTATTAATTTTCCAAAAAATCGCAGTGCTTTGCACAATAATATAGTAAAAAATTTTTTCATATTGACACTTCCAGTTTCTGTAATCAAAGTCGTCTATATTATACCACAAATCTTACAATATGAATATAATATTTTTATTTTTATATAAGAAAGTTGTATTAACATAATTATTATTTTGATTTAAGTAGTTTTTGTGATAAAATCAAAAGTTCTTCTTTATGTATTTTGTTGTTATATACTTTTGTATGCAAATCGTTATTATTCCAATATAATAAAAATTACTGTACTTATTTTAAGTACAGTAATTTTTGTTATTTATTCATCACTTTTTGATTCAGGATTATTGTTATTTTGCGGGTCATTTTTCTTATTTTCCTTAATGTCTTTGCTCATTTGTCTTATAAAATTGGTATATTCATCACCGGTAGTGTCTATATCATCTTTCAATGTTTCTTTAACGAAAACGGGTTTAACTCTTATAGATGTTTCTATTAAAATAATAAGTATATAAATTGCGATTATTATATCAATAAACGAACCGAATATATATAAGAGTTTATTAATACCACCAACTGCGACTGTATTATTAACCAACATTAAAGTTTCTTTGCCTACAACATTCGTAAATATATTTGAAATATTTTCAATTCCATATATAGTAATGGAAAGTATCGCCGGCATCCCATAAACAAAAAGTTTTTTTGGTGCTGATTTCGGAGGTATATCCGCAAATATAGTACCTTGATAAAAGAAAAATACTGTTATAAATATCAATGCAATTAAATCGAACATATTAATAGTTGACACAGCCATTGATGTGTAGTTCATAAATATAACGATAAGTCTTATACAACTCCAAGCAGGCAGGAATACCGCAAGCACCGGTAATTTTTTGATTATATTGTTACCTGTTATTGACGAGATAGCCTCCAAAGTCATTACTATACCGGCAATAAACGAAAAAGTAATATAAACAACATTTTTGGTGCTGTCAACTTTATTTGAGAACGAGATTAGTGGTTCTGTACAACTGCAAAAAATACTAAATGCTACCAATAATCCCACTATTCCAAGCGGAATATTTTTTGAAGGGGAAAATTCATAAGGTGTACGCTTATCTGATACAGCGACTATTGCCATTACTACGAAAAATAAAACAACTATAAGCAGCATAATATTTGATACTATATCAGTGCTTATAAAGAAACCGTCATTAAAGATATTAAATAAATCCAGTTGAAAAACTCTCAACGCAGCACCTGCAAGTAAAACCAATGTAAATGGTATCCAAGAATATTTAACTTTCAAAAAAACGCACCTCTTACTTTCTGTCGGATAAATTCTGATAATTTGACAGATGTGCAATAGAACGATAAGCAGGACGAATAATTCTGCCATTCGTGAGAATCTCTTCTATACGGTGTGCACACCAGCCGGATATACGAGCTACTGCAAACAATGGTGTAAACAGTTCTTCGGGTATATCAAGCATACTATACACGAAACCGGAGTAAAAGTCAACATTAGCGGAAATAGTTTTTTTGCTTCCTTTAACCTCATAGAAAGCTTGTGGAGCAAGTCTTTCGACTAATTGATATAAATTGAATTCGGAATTCATATTCTTAGTAATAGCAAGATTTTTTGCATTTTCCTTTAATATAACGGCTCTTGGGTCTGACAATGTATAAATTGCGTGGCCTAAGCCGTATATAAGACCGCTTTTGTCGCAAATTTCTTTGTTTATAATTTTCTTTAAGCAGTTAAGAATTTCGTCCTCATCATTCCAGTCCTTAACATATTCTTTAATAACCTTCATCATTTCAACAACTTGTCTGTTAGCGCCGCCGTGACGAGGTCCTTTTAAAGAGCCGATAGCAGCAGCAATAGCCGAATATGTATCCGTACCGGACGATGACAATACTCTTGCTGCGAATGTTGAATTATTACCGCCGCCGTGTTCAGCGTGAAGCATCAGGCATAAGTCAAGCAGTTTAGCCTCTTCATCAGTAAATTTACAATCCGGACGCAAAGAATGTAAAATAGATTCCGAGATACTATATGAAGGATTAACAGGGTGAAAGAACATACTCTGCTTATCGAAATGTCTTCTTTTAACCTGATAAGCATAGGTCATAATTGTAGGAAGTCTTGAAATAAGTTCAATAGACTGACGCATAATATTTTCGAGTGAATTATCATCTGGGTTATCATCATAGGAATAGAGTGCAAGTACAGAACGAGCCAATTTATTCATTATATCCTTAGAAGGGGCTTTTATAATCATATCCTCGGCAAAGTATTGAGGCAAATCCCTTGATTCTGCAATCATTTCTTTTAAAGAATTGAGTTCGTCAATATTAGGCAGTTTACCGGAAAGTAAAAGCCATATAATTTCTTCAAAACCAAATCTTTTTTCAGCGATACAACCATTTATAATATCTTTAATATCTATTCCACGGTAGGTAAGTTTTCCCTCATCAGGAATTAACTCGCCGTCTGCAACTATATATCCGTGAACATTGCAAATAAGTGTAAGACCTGCCATTACTCCTGTGCCATCGGGATTTCTAAGACCTCTTTTTACCCCATATTTTTCAAAGGCTGAAGGGTCAATCTTACTATTTTTCCTATAATTTTCACAAATTGCGGATAGGTCACTGTTTGACATAAACATTTCAGTAGTCACTATAACGCACCTCCTATTAAGGTTAAAAAGTAAATTATTAAAATTTTGCATAGTTTAATTGAATGACTTGCAAAATTTAAAAATTGTATTTGTTAATTAATATATGTCAACCAATTTAAAAGATAGCTTATACCGTAATATTTTAGAACAAATTATATTATATGTCAAGTGATAATATTAAAAAAAATCAGAAAGGGGCTTGATTTATGAAAAAGATATTTTATATGGGGGTTATTTTGTCGATATTTATGTTGGCAGTTCCATTGATTTCAATAGGAATGAAAGTTGAAGGAGAAAAAGTTGCAAAAAATGATGATACTATAAATTCCGAAAAATTATCGGAAACTGAAAATAATAAGGAGCAAAGTGATGTGCCAATAATAAATTTAAACAGTAGTAATACTTTTAAAATTCTTGATACAAGTACACAGAATATTGTAGAAGTATCAGACAGAGATTTTATATATGGAGCAGTGTGTGCGGAAATTCCATATACATTTAATGCTGAGATGTTAAAGGCACAGGCGGTAGCTTCATATACATATTACTCACGATTGAGAGAACAGGAAAAACAAAATCCGACAGAAAGTTTAAAAGGTGCAGATTTTTCTTGTGATTTATCGGTTGGGGAAAGTTATGCGACAGAAAGTTTTTTAAAAGAGCGTTGGGGAGATAATTATGACAATAATTTTTCTATTGTAAAGAATGCCGTTGATAAAGTGATAGGAGAAGTTTTAGTTTATGATAATGATTTGGCTTTAACCTGCTATCACGCAATATCGTATGGAGTAACGGAAAGCAGTGAAAATGTATTTTCACAATCTTTACCATATTTGCAGTCCGTAGCGAGTTCGGGAGATGTTTTCACAGACGGGTATTGTACAAGTGTATCACTGTCGGCAGACGAACTCAAAAAACTTTTCAATAATAATTATACTGTAAACTTTGGTACAAATATGAATGATTGGATAAAGATTAGCAGTCGTTCCAATGCCGGAACGGTGTTAAAGGCAACAGTTGGCGATAAAACTTTTACAGGCTTGGAGATAAGGAATATATTATCATTGCGTTCGGCGAACTTTACTGTTGTTTATAGTCAGGAAAAATTTGTATTTACTGTTTACGGATATGGTCATAGTGTAGGTATGAGCCAGTGGGGCGGTGAATATATGGCACAACAAGGTGCTGATTATAAGGAAATATTAAGTACTTATTATAAAGGGACAGTCATAAGTAAAGTAGATATATAAAAAAACAAACACCATACAATTAATTTGTATGGTGTGTTTTTTTATACAGAAAATCAATATGTTAAACGATAATAAAGTTCTTGGTATCTGTATGCTGAATTTCTCCAAGAGAAATCCATTCCCATTCCTCGCTGAATAATATTATTCCAAGCGTCACGACAATTAAAGTAAACGTGTTTAGCATAATTAATAGTATTAAGCATTTCAGTACAATCATAATTTCTGAATGAGAATCCTGTACCCGTTTGGTCATATTCGTTATAAGGCTGTACAGTATCTTTAAGACCGCCGGTTTCTCTTACTATCGGAACAGTACCATATCTTAATGCGATAAGCTGTGTAAGTCCGCAAGGCTCAAATCTTGAAGGCATAAGTATAGCGTCTGCACCTGCATAAATCTTATGAGCTCTATTATCTGAGTAGAAAATATTTGAAGACACATGTGTATTGTTAATCCATTGTTTATGTCTGAGCATATTTTCGTAATTTTGTTCACCGGTGCCAAGTATAATAAATTGTGTATGGTCATCAGTAATGTAATCAAATACATAGTCTACTATATCAAGACCTTTTTGATTTGACAATCTTGTAACCATAGCTATAACAAATTTACTTTCGTCAATAGGCAAACCTAATTCGTGTTGAAGACCACGCTTATTATGATACTTATTTTCTCTGAAGTTATATTGATTATATTTTACAAATATATCATTGTCATTATCCGGATTATAAATATTATAATCAATACCATTGACAATTCCACAAAGTGCATAATTTTTACTGCGTATTAGTGCGTCAAGACCTTCGCCGTATTCCGGTGACTGTATTTCTCCTGCATAAGTATCGCTTACTGTCGTGATATAATCTGCACAGCAGATACCGGCTTTAAGCATATTGGTTTCGCCGCAATATTCCATAAGCTGATATGGTTTGAATAAATCTTCTCTAATGCCTGTTAATTGTTTAAATGTTTTAGAGTCCCATTTTCCTTGGAATTGCAAATTATGGATAGTCATAATTGTCTTTATATCCCAGAAGAAAGAGTTATCATTAAACATAGTTTTAAGAAATACGGGTACTAAACCTGTCTGCCAATCGTGGCAGTGGATTATATCAGGTCTGAAACCTATTACAGGTAAGGCTGACAAAACGCCTTTGCAAAAGAAACAGAATTTTTCTATATCAAATCTACCGCCGTCGTAAGGCTTATCGCCTTTAAAGTAGTGTTCGTTATCAAGGAAATAATATGTTACGCCATCACTATAAAAACATTTTATACCAACATATACTCTTGACTGCATTTCACCCATCTGCATATAAAAACTGTTGATATAGGTAAATTGTTGTCTTAGGTGGTAAGGTATGCACATATAATTTGGAATAAAAACTCTAACATCAAATTGACTTTTGTCAATCATTTTTGGCAATGCACCGACAACATCGGCGAGACCGCCTGTTTTAATAAATGGTACACATTCAGATGCCACAAATAAAATATTTTTCATTCTAAAAGCCTCCATTAATATCAGCAACACTAACCGATTGTTAATGTTATTTAGTTGCTAAACAACCTTTACCTTTAATTGTATATCATTTACAATAAAAAATCAATTATAATAATAGCCAAATTATTTAAATTCCATTACAATTTCATAGTTAAGATATGACAGATATAAGTATTTTCCGTCGATTTTATAATACAGTTCAATATTTTGTCCCCAATTTTCAACGATAGCTGTTATTTTATTATCTTCTATATAGTAATCGCAGATAAGCGAAAGGCTTGTACGATTTATTTCAGTAGGATTTGGGTTAAAAATCAGGTGCATTTTATTATTTTCAAAATATAGTTCTCCTTGATTATCTATATCACTTTTTAAATACCAATGATTTTGTTCAAGTTTTTCTTGTGGATTTTGGGGCATAGGAGAAGAACAGCCATTTAGCATAAAAGTTAAAATTGACACAAAAGCCGATATAAATATTATGTATAAAAATTTATGTTTCATTATAAAAATTACACCTCCATTTAACATTTATATTAGTCCATTTTTTATAATATACTTGAAAAAAGAAAACTTCTCAAAAGCATTGATAAATGTTTTTGAGAAGCTAAAATTATAGATACATAAGTTTAATATAAAAGATTATTAGAATAATGAGCTTGTTTGTAATACACCGGAAACAGCACTAATGCTAACTGCTAATTGATAACGGTTATTTGTATTTCCGTTACAATATATTGTATTTCCGGATTTTTTTACAACTATCATAACGTGGTTGCCGCCATTTGTAAATATAATATCACCAACTTTTATTTTACTTGCAGATGGATTTGAAACATACTTAACTTTGTATGTATTCATCATATAGCTTTTAAATGAAGGTATGTATATAAAAGAACTTGTGCCATTTTTAAAAGTGTTATTTGTAGGCAAACCGCCGGCAACTAAACATTGTGATACAAAGTTACAGCAATTATTATTAGTGTAGTAGTTATATGACGGGTTCTTTTTATTCCAATAAGTATTTGCATAGTTTAAGACAGATGTTTTGTTTAATTTTGCAGTGTTGCTGGTGTTTTTAGATTTAACTGCTTCTTTTATTTTTTTCAAAGTAGTTGAGTTAGCAACACCTGTTTGCGATAAACCTACACTTTTTTGGAAATTTTTAATAGCTGAAACGCTTTTTGTTCCTAATATACCATCTACACTTCCAACTGAAAAACCTAATTTATTCAGATTTTTTTGTAAATCGGTACATATGGTGTTGATTTTCTCGATTGTTACTGGACCAGCAATACCATCGCAATTCAAATTGTAATCACTTTGAAATTTTTTTACAGCCTTATAAGTATTTTCACCAAAAATACCGTCTGCTGTTCCGCATTTGTACCCCAAAACATTAAGGTTCATTTGCAGGTATTGTACGCTTGTACCTCTAACGCCCTTTTTAAGGTTTGTACTTGTACTGATAGCAGCATTGGCTGTGATTGATGTACCTGTTGATGTTTCAGATATAGGTTGGAAAATTATTGCAGAACCTAATATTGTACTGCATAGAGCAACCATACACACTTTTTTTGCTACTGCTTTTGTTTTCATTGAGAAAACCTCCTAAAATTATATTTAAGTGACAAACAAATTTTATATTTGTTTATCGTACTTACAAATTAACTGCAAAAAATATTAAAGTAATCTGCATAAATACAATTTAATGGCTAATTGTTAATTTTAAAGACTATGTTTTTAGTTATCGTATTGTAATATTAAATAATTCTTATAAAAGGAACACTTGTGTTCCTTTTATAAGAATTATACCACACTTTTGTGGCTTTTTCAAGTGCTTTTTATAAAAAAATGATACATATTTTTTGAGGTGATTTTTGTGTATTATACTGAAAGATTAAAAGAACTTAGAGAATATAACGATCTTACACAGGAGCAGGTCGCAAAAGCTATGGGCCTAAAAAGAGAGCAATATAGGCGATACGAGAATGGCATAAATGAAATAAAAGCAAGCCATATTATAAAATTTGCGAAATTTTATAATGTATCAAGTGACTATATACTTGGTTTAAGCGACAGAAAAAATAAATAAAACTAAAACAAGCCTTACATAAACAGGCAGGGTAACAGCATTTACTTTTTTAAAAAAGGTAAATGCTGTTACCCCGTTCCATATATGCTATAATATTGACATTTAGTGTAATAAAATATATTATATAAAAAGCATATATTTTTTAAGGAGTTGTATTATAAATGAAAAAAAATATATCAGTTCTTTTATCATTTGTTATCTTGTTTCTTTTTACGGCAACATCCTGCAATAATAAAAATGATAATGAGAAAGATAATTTCACGATAGTTACTTCGTTTTATCCGATTTATATAATGGCTTTAAATATTGTTGACGGCATAGATAATGTTGAATTATCCTGTATGGCAGATAATAACACAGGCTGTCTGCACGACTTTCAATTACAAACCAAAGATATGAAAACCATAGAGAAAGCTGATGTATTTATTATAAATGGTGCGGGTATGGAAAACTTTATGAATAAAATTACAAATGAAATACCTGATTTAAATATTATTAATTCTTCAAAAGATATTACACTTATTCCCGCACGATATGCTCACAGCGATGTCGATGGTGAATATAACGGACATATATGGGTATCTATCGAAAACTATAAAATACAAGTACAAAATATCTCCAATCAGCTCGCAGAATTAGACCCTGCACATAAATCTCAATATATAGAAAATTCAAAAAAATATATAGAAAAACTCGATAAATTACAAAATGATATGCACTCAGCTCTTGATAATATCAAGAATAGAGATATTATCACATTCCACGAAGCATTTGATTATTTTGCCGATGAATTTAATCTCAATGTCGTACTTGTTATCGAAAGAGAACCGGGAAGTGAACCAAGTGCTTCTGAACTCGCCGAAACTATTAATCTAATCAAAAAAACCAATACAAATGCTATATTCGTTGAACCACAATATCCAAGAACATCAGCGGATACTATTTCCGCCGAAACTAATGCGGTTGTATATACATTAGACCCTTGTGTTACAGGCGATATGAATAAAGATGCCTATATAAATACTATGCGTCAAAACTTACAAGTACTTTCGGAGGCACTAAATTAATGGCTGATATAAATAATAAAATTAATAAATTAAATAAAAATAATTGCCGCTGCAGTGTCAAAATTAATTCACTTGGTGTAAAGCGTGGAGATAATGTCATATTAAAAGATGTCAATCTCGAAGTGAAACACGGTGAAATTATGGCCCTTATCGGCAGAAACGGTGCCGGTAAAACAACATTATTAAAAGCAATTATGGGACGAATCCCCCACACCGGTGATGTAGTATTTATAAATCATAATGGTGATAAAATTGAAAATTCTAAAACTAAAATAGGTTATGTTCCTCAGACATTAAGTTTTGATAGGAGTACACCTGTCACCGTTGCAGATTTATTCTGTGCAAATAGAACGAAGTTACCTGTATGGCTCGGTCACAAAAAGGAAACTTTGAAGAAAGCTGAAAAAGTTTTACATATGGTCGGGGCTGAAAAATTATTAAATAAATCTATCGGAAGATTGTCAGGCGGAGAATTACAAAGAGTTCTGCTTGCGTTTGCCCTCGAACCTATGCCCGATATATTATTACTCGATGAACCCGTATCCGCACTCGATAGACGAGGTATCAGTGCTTTTTATGAACTTGTAACCTCTTTAAGAAGTGAATATCATATGCCGATTATACTTGTATCACACGATTTAGGACACGTTACAAGGTATGCAACAAAAGCATCTCTTGTAGATGAAACTATTGTATTAACCGATATTGCAAAAAATATTTTATCACATAAGGAAGTTAAACAAGCCTTCCATTTATATAGCGGGGAGGATTTAGCTTGATTAATACGATTTATTCTATTATGGAAACAATTTTACCGTTTGAATGGGCTAATTTTAATTTTATGAAAAATGCCTTATTGGCAATAATATTAATTGCTCCACTATTCGGACTTACAGGTACTATGATTGTAAATAATAAAATGTCTTTTTTTTCTGATGCGTTAGGTCACTCGGCACTTACCGGCATAGGAATAGGTGCTTTGATTGGTGTAGATAATTATATGGTATCAATGATAGGATTTGCATTGTTATTTGCATTGTGTATATCAGAAATAATCGAATCCGAAACCTCATCATCAGATACTATTATAGGGGTTTTTTCATCAACAGGAATTGCATTGGGTATAGTATTGCTGTCTATCAACGGAGGATTTAGTAAATATTCAAATTACCTGATAGGTGATATTCTTTCTATTACACCAAATGAAATCGCCCTATTATTCTTTATATTAATAGCAACAATTATATTATGGTTCTTAGCTTTCAACAAACTTATGTTATCAAGTTTAAACAGCGATTTGGCATACAGCAAGGGAGTAAATGTTTCACTATATAAAAATATATTTGTAATAATAATAGCATTGCTTGTTACAGTCACTATTAAATGGATTGGTATAATGCTTATTAATTCTTTGCTTGTACTTCCTGCCGCATCTGCAAGAAATGTTACACGCTCTATGAAATCATATCATATAATATCGATAATATTCTCATTATTCTCCGGGGTAACCGGTCTTATAATATCATATTACTGGGGCAGTGCAGCCGGCGGAACTATCGTATTAGTATCTGCTGTAATATTCTTTGTAACTTTCTTTATCAATAGATTTTGTAAAAAGTAATATCATTACATAATATTATATAACAAAAGCGAATTATCAAATTGATAATTCGCTTTTATATTAAAATTTCATATTTCTGTATTTTTCCCTTGTTGCCATTCCACCCCTTATATGCCTTTGGGATTTATTTATTTCTAATATTTTCTTTACCTCAATATATAAATTTGGATTAACATATTTTAATCTTTCGGATACATCTTTATGTACTGTACTCTTACTAACACCGAATTTTTTAGCTGTTTTTCTTACTGTCGCTTTATTTTCTATTATATACTCACCTAACTCTACAACCCGTTCCTCTACTATACCTTTCACATACACTCCCTCCAACTACATTAAATATAGTTTATCGATTTATTTATATGTGAATTTTATATCGGATATTCATATATTAGCAAACTAAAGATAAAATTATCCAAAACATATTTTACTGCTAAATTTATTAATATATTTTCGACTAATGCAATATTTTTTAATCCTATAATTTATTTTGCATATTATAACTATTTATATTAAATATTCTTTAAATTGCGAAATTTCCTAATTTTGCAGCATATTATTAAAAAACTTAGAATTTAAAGTTTTGACACAAAAATACACTATTGAAACATATATCGTTTTATGTTACAATAAACGAGGATTAAGGACAAAATAAGGATATTTTATATATTTACACATAATGAATTTTATAAATTAAGATTCATTATGTGTCCGTTTATATCATAAGAATGGGAAAGATTTATTTATGAAGAAAGAAAAAAGAAATATTATTTTAGAATGTATATTTATTGTTACTTTAATCGTATTTATTGTGTATTCCCTTTTTTCTTTTACTTGGGATAATAGAAATCGTATTATAGAACAAAACAATGATTTCATTAGAGCTGCTACTGAACAAAAGGCAGAAAGAATTAATGAACTGATTGCTATGTCACAAAGAAATTTGGATATGATGGTGCATTTATACCCTACCTTGATGACAGAACCAAAAGTAAATACAGATATGTTGAAAGATATGATTAATCGTTCCTATTTTGATTATGTAGAATTTATATCACCGGACGGAACCGACCTTGCGGCTGATGGTCAAACTGCAAATCTTGTGGATAGAGAATATTTTATTGATGGTATGAAAGGCAACAGTGGAAAATGCGTAATTCATAATTCCAGAATTACAAATGAAACATTGTTAATATTTTATTCGCCCTTTTATTATAATGGAGAAATTATTGGAGTACTCAGCGGAATACTAAGAGGATATACGATAGACCAAATACTATCCACAAACTATTTTGATATACCGGCAAATAGCTATTTATTAAATCGTGATGGAGATATACTTTTCTCAGATGTGGATAATTTTGAATCAGAAAATTTTTTAGTTTCTTTTAAGGAAAACGATAAATTATATGTTGATAGCCAAGAAAAATTAGAACAGGCATTAAGAGAAGGAACTTCAACTAATTTTAATTATAAAGGTTCAAACGGTATTGGTAGTGCTTATTTTATGCCTTTAAAAGATAAAGATTGGATTCTTGTACAGAATTTTCCTTCCTCAGTAACAAAAGATATGGTTGAGGGAGCAAACCTTGCCGGGATTCGTCTTCAAATAAAACTTATTATAGCATTTCTTCTATATGTTGCATATTTGATATTTAAAAATTGGGGTATAAGGAAACATCTGGTTTCCGAAAAACAGAAAATGTCCGGAATTGTAGAGGCAGTTACTCAGCTTTTTACGAGATTTGCCCTTGTAGATTACGAAAAAAATACATATGAATATCTGAAAAGAGATAAAGGCGTCAACACACCGGAAAAAGGAAATTATACACAACTTATGAATTATTTGGATTCAAAATATGTTACAGAAAATGACAATATTGAAAAAATGAGTGTTATAATATCTCAGGATTATGTAAAAAAACACCTCACAAAAGATGTGCCTTATTTACAATATGAATATCAAATAGATATGGATAGCAGACACTGGGAAAATATGTCTATAATTTCTTTGCAGGAAAAAAATGGCTTACCGTCTAAGGTCTTATACGCAATTCAAGATGTTACAATATTAAAAGAAAATGAAAATCAAATCCGCCTTGCACTAAAAGAGGCTTATGCAGATGCAGAGGCAGCGAATAAGGCTAAATCGGATTTTCTCGCAAGAATGTCACACGATATTCGTACACCAATGAATGCAATTATTGGTATGACTACGATTGCGGAAAAATATATTGATGACAAAAATCGTCTTATGGATTGCCTTGATAAGATTTCTACATCTAGCCAACATCTTCTTGCATTGATTAATGATGTATTAGATATGTCAAAGATTGAAAGCGGAAAAGTTACTCTTACAAATGAAGAATTTAATATTGCTGATATAGTAAACAGTGTTGTTACCATTATGCGTCAACAGACAAAAAGTAAAAATCAGATATTTAAAGTACATATTACAGATATTAAAAACGAAGATGTAATCGGAGATACATTAAGATTACGACAAATTTTATTGAATATTCTGGGAAATGCAGTAAAATTTACACCGGAAGGCGGAACTATTAAATTTTCTATTACGGAGAACAAATCACTAATTCCCGCAATGGTTTGTTATGAATTTGTCTGTGAGGATACAGGTATAGGAATGGATGAAAAATTTATAGAAACAATTTTTGAACCGTTTACACGTTCAGACGCTTCTTTACAGAAAAAAATAGAGGGAACAGGATTAGGTATGTCAATTGTACGCAATATTGTGCGTATGATGGACGGCGATATCCAAGTAGAAAGTAAACTTGGTGTAGGTTCAAAATTTAAGGTTCAAATTCATTTGAAAAAACAAGGTCTGGAAACAAAAACAGAACAAGAACTAATAGGACTTCGTGTTTTGGTCGTAGATGACGAATATGATTCCTGCATAAATACAAGTGAAATATTAAATAGTATTGGTATGGTATCGGAATGGGTATTAAGCGGAGAGGAAGCTGTTCAAAAAACAATAGATGCTCATAAAATTAATAAGGATTTTGCAGCTATTATTTTGGATTGGAAAATGCCGGGAATGGACGGATTGGAAACTGCACAGGAAATTCTTAAACATATTGGTGATAATGTACCTTTTATCATTTTATCCGCCTACGATTGGTCAGAAATCGAAACCAAAGCAAGAGAAGCAGGTATTCGAGCTTTTATAGAAAAGCCTTTGTTCCGTTCCCGTTTGATTTATGCACTTAAATCAGCAATTAACCAAAATAAAAACACGAACAAAAACGAAATAAATAATTTAGAGGAAACAAGTTATGATGGAAAACGAGTACTTTTAGTAGATGATATTGAAATTAATAGAGAGATTATGAAGGAGTTACTTTCTTGTGTAAATATTGAGTCAGAAACTGCATCAGATGGTCAAGCAGCTGTTGATATGGTAAAAAATAGCAGCCCTTATTATTATGACTTGATATTTATGGATGTTCAAATGCCTTTAATGAATGGATATGAGGCAACACGACATATCCGTAGCTTAAAGCGTGAGGATATAGTTAATATTCCTATCATAGCTATGACAGCAAATGCCTTTGTGGAAGATATCCAGAACGCAAAAGAAGCAGGAATGAATGACCATATGGCAAAGCCTGTGGAATTTTCAAATCTATTACAGATATTGAAAAAATGGCTTTAAATAAGTTTTCAATTATTTTATAATTAATTGTGTATTTTTTATATAATTAGAAAATCATAAGATTTATAAAAAATAAGCCATATAAGTGAATTATTTCTTTTTTTTATCAGAAATAAAAAGAAATTTGTTAATTCCATAATCAGAAATTTTTTAGTTATATTTGTTTTGTTCCAAGAACATTTTTAGGAATACCGAAGATATATTTATATATTCAATTAGATATATAATAAATAAAGGTGTCAGAACTGACACCTTTAATTTTTTTTGTCACCCGCCCTCGAAAAGGTTGGGTGACAATTTCGTATTTTCCAATTTATATTTCAGCAAAATAAAGATTTAGAAATTCCTTATTTCATAGCTTCTTCAACTGCAACAGCACAAGCAACGGTAGCACCTACCATTGGGTTATTACCCATACCGATTAAACCCATCATTTCAACGTGAGCAGGAACAGACGAAGAACCTGCAAATTGGGCATCACTATGCATTCTTCCCATTGTATCGGTCATACCATATGAAGCAGGGCCGGCAGCCATATTATCAGGGTGAAGTGTACGACCTGTACCGCCGCCTGATGCTACTGAAAAATACTTTTTACCTGCATCTATGCGTTCTTTTTTGTAAGTACCTGCAACAGGGTGTTGGAATCTTGTAGGATTTGTTGAGTTACCTGTAATTGAAACATCAACATTTTCTTTCCACATAATAGCAACGCCTTCTGTTACATCGTTAGCACCATAACAGTTTACCTTTGAACGAAGTCCACTTGAATAAGGTTTACGGAATACTTCCTTAACTTCTCCCGTATGGTAATCCATTTCGGTTTCAACATATGTAAATCCGTTAATTCTTGCGATAATTTGTGCAGCATCTTTTCCAAGACCATTAAGAATTACACGAAGTGGTTTTTGACGAACTTTATTTGCTTTTTCGGCAATTCCGATAGCACCCTCAGCAGCAGCAAAAGATTCGTGACCTGCAAGAAATGCAAAACATTCAGTATCTTCTTCGAGAAGCATTTTTCCAAGATTACCGTGTCCAAGACCAACTTTTCTTTGGTCGGCAACAGAGCCGGGAATACAAAATGCCTGTAAACCCTCACCGATAGCCGCAGCAGCCTCAGAAGCCTTTGTACAGCCCTTTTTGATTGCGATAGCACAGCCTACCGTATAAGCCCATTTTGCATTTTCAAAGCAAATTGGCTGAATACCCTCAACGAGCTTATAAATATCAAGACCTTTTTCTTTACAGACATCAGCACATTCTTCGATAGTGTTGATACCATATTCTTTAATTACAGCAAGAATTTGCTTTTCTCTTCTTTCATATGATTCAAATAAAGCCATAGTTGTTATCCTCCTTATTCTTTTCTCGGGTCAACAATCTTAACAGCATCGGCAACTCTACCGTACTGACCCTTAGCCTTTTCAAAAGCAGTATTCGCATCGTCACCTGCTTTTATAAAATCCATCATCTTGCCAAAGTTAACAAACTGATAGCCAATAATTTCGTTTTCTTCATTAAGAGCAATGCCGGTAACATAACCATCTGTCATTTCAAGATAACGAGGACCCTTAGCAAGTGTACCATACATAGTACCAACTTGTGAACGCAAACCTTTACCAAGGTCTTCAAGTCCTGCCCCTACAACAAGGCCACCCTCGGAAAAGGCACTTTGTGAACGACCATAAACGATTTGAAGGAATAACTCTCTCATAGCTGTATTGATAGCATCACAAACAAGGTCAGTGTTAAGAGCTTCAAGAATAGTTCTTCCAGGGAGAATTTCAGCCGCCATAGCTGCTGAATGTGTCATACCTGAACAGCCGATTGTTTCAACAAGAGCCTCCTGAATAACTCCCTCTTTAACATTAAGAGTAAGTTTACAAGTACCTTGTTGCGGAGCACACCAACCAATACCGTGTGTAAAGCCGGAAATATCCTTAATTTCCTTAGCTTTTACCCACTTCGCTTCTTCTGGAATTGGGGCAGCACCGTGAGCAACACCCTGAGCGATAGGGCACATTGTTTCAACTTCGTGAGAATAAATCATTCAAAATACTCCTCTCAATAATATGATGTATTTGATATACAATTCCATTATATAACATTTTATATAGTATTTCAAGAACTTTACACAAAAAATAATCTTTTTCGTGTCAGTATTTCGTCTGAGTAATATATTCACGAATTTTATAATGCAAAAATCCCTTTTTGAAGTAATTTCAAAAAGGGATTTTTTTGTTATAATAAATCTTTTACTTTTGAGCAGAATTATTATTCTTTTTATCCTTGCTTTTTTCTGCTAACTTTTTCTTCTTTTTAATTTGCAAAGTTGTCCACAAGCTCACTGCAATACAGTTAGATTGATAACAACCCACAATTACACCTACAACCATAGGCAAAGCAAAACTAATCACAGAATCAAGTCCAAATACTATCGCAACTACAAGAACCGACAGGACAGCTATAAGTGTTGAAATAGTTGTATTTATTGTTCTTCCTAAACACTGATTAATACTCTTATTTACAATATCACTCAATGACGCCTTATAACCCATAATTCTTCTGTTTTCTCTGATACGGTCATAAATAATGATTGTCGCATTAAGAGAATAACCAATGATTACAAGTACAACCGCTATAAAATTATCATCTAACGGCATACCAAATATTACAAACGAAAAATATACAAATAATACATCGTGCAGCAAACCTACAAGTGCCATAGCACCCGCTGACCAACCGCCAATTTTTCTAAATCTGACAGCAACATATACAAGCATCAACACACCCGCAAGCAATACTGCTGCAAGACATTTTAGCAAGAACGATTTACCCATATTTGCACTTACAGAACTTGATTCGCTTACCTCTATATTATTGTCAGGATACGCCTTTGCAAGAGCATCAGTAATAGTTTTTTGTTCGTCAGGTGTTATAGTATCCACATCTGTAAATTCAATAGATACAATTTTATTATTTACACTGTCAGTTGCGGATAAACTTTCGCTATATTGACAGTTTATAGTTTGCTTTGTAGCATCTTGTATAACCTTAGTCATATCGCTTTCTAAAACCGTTCCGCTGTAACTGTATTTTAACACGGTACCGCCAGTAAACTGAATATCCAGTTTAGTACCAACAATAAAATTAACTATAAGACATATCAAGAGTAATCCTATGGATATACCATAAAATATTTTTCTTTTGCCGTAAAAATCAATATTTGTTTTTGAATTTTTTTCTGAAACGGGAGTTATATTCTTCATTTCTTTTTTACACCCCCATACAATCTTGGATTTCGGAATAATTTTATATTTGATATGGATTTAAGCATTATACGAGCCACAAATACACCCATAATAAAGTTTGCGATAATACCAACAAATAAAGTATATCCAAATGAATAAATTATACCGGTCGTAGATGGTCCAAATATAAACGATAATATATTTGCAGGTCCAAATACCATCATAAGAATAACCGCTACAATAACCGCTGTTATATTACCGTCAACAATAGCAGACATAGAACTTTTTGAACCGGATTTTATGCAGCCATCGAGAGTTTTACCTGTACGAACTTCCTCTTTAATGCGTTCTGCCATAATAACATTTGCGTCAACGCCCATACCCATCGACAATATGACACCTGCAATACCAGGTAATGTCATTGTAAAACCATTGAATATTGTAAAATATCCTGATACGGCAACCACACATATACCAAGCTGTCCGATAAGTGTTATGCAAGCGACAAATCCCGGCAATTTATATATTACAATCATAAATATACAAATTAAACCTACTGCAATTATAAGTGCGATAGCCATAGCATACAGTGAAGATGAGCCAAGTGTCGGACTTATCGAGCCAAAACTTTCAACCTCTAAATCAAAAGGCAAAGAACCTGCATTAATTTTTGTTGCAAGGCTTGTAGCCTCTTCTGCCGTAAATTTACCTGTTATACTTACATTTGTAAACTCTAATTTTTCAAAAGTATTAATTGTCGGTGAAGATAGCATTTGATTATCCATCCAGATTGAGACGGTTTTACCTAAGTATTTTTCATATATTTCGGCAAACTTTTCTGCACCTTCATCATTAAATTCAAGACTTACTATATACTCACCGGTTGTGTTATCATATAAAGGCTGTGCATTTTTAACCATTGAGCCATTCATTAAAATTTCTTCTGTTTCGCCTATCGGGTCAAGATAAATTATATCGCCGTCCTCACTCATCTCATAGCGGTCATAGCTCGAACCCGGTCTGAATGTTAATTCCGCCGTTGAACCCAAATCTTTTATTGCAGTTTCGGCATCGAAATCTTCTTCGTCCTTGCTCCAAGGGAAACGCACTATAATCTTGTCATTTGTTGTATCCGCATACAGTTCATAGTCCGTAATACCTTCCTTCACAAGACGAGTTTCAATAATTGCCTTTGCACTTTTCATTTCATCGTCAGTGGCGTCAATGTCTTTTGCAGGTCTAAAAGTAGCCTCCACACCGCCCTGAATATCAATACCCCATCTGATATCATTAACATTCTTTAAGTATGTAATGGTCAGGTCGCCATTCTCTCTGCTTACGCCAAAAACGGCTGTATAGCTGAACGCCAATACGAGTATTGCTACGATGAAAAACCATAGTTTTTTCATTCGTTTCATTGAGTGTCCTCCAATACTATCAATACTTTTGTTTGTCTGTTTTTTTATATAGTAGGTGAATAGTTGCCATATTCTGTCATAATAGTGCAAATAAAAAATCTCTCGACCATACACCAACAGACATTTCAAGTCTAATTATAAGTTTTTATTGATTAAAAGTCAATGGTAACAGCATTTTTTGTTAAATATATGTGTATGTCAAAGTAAATTTGTGTAAAATATATTAAATATAAAAAGTTTACCCCTTTAAAATCAAAAAGATTTTAAAGGGATAATATTGGAATGTTTCAAGGCATAAACAAATTAATATATTTGATTTTATTATATGATTTTAATATGACATAATCTGTCATTATAAAAAATTTTTTAGATTTTCTTGTCTTCTAATACTTCTACATTATCTCCTTGACTTCTAAGCCACATATCTATACCATCACCATAAACCTCGGCGGATATTATATAGTAATTATCTCCTTGTTCAAGAATTTTAGCTGTCGGCAGTCTGTCAAGTACAGCCTCAACGCTTATACCTTTATAAATAAATTTAACTCTTTTAAGCTCTCCGCAAAACATAAATTGAACTCTTTTTCTAAATTCGCCCTCTTTAAATCTGTCCCTATATGCGACCTTGAATTTCTGTTCTAAAATATGATAATTTTCTATTCTATCAATTCTGTAAACGGTTGGAAATGAATACTTCGCAACAGTAGGATTCTCTGAATTTTCAGAGATATACGCAATTAAATAAAAATAGTATTCAGAAAACATTATACCTACCGGCTGAACCAACCGAGTTACTTTTTCGTGATTTTTAAGTTTTGTATATGTAATCTCCAATAATTTATTTTCATAAACTGCACCACTTATATCCCACATAGTATTTATAAAATTTTTTCCGTGATGAGGTTCTAAATAGTTAAATTTTTCATTACAAATAAGCTCTGAAACTTTTTCCATACCTTTATGTGATGAACAACAATGCAGTAACTTATCTATTATAGGCAGCATTTCGGTTTTCTTCAATGAACGACTTTCCAATAAAATTTTACATACAACAAAAACCTCACTGTTTGTTAAAACATTATTATCAGGACATATTAATTTATAACCTTTCCTTTCATCATCAAATATAATTTCTCTTTGCAGCTCGTTATCGACTGCAAGATACATTCTTAAATCATCTATATCCCTTGCAAAAGTTCTTTCGTGTACTTGGAATTTGCCTAATATGTCGCTTTTTTTGACTAATTCTCCGTTTATAAGTCTGTCATAAATATACATTACTCTTTCTATTTTTTTATCCACAAATTAAATCCCCTTTTACTAAATTTGGTAATATATATTATATCACTTTTTTAGTAAAAGGAGAACAATATTTTGCTTTTTACAAAAATATCAAAACTTTTATTTCGATAACTTTTCTAATGCTGCATACTTAACGCAAATACAGAATATATCCATAGCTTTTGCGAGTTCATCAACAGAAGGGTATGTTGGAGCAACTCTAATATTACTGTCCTTAGGGTCTTTTCCATAAGGATATGTTGCACCTGCACTTGTCATTACAACTCCTGCCTCTTTACATAACTCAATAACCCTTTTAGCACAACCCTCAAGAACATCAACACTTACGAAATATCCACCGTTTGGTTTTCTCCAAGAAGCTATATCAAGGCCGTTAAGCTCGGAATCAAGTTTTTCTAAAACAGCATCAAATCTTGGTTTAAGTATAGCTTTGTGCTTAGCCATATGAGCAAGTACACCCTCATAATTACCAAAGAAGCGTGTATGTCTGAGCATATTAATTTTATCATAACCAATTGTTTGTATGCCATATTTTTTCTTTAATGTTAATAAATTTCCTGATGATGCAGCCATAGCGGCAATACCTGCACCCGAAAATGTAATCTTTGAAGTTGACGAGAATATAATTGGCAAATCTTCATTACCATATTTTTTACATTCGTCCATAATACTTAAAAGTGTTTCAGGTGTATCGGTTATATCGTGAATACAATACGCATTATCCCACATAATTCTGAAATCCTTAGCAGCAGGTTTTAATTTTGCAAATCTTGTGACTGTTTCGTCAGAATAAGTAATGCCTTGTGGATTAGAATATTTAGGAACACACCATATACCTTTTACTTTTTCATCATTATTTACATAATCCTCTACCATATCCATATCAGGGCCATTTTCGGTCATAGGAATATTAATCATTTCTATACCAAAATATTGAGTAATTGCAAAATGTCTGTCATAACCCGGTGCAGGACAAAGGAATTTTATGCCTTCTTGTTTTATCCAAGGTTCGCAGCCGGCAATTCCCTTCATCATTAAAAAGGAAATTGTATCAAACATCATATTAAGACTTGAATTTCCACCTACTATAACATTAGATACATCGACCTGCATCATTTTGGCAAAAATTTTTTTTGCCTCAGAAATACCTTCCAATTCACCATAATTTCTAACATCTAATCCCTTCTGGTCTTTTAAATCGGAATTTGAATTTAACACATCTAACATAGGCATCGAAAGGTCGAGCTGTTGAGCACAAGGCTTACCTCTTGACATATCAAGTTTTAATCCTTGTGATTTATACTCATTATAAATCTTTTTTACATTGTCTAATTCTTCCAACATACTTTTCTTATCCATAGATGAATAATTTGCCATAATAAATCCTCCAATATGCAATTTATAAAAATTAATATGCAACTCAAAACATTAAACTAACCATATTCTAATATATTTAAATATAAAATGCAAGTATTATTTTAAATTCCTGCATTTTTTATATTATTCAGTTATTCATACCTATATAATAAGCAATCTGATTGACTTTTGTGTATATTTTGCTGTATAATATCACCATAACTATTATATACTAAGGTGAAAACTTTGAAACTTAATAATCAAAAGAAAAAAAACGAAGATTTATCCAATCAATCCAATCAATCCAATCAAAAACAACCTAATAAAATAATAAAGGTTCTTGATACAATAATTGCTATGATAGCATTTTTGCTATTAATATGGCTGACTGTGTTTTTGACAGATAAAGCAATAGAATTTTTTCAAGGACTTTTTATATAAATAACTAAAATTATCAAGGAAGTGTTATAATGAATAATTATCATATCAATACTAAGTGTATTCAATCAGGCTACTCGCCAAAAAACGGTGAGCCAAGAGTTTTGCCTATTGTCCAAAGTACAACATATAAATATGATTCCTCGGTTGAAATGGGAAAACTTTTCGACCTTGAAACATCAGGATTTTTTTATACCAGACTTGCAAATCCAACAGTTGACGCCGTTGAACAAAAAATTGCCGATTTAGAAGGCGGTGTAGGTGCTGTAATGACTTCATCCGGTCAGGCCGCATCTCTTATGGCAATAACAAATATTTGTCACGCAGGTGACCACGTTATTAGTTCAAGTGCCATTTATGGAGGAACTTTCAATCTTTTTAATAAAACTTTGCGTGAGCTTGGAATAGAATTTACATTTGTTCAGCCGACAGCCACTGATAAAGAATTAGAAAATGCTTTCCAAGAAAATACTAAATGTGTATTTATCGAAACACTTTCAAATCCTGCACTCGTAGTCACAGATATTGAACTTTTTGCAAATATTGCACATAAACATAATGTTCCCCTTATCGTCGATAATACATTCCCTACACCTGTTAATTGCCGACCATTTAAATTCGGAGCAGATATTATCATACATTCAACATCTAAATATCTTGACGGTCACGCCGTATCCCTCGGCGGAGTAGTCGTTGACAGCGGAAACTTTAATTGGACAAATGGTAAATTTCCTATGTTCACAGAACCGGACGAATCATATCACGGTATTATATATTCCGAAAAATTCGGAAAAGCCGCATATATTACTAAATGCAGAACACATCTTATGCGTGACCTTGGTGCTATGGCAAGCCCACAAAATGCCTTTTTATTAAATCTTGGTATTGAAACACTATTTTTAAGAATGGAACGCCATTGTTCAAATGCTCTTGCCGTTGCAAAATACCTTGAAAATAACGAGCAAATTGCTTGGATTAATTATCCGGGACTTGAAAGCAGTCCATATTATTCATTAGCTCAAAAATATATGCCTAATGGTACTTGTGGCGTTATTTCATTTGGCATCAAAGGCGGCAGAGAAGCCGCAACTAAATTTATGGATAGTTTAAAACTCGCATCTATTGTAACACACGTTGCAGATTCCCGTACTTGTTTATTACACCCGGCAAGCACAACTCACCGTCAAATGACAGACGAACAATTATCGGAATGTGGAGTAAGTGCCGATTTAATAAGAATGTCCGTAGGTATTGAATATATAGATGATATTATAGCCGACATTGAACAAGCATTAGAAAAAGTTAAAAATTTATAATCAATCTTAAATATAATTTTACCCCGTACTTTGTGCATATAAAAACAAGTACGGGATTTTTTTATAAGTTTTTTCACCTTTTATACCCAACTGATAATTGCCCTGTCCCTAATCCGCAAATCCTTTGAAAAGACTTGACCGAAAACTTTTAGTCAAACTTCATTATTTTTTATACACAGTAACAATATATAAAACTTTTTCATATTATGTACAAAATAGATTTTAAAGATAATGATTAATACGGAGGTTATAACTTATGCGTAAAATAGAATATTTTGGTATAGTTGGGGGTGACAAACGCCAACTTGAAACAGCCTTATCTATACAAAAAGACGGCTATAATGTTAATATATGTGGCTTTGAGAACGCTAATTTTAAAATTAAAGATTTAAAACAGGATACTCTTAATAATGTCATATCCAAAAGTGAGGGAATTATATTACCGCTGCCCGTAACAAGAAACGGTACTTCTTTAAATGCTCCGTTTTCGAACAGCGAAATATTATTAAACAACGAATTTTTTGAATTATTAAAAGATAAAAAAGTTTTCTGTGGTATGGCAGAAATACTCTATAAATCAGACTTACCATATAATAAAAACAATATATATGACTATTTCAACAGAGAAGAATTTACAGTGGAAAATGCCGTTCCAACCGCAGAAGGTGCAATAGAAATAGCTATGAGAGAATACAGCGGTACAATAAACGGTTCAAAATGCCTTGTTACAGGATACGGACGCATAGGTAAAATCCTTGCAAAATTCCTGACGGGATTGGGGGCAGATGTAACCGTATCAGCTCGGAAAAAAGAGGACGAGGCTTGGATAAAATTACAAGGTTACCATTTCGCCAATACCAATAATTTACCGGAAATACAGTTTGATATTATATTTAATACAATACCATCAACTATATTCAATGCCAGAACTCTCGCAAAAACTGCCGCTAATGCTGTACTTATTGATTTAGCCTCCGCACCGTATGGTGTCGACTATAATGCTGCGAAAAGATTAGGAATAAATGCTATAAAAGCACCTTCACTTCCGGGAAAGGTCGCACCAAAAACAGCCGGAGAAATCATAAAGAATACTATTTACAATATCATAGAGGAGGAACTGTAATGGACAGGACTATTACATTAGGATATGCATTATGTGGTTCATTCTGTACTTTTTCCAAATCAATAGCACAAATGAAAATCTTAAAAGATTTAGGCTATAATATATTACCTATTTTTTCTTATAATGCCTATAATACAGATACAAGATTTGGTAAAGCTGAAAAGTTTATTAATGAGGTCGAAGAAATCTGTCAAAATAAAATAATTCATACCATAAATGACGCCGAACCAATAGGACCTCGCAGATTAACCGATTTAATGATTATATCACCTTGCAGCGGAAATACTTTGGCAAAACTTAGCTTAGGTATTACCGATACACCTGTTACAATGGCAACAAAATCTCATTTGCGTTCAGGCAGAGCAGTATTGATAGCACTTGCAACAAACGATGCCCTCGGGGCATCAGCTCAGAATATTGGCAGACTTCTCAACACCAAAAATTATCTTTTTGTGCCTATATCTCAGGACGACCCAAAAACTAAGCCTAATTCGTTAGTCGCACATTTTGAACTTATACCGGAGGCTGTTGAATTTGCTTTGGAAAATAAACAGTTACAGCCTATTTTTAGATAAAATATTATCTCTTTGATTTTTAATACTAAAATCAAAGAGATAATTTATTTTATAACCATTTTCACTAAAAATAAAAATAAACTTTTAATATAGTCTTATAAAAATTGAAATACAATTTATGTGCAAATGAATAGATATGGGCATTTTAACCGTCTTAGAGTGTTTTTTAAAGGGTAAATATATGAATATTCAGATAATTGCTTATGCCTTAGAATGGATACAATGAGATATAACATTTTGAGTTATATCTCTTTATTTTATATTGATTTTTTTGTACAGTTTATTTAAAATATTAAGTATATAATATATTTTTGAAAGTTGGGTTTTTCAATTATGGGTAAATCGTGCTGTGAATTTTGCGTAAACTATGTATATAATGATGAATTAGAGTTCTATGAATGTCTTGTAAATCTTGATGAGGACGAAACTTATAAATTTATAACTAAAAGTGTTTCTGAATGTCCATATTATAAGTATTATGATGAATATAAAATTGTGCGTAAACAAATGTAATTATTTTCTTATAAATCAAAAAAATTCTTTTATATTAAGTTATACTTTAAATATGGGGGTGAAGTATTGGGGAAAAAGAAATTATCTAAAAAAACCATATTACTTTGGAGATGGCGTATAACATTATCAGCTATATTAATATCATTTTTATTAGGTGCTTTATATTTTTTCTTTCCACACCTTGCAATAGTTTTTGTTATTATATTTTGTACAGCTTATACTTTTTTGATATTGGTTTATTTTCCGTTGTTATATAAAAATTCATATTATAGTATAATTGATAATTATATAACTATTGAAAAAGGTATTATATTAAAACGATTTATTAAGATTTCCATATCAAAAATTCAATATGTCGAAATTGTCACCTACCCCCTGCAAAGATTATTTAAACTAAACACATTAGTGCTGCATACCGCCGGTTCTCAACAAATTATTTCCCCCCTTGATACTATCGAAAGTATAAAAATAAAACAAATTATAGAGGGAACTTATGAAAAGACATAAAAGAAATTTATCTTTTAATAGAGTACACCCGTATTCTATATTTATAACAATAAAAAGATTTATATTTATACTTATATTGCCGGTAGTACAACAGATACTCTTTAAACCTATGAATATATTCGAAACTATAAGCAGTATGGGTTTAAATATACTTTTTGTGATATTTTTATTTACATTTGCAATATTAGAATATCGCAATAGTGTTTACTATATAGATAAAGATAATATAATTATTTCAAAAGGTAATCTCATCAAGAAAGATGTCAATATACCTAATAACAGGCTTCAAATGGTAAGTATAGAAGGAACTATTACTTCTAAAATTTTTGGTGCGTCAAAAGTATATATTGATACTGCAGGAGGCGGCCGCAAAAATGTTGATATTCAAATAGCCGTATCAAATAAAAAAATTGAGAATTTTCTTGCTAAGCTTGTTCCTCAAAATAAACTGACTTGTGCATATATGTGCAGTTCCATAAGAATGTTATTAATGACAGCATCTTGGGCAAATCCTGCTTCCGGACTTCTGATACTCTCACCTTTTATTAAACAGGCCGGTGAAATACTCGGCGAACAATTCAGTGAATTTTTCTATAATAATGTAAATATAACATACCGCTTAATCACTATTGGTATATCTCCTGCCACAGCTGCCATAGCAAATATATTAATAATCGGTTGGGCTGTTGCTATGGTGGTGCAAACTTGCAGATATGGTAATTTTAGAGTATATAAACATAAAGATATGATGATGATTAGGCGAGGTTTTATAGTTAAAAATACAAGAATTGTTTTTAATAATAAAATTACTGCCATAACTATAAAACAATCTATGATTATGAAAATATTTCAGCTTTATAGCGTATATGTTCAAACAATCGGCTCCGGAAAAGAAAAAGGCGACAAAAGCCTTCTTGTAGCGGCAGCACGAAAAAAACAAATGCAGTCAGCACTTGATGGACTTATATATATAAATTCTCAATCAACAAATGTAGCAAGACCTCCTAAAAAAAGATTACTAAGTTATATTTCTATACCATTATATGTATCAATGGCAGTTATAGGGGCACTTGTATTTCTGTATATTAAAAATACTTATCGTGAACTTATTGTAGTAGGATTATTATTTACACTTATATGGTCTATATGGTGGATTATATTCAGAATTTTTGCTTTTAAAGCATCTTTCTTATCATATAACAATGATGTAGTAATAGTCAGTACATTTGAAAAATTCACACTTTGTACAAGTCACATTCCTTATGACAGACTGCAATATATAGAAGTAGTACAAAACCCTTTTCATAAAATTTCAAAATGTTGTGATGTTTACTTTTACATTTATTCCGACCGAAAAGAACGATTTAAGATTAAGTATCTTGACAAAACACAGGCATACGAATTAATTAATATCATTCAAAAGAATATGGATAAAAAAGCTATATAAAGGAGAATATCTATGTTAGATAATACAATTTATAAATATGTTATAGATGATAATGACCTTAAAAAAGAAAAATGGGTTAATTCATCTTGGCTGCCAACCTCTAAATATTATATTTTAAAGAAATATGAATATATATATGAGGAAAATAAAAACCGTTTTGATTTAATTGAAGAACCTTATTACAATGCCCCTTATAATAACAGTACTCTCACTAATAATTACTTGGGAATTGACAGAGAACCGGCTAATCTTGAAAGCAAGGATTTATTTATTTATAATGATAATTTATCAAAAACCGAGAAATTATTGCTTGATGATATAAGCAATCTTCGCTGCGAAATAACCGAATTAAGCAGAGCAAAAACCTGTTTTAATCTATTGAAAGAACCTGAAAAATACGAAATCGCTTGGATACAGTTAAATGGAGATACCGAACAACCTCCGAAAGATTTTGAATTTTTAGGATATGATATAATATATTGTCTTGACAGTTGTTTCTCAATTATTAATGATACAATGTTTATTTTATCCGGCAATGTATTTGATGACAGCAGAGAGTTCTTCGTTCACAGTCACTCGGAATTAAACGAATATGGTTTATTTTCATTTGAGGCGGAAGCCGTTGACTTTATAAAAACTTATGCGAAATTTGAGGGTGGTTATAAAGGAGATTTTTTTATAATTAAATGTTATCTTAAAACCGAATAAATTTAAAACGGAACGATAAGTAATTTTATCGTTCCGTTTAGTTATATATTAAAATGTTACTTTACAGGAGTAGCATTCCACACTTTTTCGGCATATTCTTTTACAACTCTGTCGCTTGTAAATGAACCGGCATTTGCAATATTAGTTAAAGACATATTATTCCATAATTTTCTGTCATTATAAAGTTGAGATAGTTTCTTTTGAGCATTTGCATAATCTGCAAAATCTGCAAGTATCATATAATTATCACTGTTTATCAATGAACGAGAAATATCATCATATCTCATTTTACCAAATCCCGCAGATATTTCATCAATAACATTTTTAATAATATGATTATTATCATAATAAACCATTGGATTATATCCTATTTTTCTGAGATTATTAACCTCGCTTGGCGACATACCAAAGATAACTATATTATCATCACCAACTGCATCTTTAATCTCAATATTGGCACCGCCTTTTGTACCTAATGTTATAGCACCGTTTATCATTAATTTCATATTGCCCGTACCGGATGCCTCCGAACCCGCAATAGAAATTTGTTCGCTTATCTCGGCAGAAGGCATTAATTTTTCAGCAACAGTTACTCTGTAATCTTCGAGGTATATAACTTTTAACTTTTTATTTACAGTCGGGTCGTTATTAATTTTATTTGATAAATCTACTATAAATCTTATTATCTGTTTTGCAAAATAATATCCCGGAGCAGCCTTTGCACCAAATATATATGTTTTTGGTGTAAATTCGGCATTTGGATTTTCCCTTAACCACTGATATAAAGACAATATATGCAAAGCATTAAGAAGTTGGCGTTTATATTCGTGCAAACGCTTTACCTGTACATCAAAAATGGAATTTGGGTCAACTATTATTCCGTTACTTTCCTTTATATATTCCGCCATTTTCTTTTTATTGTAAAGTTTAATTTTTTCAAGTTGTTCAAGAACTCCGTTATCATTCTTGAAATTATTTAATTTTTCAAGAGCCTGCGAATTATATATAAATTCATTACCAATTAGTTCTGTTATAAAATCGGCAAGTTTTGGATTTGCTTGATTTAACCATCTTCTGTGTGCAATACCATTTGTTATACTTAGGAATTTGTCCGGTGTAATATTATAAAAGTCATTAAATACCGTATCTTTTAAGGTTTGTGTGTGTAATTTGGATACACCGTTTACGCTGTGACTTCCGGCAACCGCAAGATTGGCTATCTTGATTATATTATCGCTAATAATTGCCATTCTTGAAATTTTTTCTTTGTCAATGTCCATTTTTATTAACTCTGCACAGTAACGCTTATTAATCTCGACAATTATTTGATAAATTCTTGGTAATCTTCTTTTAATCAAATCTTCTCCCCAACATTCAAGGGTATCTCTGACTATATTGTGATTTGTGTAGGATATTGTTCTTGTTACTATATCCCAAGCTGTATCCCAACTGTACCCGCAATCATCAAGCATTATTCTCATAAGCTCCGGAATTGCTAAAACAGGGTGTGTATCATTAAGATGAATTGCCGTTAAATCAGGCAGGTTGTCAAGAGTACAGTATTTGCGTAAATGTCTTTTTATAATATCCTGAATTGTCGCAGATACAAGAAAATACTGCTGTGTTAATCTTAAACTTTTGCCTTCTTGGTGATTATCCTCCGGATAGAGTACCTTAGTAATAACCTCAGCCATAGCATTTTGCTCCATAGCTCTGATATATTCTCCACCGTTAAATAAACTCATATCAAATTCTGATGATTTTGCAGCCCATAATCTTATGCGGCCTACACCTTTTCCGTCTTTTCCCGATACCATTAAATCATACGGTATAGCTATAACCTTTTTGGCATTCTCAATTTTAATACAATGGTAATCACCTTCCCAGGTTTCCTTTACTTCTCCGTCAAAAAGGACCTCTATGCTTTTTTCCTGATGCGGCTGCAGCCATACTGAACCACCCGGCAGCCAAAATTCCGGCAATTCAGTTTGCCAACCGTCTACTAATTTTTGTCTGAATACACCGTATTCATATCTCAGCGAATACCCCATTCCTAAATAGCCCTGTGTGGCAAGACCGTCCATAACACACGCTGCTAAGCGTCCAAGTCCTGCATTACCTAAACCAGCGTCCGGTTCTTCTTCATATATATTTTCAAGTTTTACATTCATACTTTTTAAGGCAGAATCCATAACCTTTTCAAGTCCAAGATTATACAAGTTATTTTTTAATGAACGGCCCATAAGAAATTCCATACATAAATAATAAATCTGTTTTTTACCCTGTATTTCTGCTTCTTCTATAAATCTATTGTAATCTTTTGTCATTATATCTCTAACAACAAGTACAACAGCCTTATAGAAATGTTCATTAGTAGCTTCAATAGGGCTTACTCCAAAATTATGCGATAACTTAGCAAGAATAAGCTCTCTTGCTTCCCCAGCATTAATATTATAATTCATAATAAAATCCCTCCATTCAAGTATCCGCAACAGCGTACAATACCCAATTATACTGTATAATTATACCATATTTTATGCCAAAATTCAACACCACCGATATAATATGCGGAAAAGTAAAATTTAGAGTTTATTATTCTAATATTTTATAAATAAGAATTCATATCTTTTAAAACATATAATCTATCAATATGTTCATCATTTTCAAAATAGTATTTTTCTTCTGCGACACATATATATAAATCAAAATTTTTTTCTAAATCTCTTGTTACTATAAAATCCACTTTACCATTATTGACATAGTCGTCCTGCATTTCGGTCATTTCCGGCAAATTTATATTAAGACTGCAAAAGAATTTACAATTAGGAACTATATCACAAACCGTATAATACCCTCCGTCCAAAAATCCGTAATTTAATAGTGTAGGATTTTCGTATTTTGATATATAGTCTTTAAATTTATACTGCGGCAAATCTTGTTTTTGAAATAATATCATATAAGTGTTGCTGCTTATGAGTACTGTAACTACTAAACAAACCGAATAAACCGCAATCATTAAAATTTTAGACAGCTTAATATTATATAAAAATTTACAAATTGCTATAAACCCAAAAATCGCAAATGATGATAATATAAAAGAATAATATATATATGCTTTCGAACCTATAAAAATAAAACTTACAAGTGTAATAAATGGTAATATTATTTGCAGTCGTTCTAATTTATTTTTAGTGGATTTAATTAAAAATATACCAAATCCAAGCATTATATACAGCAGTCCACTTGTGAATATACTTACAAATAAATTGCGTAACAAATTCACTATAAATATACTGTTATTTTCGCCGCCATATAGAAAAATATTATTGTAAAAATATACTTTTACGCAATCATTTATAGCGTTATTAATATAAAAATATATAAATACAGGCAATGTACATACTATTACTCCTGATGCAAATAATAAAAATATTTTAAGTAAACACTTAAAATCCTTTGATTTAACGGCAATAATAACAGGCAATATAATCCAACCTATATAAAATCCTACCATAGTAAACTTTATCCATAATACACAAGCTGCCGTTATACCTATAATTATATATTCTATATTTTTAATTTTGATATTATTTTTTATAGACCTGATGCCTATATATATAGCATAAGATAAAAACGGTAAACAAAATTCTTCTGCACTGTCACCATGTGCAAAACAAGGTAAACTATAAATAATGCTCGCAAAAATCGGAATAAATATAATAAATTTTCTGTCAATATAAAGTTTCGCTGTTTTAAATGAAAAATATAAGAATATAAAGCCTGAAATTATCTCAAATATATACACACCTAAAAATGTGGTGTTTGATATATAGTATGCTAAACTATGAAATACATATAATAATATACCCTTCTGTTCATAAATATCTTTATATAAAATTTTACCATTAGCCATAGATTTTCCCACTGTAAAAAAACAGTTCGAGTCAACCCAGTCATTTAACGGGTATAATGGTGATGATTTTGAAAATATGGTAACACATATAACCGTTACTATGAAAATTACTGCAGCATCTATATATTTGTGCTTTATTTTCCCCATTTTGTGAAATCCCCTCTGAATTGTAATATATATCTGATTTTATCATATATTGATTTTATTAACAAGATATTGGCAAGTTACATATATAATTTTACCAATTCACTTTTTTATGGAGAAAAGTGCACAAAGCATATATTATTCAAGCTGCACTTTTTGTTGACCTATATAATTTTATTTAATAAAATATTAATAAACTACCTTATTAATTGACAACGTTTTTTAAACTGTTATAATAATAGTAAGGTACTTGAATATATTTTTTCAAAGGTCGTGTAACTAATGAGTAACATAGACGAAGAACTTATGGATACTATACATAAGTGGTCTGTGCAGATGAGAGGAAAAATTGCTTCGGGAGATATTGCAGAAAAAGGTATTATTCATTCTTTTTTAGAAAGAGAACGCATCTTAAAAATAATAGATATAAGTGAAAATATAAGTCAAAGAAAATTGGCTCAAATTATATCTATCAGTCCGCAGTCTATATCAGAAACCCTTACTAAACTTGAAAATGACGGCTATATTACAAGAACAAAAAACCAAAACGATAAAAGGGAAACTTTAATTTTTCTGACCGAAAATGGCAGACAACGCCTGAAAGAAATTGACAAAATGAGAAAACAACAAACTTTGCATTTTCTCAGTCCCCTAAACAATGCAGAAAAAGAAACTTTACTAATTCTTTTAAAAAAATTAATTAAACATAGAAAGGAATAATTACAATGAGAGAATTCAAGGAGAGCAGAAAACTATCTGTTGAAAAAATTTCAGAATACGCTTCAAAACAGTCACCCATTTGTATAAAAAATGATACTATCTCTGATACATTATTTAAAGAATACGGCGTTAATCGTGGTCTGCGTGATCTAAACGGTAAGGGCGTTCTTACAGGTCTTACAAATATTTCAAAAATTGTTTCATTCAAGAATGTTAATGGCGAAAGAGTTCCTTGTGATGGAGAACTATGGTATCGTGGATATAGAATAGAATCTTTAATCTCTGAATTGGGCAAAGATGAGTTCGGATTTGAAAGAACAGCATATCTATTACTGTTTGGTGAAAAACCTAATCCTGACGAGTTAAGCAAATTTATAAACATATTAGGTCACAGCAAAAAATTACCAAGTAATTTTACAAGAGATGTAATAATGAAAGCTCCATCAAAAGATATTATGAACTCTATGACAAAAAGTATTTTGACCTTGGCATCTTATGACAGAACCCCTTCATCAAGCAGTATTGATAATGATATAAGACAATGTATTCAACTTATATCAGTATTTCCTATGCTTGCTATATACGGATATAATTCTTATAATCACTATATCAATGATGACAGTATGTATATACACAATCCAAAATTTGAATTGTCAACCGCTGAAAATATTCTAAGATTACTAAGACCAGAAAAAAATTACACGCAGATAGAAGCAAAAGTTCTTGATATTGTACTTATGCTGCATATGGAACACGGAGGCGGTAATAACTCAACATTTACAACAAGAGTTGTAACATCATCCGGCTCAGATACATATTCGGCAATAGCAGCCGCTATGTCATCTTTAAAAGGTCCAAAACACGGCGGTGCAAATATTAAAGTTATGGAAATGATACAAAATATTAAAGATAATGTTAATGACTACAAGGATAAAGATGAAATAGAAGATTATTTAAGAAAAATGCTTGATGGTCAGGTTTTTGACAATAAAGGTCTTATATATGGTATGGGACACGCTGTTTATTCTGTTTCAGACCCAAGAGAAAGAGTTCTTAAATCTTATGTGGAAAAATTAGCCGCATTTAAAAATAAAACTGATGATATGATGTTATATAATTATATTGAAGAATTAGCTCCTAAACTTATAGCCGAAAAACGACATATATTTAAAGGAGTAAGTCCAAATGTAGATTTTTATAGTGGTTTCGTTTATGATATGCTTGGTATCCCACTTGAATTGTACACACCGCTTTTTGCCGTAGCGAGGGTTGTTGGTTGGTCTGCCCATAGAATAGAAGAATTAATTGGTATGAATAAGATTATCAGACCTGCTTATATGAGTGTTATGAAAGAAAAAGAATAAATATTTTTTGTAATTCTAAATATTAGTTAAGAAAAATCGTAAGCACAATAAGCACGAATTTTTAACTAATCTCAAAAATAAAAATCACCCATTTTTGGCAATATCATTAAGATAAGAAAGTAAGATAAAGATAAAAATGCAGTCAAGAAGAAAGTCTCGACTGCATTTTTAGTTATTTGCATAGAAACAAGACCGACGAAAAGTCAGCCTGAAAAAATGTATTGAAAAATAAGAAGTGCTATGCTATTCTGTAAATGAAGCTGACGGCAGATTTAGATTTGTGCAATCTGGGCTTACTTTTCAGAGAACGAATTGGAAGAAGGTTCTTTTGGATAACGGCTTCAACGAAGTCCGGAGTACAGAAGCCGAGAAAGAATTTGCGGAACACATTAACAGAGGCAGAGAAATTGATCCTGTAAAGAAGATTTCTCGCTGCGTTACGAATTGAAATGCCGGCAGCAATCAATTCTGAAAAATTGTACATGGTGAGTTTAGCAAATATTCCTTGGATGATGTGCCCCGGCTTTTTTGAGTGAAAGTAAAGCAAACCGATAGTGTATTTGAGAGAACGAAAATATGTATGGGAAAGCAGATCGTAAAGAGCATTTAAGTGGTAAAGGTTATATGGTTTACTGTCACCCTGTTCGTAATAAGAATCAGGATCATTGGGATTTATAGGCGTACGAATATCCGAACCGTCAACCGCCAACAGTCGGTAACCGTCAAATAGCTTAATCGGATTCATAGTATTTATGAATTGTTTAAGAACATCTTCAAACGCTGATGGAAGTTCAGTATTCCCTGAGAAAATATCTATCATTTCATTATTCAGGGATTTTGAGCTGAACCCCAGAACTGTTTTTATTACCTTGTCCATAGGTAAATTCTTTCTTCCGGTAAAATCTGTTTCGGGATTGCGACACTATCTACTTGTTGATTGACAAACTGCCCTGATACTTTTGCTTAATGCAGCTTTTATTCTTTTGACCTGATTCATAGTTTTTTGCTCCCTGTAATTAAGATTGGATTTTACTCCTAATTACAAGGGCTGAATCTGTTCGTAAAGCGAACAGATTCAGCCGCACATTTCTTCTATTTTGTCAAGTCTTTTTCAAAAAAAATAAGATAATCTCTAAAAAAACAGGGTACCCACTAACTTGTGAGTGCTCTGTTGCTTAACTTAATGATATTGCGCTTGATGCGATACTTTCATATGTTATTGATTTACTATTGCTCGATAAACGGGAATTTGTTGCGATAAATCTTTGATAAAGAACATTTCCAGCGGCTCTTTCGGTTGTTACGCCCTTTTTCTATGCATAATAACATAATGAAGGTATCCCCTCAATCCTCCAGCGAATATCTAAAAACCCTTAAAATGGTAAAATAGCTCCAAGCAGGTCTGAATAAGTCTGAGGACCGGAAATACTGAAGCCTTTGCCTGATGAATACTGGAAACACATCGAAGGTATTTACGCTGCAAGCGGTTTGAATCTGGCAAAAGCAGTAACATATTCCTTAAATCAAAAAAGACAGCTCAACAATGTTCTTCTCAATGCAAGCTTAGAGTTTACCAACAACTGTACCGAGCGTGCGATCAAGCCTTTCGTTATCGGAAGGAAAATCTGGTTGTTCTCAGACACGGCCAAGGGTGTTTATGCCAGTGCAAAATGTTACAGCATTATAGAGTTGGCTCGATAAATACTGAAGGTTTTGGAAAAATTGCGAGAGACTTTTGCAGAACTCATTTCAAATGGTTTCTTTGTTGGCTTTTATTCGTATTATTCTCAAAAGATACTAAACAGGCTCTAAAAGCATTTAATTTCTTACTGTAAAAAATTACTTTATTGACAGCTACAAATCATAATGCTAATATTGCAACGAGTGTAAGTTGTAGTTGATATTATGCAAAAATTCGCAAAAAATCAGCAACAGGGAAATAGCCGACATTTTTATATAATTGGATGGTTACAGAACCCTGCTGTTGTTTTACATTGCCTCTGTATTAATAGAAAGGAAAGTCAGATGGAACATGATGTTATTCAGCTTGCCAATCAGATTATTTACAAAGAGCCTAAGCGTAGACCCGAGGCAGATTGGGTACAACAAATTGTTGACCGTTTTGCAAAAGCTGAGGGAGTAAGTGGCCGTACTGAAACGGATCAGCTGATTTATAAAAAAATGTATGGCAAAGCTGCCAAAAAAACGGATACCGTAAAAATACGTTACTGGAGAACAGGTCACCATCTTCCATCAAGTCGCGAAGAAGCGATTAGATTTTCTAAGGTGCTGCAGATGAGTCAAAGTGAAACAATATATTTTTTGCAGTCGTATATGGAGAAGAGTGATTTGGTATTTGACATCTTATCTAACTTTGAGGAATCCTCAGATTACATATACAAGCAGCGTAGATTACTTATGGAAACGATGATTTCGGAATATATTGCCAAAATTCCAATATCTCGAATTGTTCAGATTGGCATTCCGTACGAAAAACTTGCCATATATACAAGACATCTATACTGTTTGGATGCCTTAAGTGCTACATCAATTGCCTCAAGTGACTGCCAAAAGGCAATTGCTAAGGATCATATGTCAAGTGGTAATTATGAATCCGAATTTCTTAGAATATGTAAGTTGTCAGGTGAATTTCCCAGACGCACAATGCTGCGTCACATATTTCTTCTTAGCATACCATATCTTAACCGCCGCTTGCTTGATGAACGACTTAATGCTCTAGGATATCTACCGCTTACCGAGGGGCATACAAACCAACATAGTGCATTGATTGATGACCTTATAATAGGATTTCTCGATCTTTATGAGACCTTCTGTTCGGGAAAAGATCCTTTAACATGCCGTCATTGGATGTTTGAACAACTTAGTAAGCTGGATCAATATCTGTCAGATATCGGAAAGGATGAGTACCGTTTTTTGAATTTTCGCATACTGTCAACAATGGCAGATTATAGGTGATAAATTATGATTGATTATGAGTTAGAATATTTAAATTGGAAAAAACGTCAGATTGTATTACAGCAGAAATATCAGGATACCCCGCCGGGACTTACGCCGGAACAGGCAAAAGAGGAAGAAGAACATCTGCTTATTGAGTGGGATGATTATCAGGAACGCAAACGCTTTCATATTACAACTGGTGTGCATATTGAAGATGAGCCATTTGTCGGACGTTTGGAAAAGCTTGAAACGATAAAGCGGTTGTTTGCCAGTGGAACAAGGACTATATTTTTAAGCGGCATAGGAGGTATCGGAAAGTCGGCTTTGGCACGAACCTACGGAAAGCTTCACGCCGAGGAATATGATCAAATATTACTATGGAGTTATGTCAAAGACTTGGAGCAAATTTTTGCGGACGATGAACAGTTGGGTATTTCCAATATGATTTATTCACAGAACAAATATCGTTCTTGCCGTCGATATGCCAGAGATAAATATGATAAACTTAAGCGGATTGCAAATATTGAACGAATTTTGATAATTCTTGATAATTATAATCGACTGGATGATTTGTGGTTTGACTCTCTTTTGGAAATTCAATGTGATTTAATTATTACAACACGGCTTAGTGCAAAGCTTTTGTCAGAAGCGGGATATGTTGCAGTTTCAGTAAGAAGTTTTTCATGTGATGAGGATTGGCGTAATTTCTATCGACTTTATGCCCAAAAGGAACCTGATGGTCAAGAATTGGAAGCAATAGAAAATTACCGAAAATCTGTACAGGGACATACTTTGAGAATGAAGCTTGCACTGTGCAATACCGAGAAAGAATGGACAAAAGAACGAATAGCAAGGTCAATGTTTTCAAATTATCACTTGATAAGAGATGAGATACAAATTTTATGTGAGCTTTCTTATATCACACTGCACGGAATTCCAAAAGATGTATATCTTTTATGTACTAAGCAGAGTTCAGATAGTCTGAATAAGCTGGTTAATTATTCTCTGATTCAGCAACACACTGATGTAAATGGTAGGATATTCGTTTCACTGCACCCAGTTATAGCAGAATCGGTACAGTCAATGTGGCGTCCAAGCGTAAACCGATGTATTGGATTCTTACAAGAATTTGCATATTATGCCAGACAAAGTTGGTATCGCACACGTAAGGAGGATCTTTGGTTTGCTCCGCAGGTAATTGCCCTATTGAATCAGCTGCCAAAGCCAATAGCATGTAGATACTATATGTATGAATGTTTGGCGACATTTCTTTTAGAATGGGAGTATTTCAGCGAGGCGGAGCAGATTGTGCTGCCGTTATACGAATGTGTAAGGTCATATTATGGGGAAAAACATCAGTTTACGGCATTTATGGCAATGCGTGTAGCTACTGTCTATTACGACCAAATGTGCTTTGACAACGGTCGAATTTGGTTTACATTAAGCTATAATATGTACAAGGAAGCTAAACCGGAAAATAATAGCTTTTATGCAGAAAAGACAGATTCATGTACGAGATTAGCCCGGGTCTATGAGTATGAGGGAAAATATGAAGATGCCCACCGCTGTCTTGATGAGGCTGTAGAGGCTATGGAGTGTTTCCGTAAGGTTACGGAAGAGGCAGATCCTGAGAGATGGCGGTATGGGCGTATGCGTTTACAATATACATATACTCGCCGTGCTTGGCTTTATCTTAAGCAGGGCGATATTGAAACGGCACAGCGTGAGTTAAAAATCGGTATCAATATGTTTCCTTTGGATGAATTTAACAGATTGGAAATAAGCCGACCTCAAGTGAGTATTTATTTAGCAAAAAGGGAGTATGAGAAAGCATTGGAAGCAGCAGCATCTGATCTTGAGGTGTGCCTTAGATATCAAGGCGAGAGTGTCAAGATGAGTATGGGCTGTCGGGAAAGACTAGGGGACGCTCTCCGTGCTTTGGGTAAGTTGAAAGCAGCGGAAGATGAATATATACGGGTACTGTCTCTGTTGCAGGAGCGTTATCCTTATCGTACAGAGTGGATAGAACGTCTTAAACAAAAATTGGGGGAAACTTTTTAATAAAAATCTTATAAGAATATAATTGTAAATATTTACTTTATTGCGTTTTCAGCTTTTTATGTAAATATTAATTTGTGGTAAAAAAGGAGGGACATTTATGAAAACTATGTAAAAAAATTATTTTGCGCTATGCTGGTGTGTTGTCTATCACTTGACATAACAGCCTGCGGCAGATGGAAAACGAATCTGACGGCGATACGATCAACAATAGCATTGACACGAGTGCTGAAGGCAATACTTCCGGCAGCAAAGCTGACGAAACACCATTTGTTGACGGAAAACTCTACACTGATGAATATGATGCTAACGCTTTGTTTCGTTTCGGAATGATTCCAGCCGAGTGTGACAACGGAAAGTGGGGTTATCTCAATAAGAACGGTGACTGGGCGATTGCTCCGCAGTTCAAGTGATGATTCGGAAACATTGAAGTTTCTGTTATTGCAGGATTTATTTAGCTCTTAAATTGATTTGTTTATAATCTAATTTAATAAATTAAGAAAGGAATGTTTTAATTATGAAACGAATTTTAGTTTTGTTGATGGTGTCAGTTATGTTGCTGTTTACAGCTTGCGGAAATGAGAATAACACTGACACCCAAATCTCGTCCGTCAGCAACTCAACTGACTCAGAAAACAATTCTTCTGTCGGTAACGTAAATAACGGCGATGTTGTGCATATCAAGACACCTGAGGATATGCTTGCCTTAGCTGAACGTGTAAACAACGGTGAAAAAACCTTGAGTGCAGTGTTAGATGCCGACATTGATATGAGTATGATATGCGGACCGTCCATAGGAAACTGGACACCTATCAATGGTATGGAAGGTGATTTTGATGGTAACGGTCATAAAATCAGCAATCTGTATTGCATACAAAGCAGTTCTGTTGCGCCGTTTTCTGATTTTAAAGGCAACATAAGGAATTTAGAGATAGTTGATGTAGTTATGGAATCCACAGAAAAGAAGGCAGCCGGATTACTATTAGGTTTTGGCGACGATTCCGGCAGGGTGGTTGAAAATTGCCGTGTCAGCGGAAGCGTAAAAGGATATGAAGAAGCCGGTGGAATCACAACATACATTGGAAGAAACAACTCTATCGTAAATTCTGTTAATGAAGCACATGTAGAGGCTGGATATTATAAAGGAGGCAGCCTGTATGGCTCTGCAGGTGGTATCATATCAAGAGAGAATAACTATAATGGTGATATGGAATATTTCAGAACGATTCGTGGGTGCATAAATAAGGGAGAGATCACCTTAAAAGGAAAATATGCAGGCGGAATTATCGGTAGTTGCAGTGATAAATTCTTAATTGAGGACTGCATAAACGAAGGCAAGGTAAATGATAATTTGGATTTGGATTTGGAAGAAGAAGGGATTGAATGTTATGTAGGTGGCATCGCAGGCGGTGTAGGTAAAAATACGATAATCAATCGATGTATCAATAAAGGTGAGATATCAGGATGCTATATTGTAGGAGGTATCGCAGGAAGCTCATACGCAATCATAAACTGTGCCAATCATGGTAATGTAAAGGCGATAGGGCGTGGTGGATATGCTTGTGGGATTAGTGCTAAAACAATACCCGGAATTGTCAACTGCTATAATACCGGTACTATCACGACAGAGTCTTTTGCTACGGGTATTGGAGGTTCCTCAAGCCAGCTGGTGGTAAATAACTATATGAGGACAGATAAGGTTGTAAATGTCTATAATTACGGAACGGTAACTTACTCTGGCGATAAATATGTTAATTTGACGGATGTCGTTCCATGGGGCGATGATGCTTTGATGAATTCATGGTCAAGAAAAGGTTGTATTGTATCCTTAAAAGATAAAGATCATGATTCTGATCAAGAAGAGTATGGAACGGCGGAAACAGAATTTAAGAACGGAACAGTTCTTAATGAACTTAACAGTGCAGTGGAAAATATCAATAACAACATCTTTACACAATATGATGAAGTAACTAGGCTATATTTGGAGGAATCTAAAAAGGAATGTGATTACGAAATAGATAAATGGATAGCAGGAGCAGACGGTCTGCCAAAATTTGAGTGGGAATAAATCGTAATGTGGGAAGACCTTGAAATCAACAAAAATATATAAGAAATGATACATAAGCGTACTAAAAAGGGGGTAAAAAATATGTTAAATAAAATGTTAAATAAAATTAAAATGTCTTTTAGACGCCTGACAGTAAAAATTTCTCTTGGGGCTGTTGTTCTCGCTTTTATCAGCCAGTATTTACCATGGTTTACAGACCGAACTCATAGTCAATCTCTATCGGAAGCTTTTGTGGAAAAGCCCCGCTACTTTGCTGGGATGCCTGTTGTGTTAATTGTAAGTCTATTATGGATAGCGGTGTGTTTTTTGCTCAATCATCCAAAGCTTACGCTGGTAGGTATTCTGCCGCTGTTATATATATGGCTGTCCTTGATAGCAACGGCATCTAACTACAGCCTGAGTTTAGGTATCGGCTTTTTCCTGTACACCATCATGTTAATTGTCTGCATAGTGATGGCCTTTTTAACAAAAAAGCAGAAAAATGACACATCAGGTATAAAGTAATAGCTGCAATATAGCATATATGTCTTTGATGGTAATTGAATAGATGTGAATATAATGCTGCAGAAAAATGATTTAAAATCAAAATCAATCATATCTTAAAATTTTTGTTGTAAGTAAGGAATAATAAATGATATGACAAGTATATATTATTGTGTAAAAAGAGTATTAAAGCTTGACAAAAACTGAGTTGCAGACATTGATAGATTTTACTGTGCAGTTTGCTGGTACCAAATATGAAAGTTTGAACAATAACTGTACAACCTATGCAGTTGAGGCCTGGAATTTGGTAAATGATAAAAAACCGCTTAATGACAGCAATATTTTTAATATTGACGATTTTGACATATTCTATATCTGTTCCGATAAAACGCTTGTGCCTGACTCTATTGCATTATCAGATGTTGTAGCGATGGTGGATGAGGAAAATACTTTTTGCAATGTTGATATCAGCTGGAAAAAATCGGGGAAAGAAATGTACGACGGGACAATCATGCTCAACAAGGTGCGAGTCGTCTATTATGAGGATGGAGCCGACCCTGATGACTATGTAGATGTTGAGATCGATGCGGATAAAGGTGGATGTATTCTCGGTAATCTGGAGAAGCATAACACTTACATAATCCGAAATCGGGCAATGGAAATTGTTAATAACGATTTGATTTACAGTTAAGGCGGAGCGGCGGCAAAGAGCGATTCTTGCCACCGCTTTTCTGCGTAAAACGATAGAAAAATCATATTTTTTACAAATAATTATATTGATTATATAATATCATCGTGCGCCTTTTTTAACATCATCAGTTTTTTGAAAAGGAAGTAAACGATTTTAACTGCTGGCGGTAGATTTCTTCACATCTGTGTGGTATAATATCAATGGAAGTCATACTGAAGGAGATAGAAAATGGCAAACTTCACGAAGAAAGCAATTCAAGAGTCCTTTCTGAAATTACTGATGGAACGACCTCTGTCCAAAATTACAGTGAAGGATATTGTAGCGGATTGCGGCATCAATCGAAATACCTTTTACTACTATTTTGAAGATATACCAAAACTGATTGAAAGTATGGTTGAGGAAGATGCCGAACAGATGATTCAGTCCTATCCTACCATAGAAAAATTCGAGGACTGTCTGGATGCGGCGATTACGCTTGCGCTTACAAAAAAGCGTGCGGTGCTGCATATCTATCACTCGGCAAACCGGGAAATCTATGAGATGTACTTATGGAAAGTCTGCGATCATACGATCAATGCTTATGTTGCATCTGTCCTGCGAGGAAAAAGCGTTCGGGAAAGCGACCTTTTCATAGTAAAAGAGTATCTGTCCGGTCTTGCTTTCGGTATCTTTTCCAGATGGCTGAAAAACGATATGAACGATGATATTCGGAGTATGCTCTCACGCCTGATGGAAATCAAAAAAGGAATGATCGAGGAGATGATTCTGGCCTGTGTGGACGAGTAAATTCAGACAAATGCAATCGTTTGCCTGAAAATCGGTCATTTTTATGTCCCGTGTCTGATTATCGGACACGGGACTTTTTGTGTCTGTATGCAAATCAAAACAGGACGAATATAATGTAGATAAACGAGCAAAGGAGGTTTGCTTTTATGAAGATACGCTCTGTAATACCAATGAGAATTGCGAAAATCGGATACATCGTCATATCTATCCTGTTTTGTGCCGCAGGCATTCTCTCTATCGCCGTGCCGGAACTTTCGGTGTCGATTATCGGCGTTTGCATCGGGATCGCAATGATCCTCTTTGGCATTGTCAAGCTGATTGGGTATTTTTCAAAAGACCTATTCCGTTTGGCATTCCAGTTCGATCTGGAATTTGGGATTTTGATGATCATCCTTGGTGTGATCGTCCTTTTTAATCCCAAGAACCTGATGGAATTTATCTGCGTTGCCCTCGGTATTTCCATTTTGCTTGACGGACTGTTCAAAATTCGAATCGCCATAGATGCCAAACAGTTTGGCATCAAAAGCTGGTGGCTGATTTTGGCGCTGGCGATTGTGACCGGAGTGATTGGCGTGTTCCTGATATATGATTCGGTCATCGGAGTGCGAACTCTATCGGTTTTACTTGGAATCACGCTTTTTTCGGAGGGCGTTTTGAATCTATATACGGTAATCAGCACCGTCTTAATTGTTAAAAATCAATTTCCGGATGTCATTGAAACAGATACATTTGAAATTGACGGAAAGGAAAGGTGAGTACTATGCGTTTTTCAAAAGCGGTTGTAAAATACCGTATCCCGATTCTGATTTTAACCTTGGTTCTCCTGATTCCTTCGGTTTTGGGGATGATCGGGACACGCATTAACTACGATATGCTGACCTATCTGCCGGAGGATATGGAAACCGTCATCGGTCAAAACGAGCTGATGGAGGACTTTGACAAGGGTGCCTTCGCATTCCTGATCGTGGAGGATATGCCAAACAAGGATGTGGCGGCGCTGAAAGAGCAGATTGAGCAGGTCGATCATGTGGATACCGTCCTGTGGTACGATTCCATCGCGGATCTTTCCATCCCGATGGAACTGCTGCCCGATAAAATCTACAACGAATTCAACACGGAAAACGCCACCATGATGGCCGTGTTCTTCGACAGTTCCACCTCTGCCGACGTCACCATGGACGCGGTGCGGGAGATTCGCGGGATCGCCGGAAAACAGTGTTTCCTGTCGGGACTTACAGCTATGGTGGTAGACCTCAAGGATCTGTGCGAACGGGAGGAACCCATCTATGTGGGAATCGCCGTGGCGCTGGCGCTGGTTGTGATGCTCCTTCTGCTGGACAACTGGCTGACGCCGTTTGTCTTTCTTTTGAGCATCGGCATGATGATTCTCATCAATTTGGGGAGCAATTATTTCCTTGGGGAGATTTCCTATATCACAAAGGCGCTTTCCGCCGTTTTGCAGTTGGCCGTGACGATGGATTATTCCATTTTCCTTTGGCACAGCTACAATGAACAGCTTTTACACCACGACGAACGCAGGGAAGCCATGGCGAACGCCATTCGGGAAACGCTGACTTCAATAGTTGGCAGTTCCATCACCACCGTTGCCGGATTTATCGCCCTTTGCTTTATGTCCTTTACCCTCGGTCGTGATCTTGGCATTGTGATGGCGAAAGGCGTGATTTTAGGTGTGATTGGTTGTGTGACTGTGTTACCGGCCTTGATTCTCGTACTGGATAAGCCGCTGCAAAAGGCAAAGCACAAGTCGCTGATCCCAAATATGCGCAAATTCGCCAAAGGTACGGTAAAGGCTTTCCCGGTTTTTCTCTGCCTGTTTGTACTGCTGATCCCGCCTGCCCTTTACGGATACAACCGAACCAACAACGAGACGTATTACAATCTGGCAAAGTCCCTGCCGGATGACATGGAATATGTGATCGCAAACAGCAAGCTGTCGGAGGATTTTGACATTGCCTCGACGCATATGCTCCTTGTTGACAAAAATCTTTCGCCCAAATCCGTTCGGGACATGATGAAGGAAATGGAACAAGTGGACGGGGTCAAATATGTGCTGGGGCTGGAATCGGTGATCGGCCCTCGTGTGCCGGAGGAAGTCCTGCCGGAATCGATTACCGGGCTTTTGAAGAGCGACAAATGGGAACTGTTGCTTCTGAACTCCGAATATCCCGTAGCGAGCGATGAAGTCGGTGCGCAGATCGAATCCCTGAATACCATCCTGAAAAAATACGATCCCACCGGAATGCTCATCGGAGAAGCGCCCTGCATGAAGGATATGATCGACGTCACGTCCCACGATTTTGAGGTCGTCAATGCGATTTCCATTGTCGCGATCTTTCTCATTATCGCCTTGGTGGAACGCAGCGTTTCCTTGCCGTTTATTCTGATTTCGGTCATTGAACTGGCGATTTTTATCAACCTCGGTCTGCCGCATTATCTGGGGCAAAGCCTCCCGTTCATTGCGCCGATCTGCATCAGCACCATCCAACTTGGCGCGACTGTGGACTACGCCATTCTGATGACGACACGATACAAATCCGAGCGAATCCGTGGGCAGGACAAAAAGGAGGCCGTGCGGACTGCGCTGACCGCATCCATCCCGTCCATTCTGGTTTCGGGCTTCGGATTGTTCGCCGCCACCTTCGGCGTGGCGCTCTACTCAGAAATCGATATGATCAGTTCCATTTGCATGTTGCTTGCCCGTGGCGCTGTCATCAGTATGCTCTGCGTTATTTTGATCCTTCCGGCGCTTCTGCTTCTGCTGGATAAGGTCATTTGCGTCACCACGCTGGGCATGAAAAAGAAAAACAGAACCGAACAGGAGGTCCTTTTGAAATGAAAAAGTCTATCACGAAGATCATAGCGCTTTGCCTTTGTGCCTTTCTCGCGGTGGGCGGGATTGCAATGACCGCTTTTGCTTTGAATTCCGCTGAAGATACAGACGAAAAGCAGGCGGATCCCGAACCCGTATCCGTTGCCGACAATGCCGGCATCTCCAAGGATGAAACCGTGTATGTCCTTGCCGGAGCGGACGGCTCCGTCCGGAAAATCATTGTCAGCGATTGGATTAAGAACTCCCTCGGCAATGTTGCGGTGAGCGATAAATCCGAACTGACGAACGTGGAGAATGTCAAGGGCGATGAAACATACACCATGAACGGCGACAATCTGCGCGTATGGGACGCCCGGGGCCATGACATTTACTATCAGGGCAATATCGAAAAAGCGCTTCCTGTTGACCTTGCTGTCTCTTACAAGCTGGATGGAAAGCCCATCTCGGCGGACGATTTGGTCGGAAAAAGCGGTCGGGTGACCATTCATTTTGATTATCAAAACAAGCAGTACGAAACCGTAGAGATTGACGGCAAGCAAGAGAAAATCTATGTTCCGTTTGCCATGCTGACCGGCGCTTTGCTGAATGACGACGTGTTTACGAATGTAGAGGTGACCAACGGGAAACTGATCAATGACGGAAGCCGCACCGCTGTGATTGGGATTGCATTTCCCGGTCTGCAGGAAAATCTTGCGATTTCCAAAGACAAATTTGATATTCCCGATTCTGTGGAGATTACCGCCGATGTAAGTAGTTTCCGGCTCGATATGACGGTGACGCTTGCTACAAATGCGCTTTTCAGCGAACTGGATGCGGATGGCTTTGATTCCATCTCGGAACTTAGCGCCTCCATGGAGGAACTGACAAGCGCCATGGATCAGCTTTTGGATGGTTCTTCGCAGCTTTATGAGGGAACGGCTACATTGCTTGAAAAATCGGATGAACTGGTGGAGGGAATCGATCAGCTTGCTGCCGGAGCGGAGAGCCTCAAAAACGGAGCCGGCAGTCTGGATGCAGGAGCAGCCGAACTGCAAGCCGGAGCTACGCAGTTAAGCGAAGGACTGAATACCCTTGTGTCGAACAACGACGCCTTAAACGGCGGGGCCAAGCAGGTGTTTGATACGCTGCTCTCCACCGCGAACATCCAGCTTGCAGTTGCAGGACTGGACGTCCCGACCCTGACAACCGGGAATTATGCAGAAGTTTTGAACGGGGTTATTGCGTCGCTGGACGAAAACGCCGTATATGAGCAGGCACTGAACCAGGTAACAGCAGCCGTGGAAGCGCAGAAAGACGTGATTATGCAGCAGGTCACGGCGGCTGTTAAGACGCAAGTCACCGCACAGGTCACAGTCGCCGTCAAAGAGGAAGTGACATTGCAGGTAGCTGAAGTCGTTCGGAATACCGTGGCAGAGCAGGTTATTCAGTCAGTTCTGCATATGGATAAAGCGTCTTATGATGCCGCCGTTGCCGCCGGTCGGATCGATCAAGGAACACAGCAGAAAATCGAAGCTGCAATAGACCAGCAGATGCAGTCCGAGCAGATACTTCAGCAGATTCAGGCGGGGGTAGATGGGCAGATGGCAACTGGGCCGATTCAGGATACCATTGCCGCAAATGTGAGCGAACAAATGCAAAGCGACGCTGTCAAGCAGACAATCGCACAGCAGACAGAGTTGCAGATTCAGAAGATTATCTCGGAACAAATGGCGTCCGACGAGGTGCAGGCACAGCTTGCCGCCGCTGCGGAGGGCGCGAAATCGGTCATCCAGCTCAAATCCTCCCTTGACAGCTACAACGCATTCTATCTTGGCCTGCAAAGCTATACAGCAGGCGTGGCTGATGCGGCGGCAGGAGCCGGAACCTTGAAGGCCGGAACGGATGACTTGAAGGCCGGCACTTCCGAGCTTGCTGCCGGAGCCTCGCAGCTTTACGATGGAATCCTTACACTGAAAAACGGAACGCCGGCTCTGGTTGACGGAATCACCCAGCTTCGTGACGGCGCCATGCAGCTTTCTGACGGACTGAAAGAATTGAACGAAGAAGGCATTCAAAAGCTGGTGAATGCGGTGGACGGCGATCTTGACAGCTTGGTTACCAGATTCCGCGCGACAAGAGATGTGTCCCTGCACTATAAGAATTTTGCAGGCATGGGCGAGGATATGGACGGTCAGGTGAAATTCATTTATCGCACAGATTCCATCGGATAAAAAAGGGCTCTCTCCGTATTTTCTGATAGATTGGTAAAAAACTACCGATTGAAATAAAAACAAACAGAGAGGAAGTTTCACAAATGAAAAATGTTTTTTAGAAAGAATTTCTCATAGCATCAAAATAGCATCAAAAACGATGGCGGCGTGCGATTAATGAATAAAAACGTCGCAACGGTGCGAATTTTCGGGCGATGGATGTTCCCCAATGTTTCTCTCACAGTCGCTCCAAAACCGCGTGTCCAGGGTCCGAGTCCTTGTGCCCCTGCCAAGGAAAAATGGCTTGAAACCGTGGTTTTAAGCCATTTTTCGTTTTTCTCAACGTCGGCACACGGTTCAGGGAAGCCTGCCCTGACGCGCAAAATCGGGCGTCAATTTCGCATTTGGCCGTATCCGTTCGTACTGTTTCCGTTTGGTACATCATCAAAAAAGCATCAATCGGCGGGGGAAGTTCTTTCGGATTTTCCTTTTTCTTTGTTTCCTGCGTCGCAAATTTTGACCGTCCGGGCAGGTCGCTCGGACGGTCGTTTTCGTCGGTTTTTTGTCAGATCTCAAAGGCGTCAGTGATGCCGTTCAGACGCGAGGTGTCCTTTTTGACGTAGTATAGCTCTGTGATTTGCGAGGTGGTATGCCCCAGCAGGTCGGCAACCTGTCGTGGGGATAACGATTTGATACTGCCGTCCGGCTGTTTCTGTCCGTTAATTAACTGTGTGGCAAAAGTATGGCGTATACTGTGCAGGCCCTTGCGTTTGATTCCCGCGGCTTTCAAAATTTTGTAGTACCGCTTTCGGAAATTCACCGGGCGTGTGAAATCCCCGCTGTGGTCGCACACGAGGGGCGTATTTTCGCCGTAGTAGGATTCCTTGCGTAACGCCTCGATCATCGTCACCGCCGTCCCGTTCAGCGGTACGTCGCGCCTGCTTGCGGCGCTTTTCAACTTGCCGACCTTGACCTCTCTGCCGGGTTCGGCTACTGTTCCTTCCCGTTTGGAAATCTCTTTCACGCCCCGTTGCAGGTGCATGACCCGGTTTTTAAGATCAATGTCGCTGTTGAGCAGTCCGAGCAGTTCGCCGGTACGCAATCCTGTGTTCAGCATGAGAATATATGCGGCAGACTGATGATAGATTCTTTTACCATTCCCCCAGCATCGGAAGCATTCCGCTTTGAATTTCTCAATTTCCTCCGGCGTAAACACCGTGACCGTTTCCTCGTCCTCCTTTTCCTGCATGGCAGGGAAATTTGCTTTCTTGATCATCGGTGCGCTGTTCATGGGATTCTTTACGATGATCTCCTGCTGGGTGAGGTAACGGAAGTATTCACCGAGAATCACATACACCTTTTTAACGGTTGTATAGGCGTAGCCCTCTTGCATTTTCTGGTTAAGCAGATCCTTGATGTCCGCCGCCGTGACGTCCGAAACGATCTTGTCACCGAGGGACGGATAGATTTGGTGCTTCGCCGTACATTCGCAACGGTCATAGGTCGACCGCTCGACCGACGGGAATTTGAACACCTCCAACCAGTTCTGCATACTCTCCCGCAAGGGTTTCTTCGATTCATCGGATTCGAGCAGTTCCCGATTGAACGCGGCAACGTAGTCGGTCATCTTTTTGTTGACTTCCTGTTTGGTGGTGCCGGAAAAGGATTTTCGTTTCCGTTCGCCTTTCTCGTCCAGATACCATACTGTTCCGCCCCAGCGGTCGTCCGTTCGTTTGAATGCGTTGCCGTTTGTCAATAACTTTTTTCGCATATGGGTCACTCCCTTCGTCAGCAACACACCATACCACACTTTTGCCGGAATATCCAGAGGAAATGGAAAAGTTTTTCACTTTTTTCGGCAACCCTGTGGAAAGTCCTGTAACGGTGGGCATTATGCGATTTTACGACCCCAATGCTCGAAAATCGGGTGGATTCTGACCCCAGTTTTGCAACATCTCAAAACCCTTTGTGCGGTCGGCGTTGCCGTCCGCTGTGACCTGCGCCGGGGTGCATTTGCAACCCCGACGCTTATTCCTGCAATCAAATCGGACGCGAGAATTTGTGCCGTTGTAGTCGGAAAATCTTTTGCGTATAAACCACAGCGTACTACTGTAGTTTGCGGTTGATTTTATTTCGCATATGTGGTATACTTATAAAGAAATCCTATGATTTGCGGTGTTAACGCACAGGAGAAACAGTATGCTCATGCAGTACAAAATCGCGATATGCGACGACGAATCCCTTCACATCGAAAAGATCAGGAACGCGTTGCCGGATCAGGAATCGGAAATCTTCACCGATTCTCAGTCCTTGTTGAACGCTGTCGTCGGCGGGAAACGGTATGATGTTCTGTTCTTGGATATTCTGATGCCGAAACTGGACGGGATTTCCCTGGCGCGTGAGTTACGGGAGTGGGATACGGAAATGCTGATCGTCTTTATCACCAGTCAAGTAGAATACATGCAAACCGGCTACGAAGTGCGAGCGTTTCGATATCTGCTGAAGGATCAAATCGAAACGGGTTTGCCGATAATCTGGAAAGACATCGAGCGGGAACTTTTCGAACGGCAGGACGCATATTTCACCTATGCATTTGAACGAAAAACCTACCGTGTCCCTCTGCGGGATATTCTGTATTTGGAAAGCGAATTGCGACGGATCGTGATACACACAACTTCTTCAGACACCGCTTTTTTGTACGGAAAATTAGACGATCTTGCTTCTGCCTATCCGTCGTTTGTGAGGATCCATAAGAGTTATCTTGTAAACCGGCGGCACATTCGCACGATCTCTGTGGGCATGGTAGTTTTGACGAATGGCGATCCTCTTCCCGTAAGCCGGAAATATGCTTTTGAATTGGAGAAATACAAATGATTCTGCTTGCAAGTCTGCTTCTGGATCTTGCGCTTCTCGCCGTAAAAGGGTACAGAACCAGGGAAATGGGGATCCTTTTGAAAATGGCGGCGTTTATGGGAGTCGTCAATGCCATCGCCTATTATATGATCGCAGGGCTGACAGCAGCTTTCGGGGAACAATCTCTGTTTTGGGTCATCTGTATCGCGGCGGCGAAGATTTTTTCCGTTTGGATCTTCCTGCAAACCGAAAAAGCAGAGAAAAGGAACTTTCCCGCGCATCTTTTGATTTTGTTGCTTTCCGTTTGCGTGCACGGGCATCCCATTGTCGGTATCGTGAGCGAACTCGTACAACTGCTGTTCCTGCTGTATATAGAGCGTTCGGAACCCGTGGAGGAAGAACCGCCTTCGGGTCGTCTGCAGGAGAATCGCCAATATCTTGCGACAATCGAGGAAAGTTATCGAAAAAATCGTGCGATGATGCACGATTTGCAGAATCATATCATCGCCCTGCGTTCGCTGGCGGAGGCGGGGGAGTATGAAAAGCTGCTTGCCTATACGAATTCCATGACGGAAAAGATGGCGGAAAACTTGTTTCCTGTGCGCAGCGGCAATCTGGTGCTGGACGCTTTGTTGGCGGACAAGTACCACATCGCGCGCCGGAATCAGATCTTTGTAGAGTTTGTTTCTGTTCAATATCAAGCGGATCTGGACAGTGGCGACCTGTGCACGGTCATCGGCAATCTGTTCGATAACGCAATCACGGAAAACCGGAAAGCCAACCGCACGGAGGAACGCCGCATCTCGGTCTCCATCTGTACGGCGGGGGAATGGCTGACGGTAGAGCTGAAAAACCCGCTGTTCCATACGATCAACGTCAAAAACGGTCTGCCGGCAAGCGAGAAACCAGATGTGGAGCACCATGGTATCGGGCTGAGAAATGTCCGCCGCGTTTGCGATGCTTACGGCGGGGAGTTGCTTTGGAATGACAGCGACGGTATTTTCACCGTTACGGCAAGGTTAAAAGTGACGTCAAACACGTGAATTCTTACATCGGACGGTTTTTTCGCGAAAAGGTTGCTATACTGAAGGCACCATGACAGGGACGAGCGTCGTGGTGCCTCGTCCTATTTTACCCGTATCGGAGGGATTCTTTTGGAACAGAAACGCAGGCACACCATGCAAAACAGCCTTTTCGCGCTGAAAACCGTCTTTCGATATGCACCCGCAACCGCGACGGTCTACGCACTTCTGGCGCTGACAAGCTCAGTGTTCACCGTCGTTCAAATCCTCTTCTTGGAAAAACTCGTCAATTTCGTCACTGCGTATATACTGCAGACGGCAGATGTTCGTCCGGTGCTCTTGTGGGGGCTGCTGTATGTTTTCTCCCTTTTGGGTGTGCAGCTTTATACGTTTTCATTAGGTAAGCTTGAGAAGCATCTGAATCGCAAGCTGACGAAAACGCTTTCTCCGGCTATCATCGACAAGTTCTCCCGCATCGCTTACCAGTATTACGAAAATGCGGAATTCAAGGATGTCATGGCGCGCATGACGGCGAACCCGCAGCAGAACATCCACAAAACCTTTTTCTCGGTAGTGAACTGTATCAGTCAAGTGTTGAAGCTCGTGGGCGTTCTCGGGGTCTTCTTCCGCGCTTCCATCTGGATTGGTCTCGGCGCGGCACTAATCGGCATTCCGATGTCCATTCTGGAGATTCGCGCGACCGATAAAAAACAGCGTCTTTTGCAGGAGGCGACCAGCGATCAGCGCATGGCGGAATATCTGCAGGATCTATTTTCTGACAAACATTCCGCTTATGAGATCAAAGTCTTTCGCGCAAAAGAGCACATTCTGGATCTATGGCACGAGGTTACGGGAAGGATTTTCAAAAGATATAAGGGAATTACGAAAATCCTCTTGCGGGCACAGACGGTTGTTACGCTGCTGAAGATCGCTTATACGACGTTCGCTGTTACGACGCTTTCACTGGGCTTTCTGGCAGGAAGAATCGAACTGGGTGTTCTGGTGTCCATTATCAATTCCATTGGGAATATGTTTTCCATTTTGGGATCTGCTTCCTACTCTTTGTCTGACCTTGGCGCAAGGACGCATGAAATCGGCTACTACAAAGTGTTCATGGATTTTGAGGAACAGCCTGCGGGACATGACGGTCTTTCCGCCGGACGAGATATTGTTTTTGAAAACGTCTCTTTCCGTTATCCGGGTACCGAGCGGGAAATTCTGCATAACCTGAGCTTCACGATCAAAAACGGAGAAAAGGTCGCGTTGGTCGGCGTGAACGGTGCGGGTAAGTCGACGATCATTAAATTGCTCTGTGGGTTGTATACGCCGGACAGCGGACGCATTACCATCGGTGGAAAGGATGTCTCTGCACTTTCCAAGGAGGCTCTTGGTCGGACACTTTCGGTAGTCTTTCAGGATTTCGGCGCGTATCAGTTGACTCTGCGAGAGAATATCGCATTCGGAGATCTGAAGAAGATGCATTCCGACGCAGATCTACTGGAAGCATTGCATTTAGCCGGTGCGGAGCCGATTGCCGAACGAGGGCTTGATATTTCCCTTGGTCGGCTGGAACAGGACGGAGTGGATTTGTCACAAGGACAATGGCAACGGCTCGCTGTCGCGAGAGCGTTTCTGTCGGACGCCGCCTATATCATTCTGGACGAGCCGACCGCTTCTTTGGATCCGATTGCGGAAAGCAGACTGTACGAATCCTTCTCGTCGGTACTGGAAAAGCGCGGATGTATTCTGATTTCTCATCGGCTTGCCTCGGCAAAGCTGGCAGAGAGGATCATCGTCATCGAAAGCGGCGAGGTTATAGAAACAGGGAGCCATGAGGAATTGATGCAGAACGGCGGGCTGTACGCGGTTATGTACGAAGAACAAAGCGGCTGGTACCAGGATCAGGAGGTGTCGAAATGAAAGCGGAAAAAAACAAGAAATCCAATCTGCGATATCTCGGGCGAGTGACAAAGGATCTATATGCCATCATGCCGGTGGAGGTCACTATCGTTCTGCTGATTACGCTTTTTCAGTCTGTGATAGCCTTCGTACAGGTTTATGTGACGGCGGATTTGTTTGACGCTGCAGGTGCCTATTTCAGCGGAACCGGAACGAAAGACGAGCTGCTATTCCGCTCTGGCATTTTCGTACTATTCTTTGCGTTTCCGCTGTTGACCGACATCCTGCACCGTTGGATATCCGAGATCCCGATTTTCACAAAACATCACGCGCTGATCTATAAGCTCCATGCCCGCGTGGTTTCCATGCCATTAGTTCGCTTTGAGGACCCGGAATTCTACAACGAAATCTGGCGGGCGAAGTTATGCGTATATAATAACGGTCTGCTGAATTATTTCTTTGGATTTACCGGTTTTGTCCCCCATATTGTGCGGTTTATAGGAACGGTGTCCGTGATTGCCTCGTTTGATGTACGCTTTATTCCGCTTGCTGTGTTGAGCGTCCTGCCGACGTTCATTTCGAAATGGATTTACAGCCGTGAGCAGTACAAAATATGGCGTGAACAAACGCCGGTAGCTCGTCGTCGTGATTATTTATGGAATGTACTGACAGGCAAGGATACCGTCAAAGAGATTCGTACCATGCAGACAGAAGCATATCTCAAAGATAAATGGACGCAAGCCCGCGACGAAGTGCTTGAGCAGGATTTCTCTTTTGACAGAAAAAGCACCAACGTGTTTCTGTTTTGCGACCTGTTTCGTTTGCTTGGATTTGCAGCAAGTGTTGCGCTGTCGATTTATTTCGCTGGGCGCGGGATTATCTCGGTGGGGCAGTTTGCCGCGTGCATCTCTGCATTCGGTGGCTTACAGGCAATGACGACGGCGCTTTTCGGACTTGTTACCGAGCAGAACCAAAAAGCCAACTTTGCGGGAGACTATTACGATTTCTTCGATCATGCCGCAGAAACGGAAGGCGAAAAGCGCTTTGGCGCGTTCACAAAAGAGATTTCCCTGCAAAATGTCTCATTTTCCTACCCAACCGCGGAAAAGGAAGCGCTGCACGATGTATCTTTCACCATTCGTAAAGGAGAGCGCGTCGTAATCGTTGGGGAAAACGGATCCGGCAAGACCACCCTTTCCAAACTGATTGCAGGCGTGTATGAGCCGGACGGCGGAGAAGTTCAGTATGACGGAGAAACAATCAAAACATTTGAGAAGGATAGTTTCTATCGTCACATTTCCGTGATTTCGCAGAATTTTGTCAAGTATCAATTGACTATGCGGGAGAATATTGGCATGAGTACGCCGAATCAGGTACACAATGACGAGCGATTGCTGCAAAGCGCAAGGGCAGCCAATGTGGAGCCTATCATCCGGCGTATCGGCGGATTGGATACGCAATTGGGGCGTGAATTTGACGGCGTGGAACTTTCCGGCGGCGAATGGCAGAAGGTCGCAATCGCCCGCGGTCTAAACAAGGATGCGGATCTCATCATTCTTGACGAGCCGACGTCCGCGCTGGACCCGTTGGTGGAATATGACATTTTGAAGAAATTTATTGATTTGACAGAGGGGAAAACTTCCGTCATCATCTCCCATCGGGTAGGGCTGTGCAAATTTGCAGATCGCATCATTGTCATGGCGAACGGCTGTGTCGTGGGTAACGGAACGCATCAGAAACTGCTGAAAACCAATGCGGAATATGCCCGTATCTGGAATGAGCAGGCAAAGTGGTACGCGGAGTAATGGAGGATATTATGGAGAATATGACCGCAAAAACAAATTACTGGGTCGGAATGGACTTTTGGGAAAATATCAGAGCCGATATTGCTTTTATTCGCTCGGAGCATACGCTTTCTGTGACAAAAGAGGTTGTTTTCAAGTATTCTTCTTCACTAAAAGAGGAGCAATATTGGGAATGTGTATATGAGCAACTTGGAAAAGTAAAGTTTATCTGTATGAAGGCGCTTCTATTTGAAATGCAGAGCCTGATCGAATTTGATCGTCAATTGAAACGAGATGATCCGAAACTGGTTGATGAAATTTTGGAACTATTTCAGTCAATTCTGGCGCTTAAAGATGCAAAGCTATCATCAAAAGATAAGTAAGGAAAACCAGCGGGGAAGTTTCTTCCCCGCTGATATTCAGATCGTCAGTTAGCACTTCAGAATCATTTTGTGACCCTCTACATATCCACAATCCAAGAGCGCTATATCTGATAAAGTCGCTCCTTGCGTTCAAACCGGAATCTATGAATGGAAAATATGTGATACACGTTTTGTTCGGGTTGGAGATCTGTAAAACTCCTCTCAATTTTTTGTATCATCAAAATAGCATCAAAAACTGACATAGCTTGTGTTTTGCAAACGAAAAATGCCGCAACGGCGCGGATTTTCGGGCGATAGATGTTCCCCAATGTTTCTCCAACATTCGCTCCAAAACCGCGTGTCCAGGGGCGCGGGTGTCCGGTGGACACCTTTGCGCCTACGGCGCAAAAGCGCTGACCGAGCCGACAGGTGAGAACGAGTCCTTGTGCCCCTGCCAAGGAAAAATGGCTTGAAACCGTGGTTTTAAGCCATTTTTCGTTTTTCTCGACGTTGGCACACGGTTCGGGGAAGTCTGCCCTGACGCGCAAAATCGGGCGGCGATTTCGTATACGGCCGTATCTGTTTCGTCCCATTCCGTTTGCTACATCATCAAAAAAGCATCAATCGGCGGGGGAAGTTCTTTCGAATTCCCCTTTTTTTGTTTACCGCGGCGCAAATTTTGACCGTCCGGGCGGGTCGCCCGGACGGTCGTTTTTGTCAGGTTTTTGGTCAGATTTCGAAGGCGTCGGTGATGCCGTTCAGCCGCGAGGTATCCTTTTTGACATAGTATAGCTCGGTGATTTGCGAGGTGGTATGTCCCAGCAGGTCAGCAACCTGCCGCGGGGATAACGATTTGATACTGCCGTCCGGCTGTTTCTGCCCATTGATTAACTGTGTAGCAAAAGTGTGCCGAAGGGAATGAAGGCCCTTGCGTTTGATCCCCGCGGCTTTCAGGATTTTGTAATACCGCTTTCGGAAGTTCACCGGGCGTGTGAAATCTCCGCTGTGGTCGCAAACGAGGGGCGTATTTTCGCCGAAGTAGGATTCCTTGCGTAATTCCTCGATCATCGTCACCGCCGTCCCGTTCAGTGGCACGTCGCGCCTGCTTGCGGCGCTTTTCAGCTTGCCGACCTTGACTTCTCTGCCTGGTTCGGCGGTCGTTCCTTTCCGTTTGGAAATCTCTTTCACACCTCGTTGCAGGTGCATGACCCGGTTTTCAAGGTCAATGTCGCTGTTGAGCAGTCCGAGCAGTTCGCCGGTACGCAATCCCGTGTTCAGCATGAGAATATATGCGGCAGACTGCTGGTAGATCCGTTTGCCATTCCCCCAGCATCGGAAGCATTCCGCTTTGAATTTCTCTATCTCCTCTGCCGTGAATATGGTAACCGTTTCATCCTCCTCCTTTTCCTGCATGGCGAGGAAATTTGCTTTCTTGATCATCAGAGCGCTGTTCATGGGGTTCTTTACGATGATCTCCTGCTGGGTGAGGTAACGGAAGTATTCACCGAGGATCACATATACCTTTTTGACGGTGGTGTAAGCGTAGCCCTCCTGCATTTTTTGATTGAGTAAATCTTTGATGTCCGCCGCCGTGACGTTCGAAACGATTTTGTCACCGAGGAACGGATAGATTTGGTGTTTCGCTGTACATTCACAGCGGTCGTATGTCGATCGTTCCACCGACGGAAATTTGAACCCTTCCAACCAGTTCTGCATACTTTCCCGAAGTGTCTTTTTTGATTCGTCGGATTCGAGCAGTTCCCAATTGAACGCGGCGACGTAGTCGGTCATCTTTTTGTTGACCTCTTGCTTGGTGGTGCCGGAAAAAGATTTTCGTTTCCGTTCGCCTTTCTCGTCTAAATACCATACTGTCCCGCCCCAGCGGTCGTCGGTTCGTTTGAATGCGTTGCCGTTGGTCAATAGCTTCTTTCGCATATTTTTCACTCCCTTCGTCAGCAACACACCATACCACACTTTTGCCGGAATATCCAGAGAAAATCGGAACTTTTTTCCTTAGGTTATAATATGAAGTGCAACAAGTAAAAAAATATAGCAACTCAGAGAGAAATCCTTTATAATGGTAAATGACGAGTAAACCAGAAAGAAGGAAATCTCAATGAGTTGCTACAGACATTTTACCACAAAAGAAAGAGAAAGTCTACTAGTTCTTGTAAAACAAGGGAAGAAAAATTGCGAGATTGCAAAAATACTCGCTCGATCACCCTCGACGATTAGCAGAGAACTGCGTCGCAATGCCGATAGTCGAGAAAACTACAGTCTTGTGCAAGCAGAGGAGAGAGCAAGAGAGCGGCGCAAGAACAGCGTTAGAAAGAACAAGCTGGCGATTCCTGCATATGCACATCTCGTTTCACGGCTTTTGAATGATTTTTGGTCTCCGGAACAGATAAGCAATCGGCTAAAATACGAAAACTGTTCTATTCAAATCAGCACCTGCACAATCTATCGTGGGTTAGATAACGGATTGTTAGATCCTCAATTACGCAAAAATCTGCGAATCAAAGGCAGAATACGCTTCGGCGGCCATAAGAAAAGCAAATGCGGCCATTTGGATATTGAGTATACAATTCATGATCGCCCTAAAAGTGTAGATAACAGAACGACTATCGGTCACTGGGAGAGCGATACTGTACGCGGTGCTAAATGGAGCGGCTGTATCGGCACGCATGTTGAAAGATTGAGCCGGTATGCAATTCTTTTCAAAATTCCCGATAGAACAGCAAAAGCGTATACCGCTGCAACGGTTCTTTCTCTTGGGAAGCTTCCCAAGAGAAAGAGGAAGAGTCTCACGGCAGATCACGGGAAAGAATTTGCTAACCATAGAGAGATTCTTTCTAAGATAAGCTGTAAAGTTTATTTTGCTGATCCGCACGCTCCATGGCAGAGAGGAACTAACGAAAATTTTAACGGTTTGCTGCGTCAATTCTT
>CANQPS010000016.1 GCA_947625785.1 uncultured Clostridia bacterium
AAAATCTCATCATTGACAGCGTCAAAGACAAGTGCAACAGTAGGCGACAGCATAACATTAAAGACAACAGCAACAGGTTCTAACTTAAAATATAAGTATATGGTATGTTTAGATGGAACTTGGACGACAATAAGAGCAGCAAGTACAACAAGCAGCTATACTTGGAAACCAACAAAAGCAGGAACATACACAGTAAGAGTAGTTGTAACAGACGGCAAAAATGAAGCGAGAAAAGAAGTAACAGTAAAAGTATCAGCAGTATCTACTGTTCCAACGATTTCGTCATTCACAGCAAGCAGTACTGTCTTATCGCTTGGTTCAAGCACAACATTAAAAACAACAGCAACAGGCTCTAACTTAAATTATAAGTATATGGTACAGCGTAATGGTGGTTCTTGGACAACAATAAAATCAAGCAACACAACAAGCAGTTATACTTGGAAACCAACAAAAGCAGGAACATATACGGTAAGAGTGGTTGTAACAGACGGCAAAAATGAAACAAGAAAAGATATTGCTGTTATCGTTCAATAATCTTTAAATTTACTGTTCTGTGTATAATAGACAGTAATATTATGCAAAATAATTACTTTTATTTCCTATAAAATAGCTGTATCAGAACCAAAAAGGTTTTGGTACAGCTAATTTTTATAATGTTAAAAATTGTTAAAAGGCTTTGCCTATTTCAGGAATATTTATTAGTGGGGCGTTGCCCCACACCCCATTAAGAGAACTTTTTGAAAAAAGTTCTCTTAAAACTTTCAAAAACTTTTTTAATAAAAATTAAAAAAGGCTTGCAGCTTATGGCAAAGTGCTTGCGTTTTCCATTAGAAACTTTACATATTACAATTTTTATTTATTTCTTGACTATAGGCATATATTATTCTATAATATCACCACTTTATCGTCAATTATCGTTAAGTGTTATCGAATCACCGTAAAATCGGCATTTCTGAGGGTAGAAACGGAGAAAACTGCGTAACATCGCTGTTTCCTAAAAAGCATCAAAATGAAGATTTTTGGTAGAGAAAACGGTAGAAATTTGGTAGAAACCTGAAAAAGACGGCAGAAAGCCTGTTGACAAAGAAAACTGAATAAGAAATATAGCGGACGGTGTTTCATACAAGTGAAGCGCCGTCCGCTATTTTTATGCCTAAAATTGAATACTGCACATCGCTTCTCACTGAACCTGTCGTTCTGAGCAATTGCTTTGTGCGGTCTATCAAACTTGGCTGTCCTGCAATCGGTCTGCTCGGCAGAGTCATGGACTTACAGCCGACATGGATCTTCTCTAAGGCTGGGCTTATTGCCTTATGCCCTGACGGTGAGACAGCTATCGACAGCGCTTTGAATGATTTGAAAAATTGGGGCTACCTTGAAATTGAAGCAAAGATGCCGAACGAAAACCCGACAGGCAGAATTCAGACGATCTACAAGTTTTATGAGTATTCGGCGAAGGATACCTCTATTTCTAAGTATGACTATGAGCTTGAAACCTTTACGGTGGATAATGCTGTGTTTAACCGTGTCAAGAAAGTCGATAACTTCACCATAATAAGCAGTAAACTCCTGCGTAACAAGGAAATACCGGATAAGCTCCTCGGCTTTCTTCTCAAAGTGCTTTCTCTGCCAGATTATTGGCACTTCTCCATGTCGGGACTGAAAGCCATCTGCAAAGAGGGCAAGACAGCCGTGCATAACGCTGTGAACAAGCTCATTGATATGGGCTATCTTGTATGCACAAAGCTCCTGTCTAACGAGAGCATGAACAATCATTTTGAATATGTGTACAGCTTTTTTGATGATCCAATCAGCAAAGAAAGAGTCGAGGAAGTTGAGGCTGAAACACGGTGCAAGGCTATTACAGTCCGTGAAGGTGGCAGGGCGAAACCCGCTGTTTCTTCTACGGCTGAAAAACAAGAGGTGGAAAACCCGTATCTGGACAAACCGTATTCAGAATGTTCTTCAGAAAATGGCTAAAGTCGGTTACATCAAGGATTTCAAGCGATATTTTATCAGCACTCTCTACAACGAGGTTCTGACATATCATTTCAACGAGAGCTACGAGTATCGCGCTGGACGGACTATGCTGTAAAGCGTGATTTTGGCTACCATGCGTGATTTGAAAGGGGGTGATGTGCTTGCTTATAATTTAACTCAAATAAAAACATAACAGGAACGTAGGTGAAAAAATGGCTAAAACGATCGTTACTCAGTTTGGAGAGTTTCTGAATTATGACAATCTTGTAAAAAACTCCAAAGGACAAATCGAAAGATAAGAGCAAGATATGCATTGAATAAACATTGCATAAAATGCGTTATCATCGCTGTTCGTGCAAAAGCATGGGTAGTGGTGAATAACGTGAATTTGACGTCAACCACTATTTCCCAAAAAATAAAAAAGCCCGAAAACAAGCGGTTTACTTGAATCTGACTTTTTGTGAAACAAGGTATTTCAAGCAAAAAGTCAAAGAATTCCCGATTCTATTCAATTTTCAAGATACTGCCTGACAAAACATAAACATTCTTCCTATTGACATTTCAGACTTGTCCTGTTAAAATGATTATGTGCTAATGTGTCCGTGTCAGCGGTTTCTATTATCTATTATACACTGTCGTTGTATTTTGTGAAGATGAGAGTGCTATCGGACATATTTTCGCAAAATACCTTGTTTTGAGAAAAATAATGGAAAGAAGTGGCAATATGGCTATCAGACTGTTTGAACATAATCGGCAGGCATATGAAGCCGCCGCTGCCGTGCTCTCAAAAAAGCAAAAAACTGCCGAAATATGTGCTTTCCATTTATTCATATAGCAAGGACTTTGAAAAATATGAAAAGCGTGCCGCATCTGCAAAAATTAAGGCTGTACGTGATGTGCTGACTCTGCCAATGTATGCGGAGCTTACTGTTGAAGATGTGGATAGAATTTGTGATGTTATTCTAAAGTAAAATTGAAAGGTTTGTTTGTAATGAAAAAATTATTGCTCCTTGGCGGTTCGGCTCAACAAATTGTTGCTATTGAAACTGCTAAGAGACTTGGTTATTATACCATTCTCTGCGATTATTTAACTGATAATCCGGGACAGTATCAAGCCGATAAATTTTATCTTGTAAGCACAACTGATAAAGAATCTGTTTTGGAAATTGCAAAAAAAGAAAATGTAAATGGTGTTTTGGCATATGCATCTGACCCTGCTGTACCTACAGCAGCTTATGTTGCAGAACAGCTTGGTCTCCATACAAATCCAAACGAATCTGTCGAAATTCTCTGCAATAAAGATAAGTTCAGGGCTTTTCTTGCTGAAAATGGCTTTAATACTCCTCATGCCAAAGGTTTTGATAATCTTGATGATATATATGTTTCAAAAAACGAATTTAAACTTCCTGTTATGATAAAGCCTGTTGATTCTTCGGGCAGTAAAGGAATTGTTCGAGTAGATGACTGGCTACAGCTTGATTCAGCTTATAATGAGGCATTGTCCTTTTCAAGATGCAAAAAAGTCATTGTAGAAGAATATCTTGAAAAGTTTGGTTATCAGATTGCCGGAGATGGTCTTGTTATTGACGGAACACTTGTATTCAGATGTTTTGGAAATGACCATTTTAACCCGAAATGTACCAATCCCTATGTGCCTGTTTCGGCAAGCTTTCCTTACAATATGCCAAGAGAAGTGCATGATAAAATACATGATGAGATACAGAGGCTTGTTTCCCTTCTGCATATGAAGACAAGCTGCTATAATTTCGATATTCGTATTGACAGCGATTATAATGTCTATCTTATGGAAGTTGCTCCTCGTGACGGCGGAAATTACATTCCTCAGGTTATTCGTTATGCAACAGGTGTGGATTTAATTGAATGTTCAGTAAAAGGTGCAATGAATGAAAAAATTGTACTTCCTGATTTCAAAGAAAAAGGATTCTGGTCATATTTTGCTGTTCACAGCTATCATGAGGGTATTTTGAAAGAAATCAGAATCAACCATGATGTTGAAAAGAATCATATTGTTGAAAATCATATTATCGTAAAACCGGGTGACAAAATAAGACCATTTACCGGTGCTAATACAACTCTTGGAATTTTGATTATGAAATTCGATTCTATGGAGCAGATGCTTGATATGATGGATGATCCGGATAAGTGGATCGAGGTTGTATTAGAAACAGATTAAACGACCATGTAGCTTTCTATAATCGGAGGTTAAGAATGTTAAAATCAGAATTAACTAAGGCGCAGCGCTGGGAGCTTGCAGACTATCTTGCTAAGACTTGTCTTGATGAAGTAAACAAAAGGGTGGAAGATGTCAAACCTGCAAGAAATATCTACTCAAAATATATAAAGAGACTCATTGATATTATTGCTTCTGCTCTTTTTCTCATTGTAACATTCCCTGTAAACTTAGTCATTTTTATTATCACTGCATGTACTCTCGGTAAACCAATTTTTTTCAGGCAAGAAAGAATTGGTAAAGATGGGAAACCGTTTACTATTATTAAATTTAGAAATATGACAAATGAAACAGATGAAAATGGTGAGCTGCTTCCGCCTGAAAAAAGAGTGACAAAATGCGGAAAATTTTTTCGTAAAACTTCCCTTGATGAATTGTTAAATTTTTGGAGTATCCTCAAAGGTGACATGAGTCTGATTGGTCCAAGACCGCTTGTTCCGGAATATACTCATCGCTATAACAAACGCCATAAACAGCGTCTTGCTGTAAGACCCGGACTTGAATGTCCTCCAAGGAAATTGACAGATCACGTCTGGACGTGGCAGGAACAATTTGAAAATGATGTATGGTATGTTGAGAATATTAGCTTTAAAACAGACTGTAAAATGCTAATTAATCTCGTTCGTTTTGCACTGGACAGAAAAAGTGCAAATGCTCGTGCCGGAGTACAGAGAGGTACATTTTTTGGATATGATGCAGAAGGAACTGCTATCAATCTTAATAATGTTCCACAGGAAATTGTGGATATGCTCTTTGATAATGCTGAAAACAAAGAAGGTATACAGGTATGAATAAATTTGCCGGAAAAACACTGCTTGTACTCGGCTCAAATGTTGGTGCGACGGATATTGTATCCTATGCAAAAGATGAGGGTGCGTACACAATCGTTGCTGATTATTATCCACCCTCAAAATCTGCTGCAAAACAAATTTCTGATAAGGCAATACTGATTAGTACCGCTGATTTGGATGCTTTGGACAAAATAGTTGAGGAGTATCATGTTGATGGTATTCTTGCAGGAATCAGTGAATTTAATCTCCTTGGAGCAATGGAGCTTAGCCGTAGACATAATCTGCCATTTTATTGCACAAGGGAACAATGGAATAACATCGAAAGCAAGGAATGTTTCCGTAAGCTTTGTGAGGAAAACGGTGTACCGTGCCCAAAAACGTATTTTTCAGGTGCTGATATTCCCGATGAGTTATGGAGCAACTTTGTATATCCTCTTGTTCTGAAGCCTGTTGATGCTTCAACGTCCGCAGGTGTTTTTATTTGCAACAGTGAGAATGAACTGAAAGTGCATATTATGGAATCTATGGCGAAATCAACAAAAAAAGTCATTATTATTGAAGAATTCATAGAAGGAAACGAATTCACTGCTCACTATGTGATTTGCGGCGGAAAAGCAGCGCTTGCCTGCGTGGACAACCGCTATCCTGTGGCTGTCCACGAGGGAAATGTAACGACTATACCTGCTGCAAGGATATACCCGTCGGTTTTTGCAGACGACTATATCGAAAAAGTAAATACTTCAATTGTAAAGCTTTGTGAAAATCTCGGATTACAAGACGGTATCCTATTTGTACAGGGTATTCATAACCCAAAAACAGGAGAATTCCGCATCTTTGAGGCAGGACTGAGATGTGCAGGAGAAGCTCCTTACCGTTTTTTGAAAGAATTGACCGGTCAAAGCTTCATTCACATTCTTGTAGATCATGCACTTTTGGGTAAATCGAATTATGATATTGCAAAGGAAAAACCTCTATTGGACGGGAAATGCGCAGGTATTGTATCATTTGTTGCTAAACACGGTGTTGTGGGGAGCATATCAGAACTTGAAAAAACAGTAAAGGCAGTTCCCGGGGTATTGGAATTTGAAAATAGATATCCAATTGGTTATGAAACACCTGATACTAATACACTTCGACAGTTGATGATACGTTTTGTAATGCTTTGTGATAATCGTAATAAAATGGCGGAGAGTATTGCTGTTCTAAACGAGAATATTTCTGTTCTTAATACTAATGGAGAAAATATGGTAATTAAATTTGATCCCAAAAGATTGTTTAATGAATTTTAATCGGAGGCTCATTTATGAAAATTGCAGTAACAGGTGCAAATGGTTTTTTTGCATGGGAATTGATACGCAGAATGGCTTATGATAAGGATATTCAGATCGTAGCCATACCATTTGATGTCGTTCTTACAAAAGAAGATATGCCATATGATAATATCAGCTTTATGTCAAGTGATGATGTACTGAATGATCACAGTCTTATGGATGGTGTGGATGTTTTGGTGCATACCGCATTCTGCCGCAAGTCGATTGGCTGTCAGCTTACAGGAAGTCTGCGGTACTTGATAAGTATGGTCAATGCAGCAATCGATAGCGGTGTAAAAGGCTTTATCAATCTATCCTCTCAATCTGTTTACGGAAGCAAAGAGGGCGAGAGACCTGCTGAAAACGGTGAATTTGACCCGGGATATCTCTATGCACTGGCAAAATGTGCATCTGAGATGCTTCTGGAAAGTATTGCTTTAAACAGAGATACCAATATGAAATTTACGAATGTACGGTTGGCATCGCTTATTGGAGTCAGCAATGATGTTCCGAGAAATGTGCTGTATAAGTTTATATGTTCTGCGCTTAACGGGAAAAATCTAAGCGTTGTAGGCGGAAAACAGAGGTTTTCATTTATTGATGTAGGTGATGCGGCTGAGGCAGTCAAGCGTCTTTGTGCAGTACCTGTACAACAGTGGGAAGCTGCCTACAATATAGGACCTGAAAAGCAGGTTGGTATTGTTGAAATGGCTGATTTGGTATGCAGTAAGGTTCATGAGGCGGCTGGAATTCAGGTAGGCTATTCTGTGAAGGAAGACGATATTCAGCTTAATGCCGGAATGAACAGTTCACTACTGTATCGAACATTAGATTGGAAGCCAGAGATCAGTTTCGTACAAACTATTGAAAATACAATTCGTTTTATTATGAATATGCAGGAAGGATGATGCATACTATGCCTAAAATTAGTTTTATAGTCCCTGTTTATAATGTGGAGAAATATTTTGAGAAATGTGTCGACAGTATTCTGGGACAGACATTTGAGGATTTTGAAGTTATCCTTGTTGACGATGGTTCACCAGATAACTGTCCGGCAATTTGTGATGCCTATGCCCGGAAGGATTCCCGTGTTAGGGTGATTCACAAAAAGAATGCAGGTGTTGACGAAGCACGAAATTCAGGTATTGAAGCAGCAACAGGAGAATGGGCTTATTTTGTGGATTCCGATGACTGGTTAGAGCTTGATGCAGCTGAACGATTATATAAATATGCTGTCAAATCAGGTGCAGACTGTGTGATGACGGATTGTGTGCGTGTATTTGAAAATGGCAGCACGGAGAGAATGTATCAGTTCTCTGAGACGTTTTTTACAGATAAGAAAGATGATATTGAGGACATTCAAAAATTTGTGCTTTGCCATAAATATAGTCCTCACTATTCACCAAAATGCGATTCGGGTTTTGCAGCGCCGTGGGGAAAATTCATCAAGCTTTCGATCATTAAAGACAATAATATTCGCTTTGACCCATATTCAAGAGGATTGTTTGACGACGGTGTGTACAGTCTCTATGTTTTAGACCATGTAAAAAAATTTTATTATGAACGAAACAACAGGCACACATATAACTATCGTATACTTGGAAATTCTATAACACAGGGATTTAAAAAGGAGGCAATCGAAATATTTACACGCGGCTGTGAGCTTGTGGATAAGTTCATTAATGAGACGCATAAGGATTCGGAGTTTCAACAGGCTGAGTATTGCAGAAGGGTTGCATATTTCTCAGCATATCTTACTAAGTACTTCTATTCGCTGAATAATCCGAAAACGGATAAAGAGGTCACTGCCGAACTGAAACAAACACTCAGTAAATATCCTTTCAAGGATGCCTTCGCCAATGCAAAAATAAGTAATTTAGAGTCAAAGCACGCTTATGTTCTTCTTTGCGGAAAAACCGGTTTCATTCCGGGTCTGAAGCTGTATGCAAGATTGAAACAACGCTTTAAAAAGTAAACAGGAGAGAAAAAATGATGAACATCAATAAAATCGTTGTTGCCGGTACAGGCTATGTTGGTCTCAGCATTGCTACACTGCTGTCACAGCATCATAAGGTGTATGCAGTTGATATTATCCCGGAGAAAGTCCAACACCATTAAGCTAAGCAAAGAATATGAACAAAATGTAAATTCAGCAAAAAACACTTGACATATCAATAATGCACCGATGTGCAACAGGGCGCAGCAAAGCTGACAGTTCACAAAAACTGCCATCTGTCCTTTTCATTTCTTTTATCTCATTTGTAGCTCTGTGGGTCAGCTTTAAGACCATAAAGTATTTTCCGTAATTCCCCGACATAACTCATTTAGAAAACCTCCTTGAAAAGGTGAAAAATCATACACCTATTTTCAATAGGTTTCATTGCCGCAGGCAATGAAACCTCAGATTTTCTTCGTTTTGTCAAGTGCTTTTCTGCAAAATTTACATTTCGTTCATATTTTTGCTTAGCTTAATGGTATTGCCCTATATTTCTACCGATAAATTTGCACTTTTTCAACCTCTCATCAAAAATGTTCACAAAAAATTAACAGTTTGCGTACTTATCCGAAAAAGCACAAAATGTGGGTTTGTCGTTGACTTCATCAGGATTTTATTCTATAATATGTATATAACTTTTTTAATATTTCAGATTGTTAAAATTTAGAATGGAGATTTGTTTTTTATGAAAAATTACAATATAACCTTATTAAAAGGTGATGGTATAGGTCCGGAAATCGTAAATGAGGCCGTTAAAGTTCTTAATGTTGTTGCCGAAAAATATAATTTTGGTATTAATTATACGGAGGCAGATTTGGGAGGTATTGCTATTGATAAAACAGGTGTACCCCTTCCGGAAGAAACAATTATAAAATGTAAATCTGCCGATGCGGTTTTATTGGGTGCTGTTGGCGGACCTAAATGGGATAATCTTGCAGGTAATATTCGTCCGGAAGCAGGTTTGCTCGGAATAAGGGGTGCATTGGGATTATTCGCCAATCTTAGACCGGCAGTTATATTTAAATCTTTAAAAGATGCTTCGCCGCTTAAAGATAATATTATCGGTGATAATCTTGATATTATGGTAGTAAGAGAATTGACGGGCGGTATTTATTTTGGAGAAAGAGGTCGTGAAGAAATAAACGGAGTTCAATCTGCTTACGATACGGAAAAATATTCGGTTCCTGAAATAGAAAGAATTGCAAGAGTTGCTTTCGATATGGCAATGAAACGCAATAAAAAACTTTGCAGTGTCGATAAGGCAAATGTTCTTGAATCTTCAAGGCTTTGGAGAGAAACAGTTACAAAAATTTCAAAAGAATATCCGGAAGTTGAGCTGAAATATATGTATGTTGATAACTGTGCTATGCAGCTCGTTAGAAATCCTAAACAATTTGATGTAATTGTTACTTCTAATATATTTGGTGATATTCTTTCAGATGAGGCATCTATGATAAGCGGTTCAATAGGTATGTTGGCATCTGCGAGTTTAAGCGAGGCTAAAAGTGGCTTGTATGAGCCAATTCACGGCTCTGCACCTGATATTGCCGGTATGGGTATAGCTAATCCGCTCGCTACAATCCTTTCTGCTGCTATGATGCTGCGTTATTCTTTGGACGAACCGGACGCTGCACAATCTATCGAAAATGCCGTTGATGAAGTTCTTAAATTCGCAAGAACTCCTGATATATATACAGAGGGTACAAAGAAAGTTTCCTGTGAAGAAATGGGAACACTCGTAAGCGAAATAATAAAAAATAAATAAAGTATTTGACAAAATATAAATTTAGGAATAAAATCTTTGTAAAGGGGTGAATGTAATGTCATCGAAACATAATCTTCCGCCGCTGGAATATGCAGATATTCATACACATATTTTACCGGGAATAGACGATGGTTCAGAAAACCTTGATATGTCCTTATCTATGCTGAAAATGCTGCAAAATCAAGGCGTGAGAAATGTTGCTTTAACTCCACATTTCCGTACACAAGAAGAAAATATGAAGGACTTTCTTGAAAAACGAAAAGAAAGCTATGATTTACTTAAAAGTAAAAATGATACTAATATAAATTTGGCATTGGGTGCGGAAGTCTTTATAACAAAATATATACTAAAATATGATGATTTGTTACCGATTTGTATAGGAAATACGAATTATATGCTTACGGAATTTCCGTATTCAGCCCCGTTTGACGAAAAAACTTTTGATACACTGGAAAAATTTGTGTACGATTATAAAGTTACTCCTATTCTTGCTCATATAGAACGCTATCCGGCTCTTATGAATGATGTCGGAATTCTTGAAGAATTGTACGATATGGGCTGCAAAATGCAAATAAATCTTTCAGCAATGGAAACATTTATGACGTCCAGATTTTTGCTTAAACTTATTAAAAAAAATTTGGTACATTTTGTAGGTACGGATTGTCATAGATTGGAATACAGAACTCCCATTTATGACAGAGGAATGGCAGCCATAATTAAGAAAATTGGAATTGATTATGCAGAAAAGATTACTAATAATTCACTTTTACTTTTTAAATAATCATAATTTTTGTATATAATGATACGAAAATGGTTTAAAAGAATTAAAAAATGTGCAAAAAGTAAAAAAATAAAAAAGTTCTTTACAAATCATTCGTATTATGATATAATAAAACAAAATTTATTAATGGAGGTTTCATTTTTATGAAAAAGGCAATTTCAATCGCAGTTGTAGTTCTTATGTTAGCTTTAAGTATGGTTTCAGCTTTTGCTCTTGTATCACCAGAAGAACAAAAAATTGTTGACGCTCTCAAAGCAGGAGTTACAGTAAACGGTCAAACAGTTACTCTTCCTGCTGATTATATTAACCAAGCTGAAAACTATCTTATTAATAATGATGTGGATATTACAGCTGAAAACGCTGCGGCTATTATCGCAAAAATCGATAATGCTAAGGCAGTTATCGTAGAAAAAGGTATTACTAACCTTGACAAGAACATTCCTAGCGATGTTAAAGACCAATTAGTTGCAATAGCTGAAGAAGCTGCTAAGGTTGAAAATCTTAAAGTTACAGTTAGCGGCGACAAGAGTCAGATTACTATTGTAGATAATAATGGTAATCAAGTATTCCGTTGGGAAGAAAATAAAACATTACCACCAACAGGTGCAGAGAATGTTGATATGTCAGCTGCTTTTGCTATTATAGCTGCTTTCGCTACTGTTGTTGTAGCTGCTGCTTTTGTAGCTAAAAAAGTTAAGGCATAATTTAAAATGTCAATTAAACACAAGGGATACGATAGGAAGAGTTTTATAATTCTTCCTATTGTTTTTCTTATAATAGGATTTTTATTAATATTTTTTGTCGTAAAACCAATAGTAGCACCATTTTTAGAATATGCTGACTTAATTCTTTTGGATAGCGAAATGGATTATGACAAAGAGTTTGATGATATTTTTGTGCCAATAGTGGATATTGAAGAACCACTGCCGCCCGATGATAAAGAAGACCCTGATGTTAATGCAGAACCCCCTGATGTTAATGTAGAACCCCCGCCAACACAACCGGATACTATACCGTTAAGCTCTATTACCTATCCGAAATTTGGCACAAAGTATGCACAGATACGCATACCGGAATGTTATATATCAACATACTTATACTTTGGTGACAGTACTAAAATTTTAAAGTTGGGCGCAGGTCAAAGCACATCAAGTTTTATACCTGGTTATGGCGGAACCATTCTGGCAGGAGCTCATAATAATACTTATTTCCATAATTTTAAATATATTAAAGAGGGGCAAAAAATTTATATTGACACAAGTTATGGTCAATATGTTTATACCGTTACAGAAACAAAAATTATTAAATCTTCACAAACGAAAGAGCTAAGATTGGATTCTGATAAAGAAATTTTGGTATTATATACTTGCTATCCTTTTGATGAGCTTGGTCTTACAAATAAAAGATTTGTAGTTTATGCTGATTATACCTCAGGACCAATTATAGACCATAGTGCATAAGGGGGATTAAAAAGTTTTGGATAGAAATAAAAAATCTCTGATAATAAGAATAATATCGGTAATATTATCGTTTATATTATCATTTTTAATATTTACAGATGTGTTATTTATAATAGCAAAATTGCAGTTATTTTCGCCAAAAGCCTTAGAAAATGCTATGAATAATACAAACTATTATAGTAAAATGGCAAATGAAATAGAAGACGATTATGTATCATATGGTATGGCAAGTGGATTTCCGGAGAAATTTTTTAAAAATATAATAGATAGAGATTTTATAAAAATTGATATTGTAAAACAATGTGAAAAAATGTATTCGGGAAAATATGAGCCTTTGCAGGATACAAAAATATATGATTCGATGTATTCAAGTTTTATAACCTATGCCAATGAAAATGACTATGAAGTTACAAATGAAGTTGATAAAAATATAAAGTACCTTGCACAAACCTGTGCAGAACATTATGTTGATTATGTAGATATTCCTTTTGCCTCAAGCATATCGGTGTATTTACCTAAAATTTCGCAAATATGTATATATGCGATAATATTTTGTACAATAGGAATTGCTGTTTGTGTAGTTATGCTATTTTTACTGCAATCTTGGAAACATAGGAGTATCAGATATTATATGTATTCAATGACAACCGCTTGTCTGATGTTTATAATATTTCCAACGGCAATTTATGCAACGGGAAAAATTACTAAGGTGGCTACATTATCAAAAGCCGTTTATGATTTGATAGTTGCATTTTTACAAACTTTTTTGAATACATTTTTTGTATTTGCCGTAATATCGGTTGTTATTATAATAATGTTATTGTTTTTGCATAATGCGATGAGAAAAAAAGTTAAATACCATCATAATTAATAGACATATATTCAATATGAGAGGCGGAAAAATGTGTGAAAAAATACTTTATGTATGTACCTTTATGGATAAGTATTGTTGCTAATACGATATTAGGTGCATTAGCCTCCGGACCATTTCTATTGGCGATTATATATATTTTTGGTTCGAGCTTAAAAGATATTTTATTAGGCGGCTTAATATTAGTAGGTATAATTTTGGCGGTGGTATTTGTTAATTATATTATCTATCGTATTTGTAAGAAAAAATCCTCTAAAGCACCTGTTCACGCTGATACTAAAAAGATTTTTATCAATGTTATTATTATAATCGGTATTTTTATAATTTTGACAGCATCATTTTTCCTATTTCCTGATATATGGTTATTAATAAATGACTGGTGGTTCTAATAAGATAATAAAAAAGGATAGGCATTATTTGCCTATCCTTAACTTTTTTATATTTTTTCAAGTTTTGAGAAGTTAGACATTATCTTTTTGGTGCCGGCAGTATCAAATGCTATTTCTAATAAGAAATCATTTCCCATAGGTTTTGATGAGATTATCATTCCCTTGCCGAACGCCTTATGATTTACTATATCGCCAACAGAATAGTTATTTGATGAAACCGATTTTTTAGGTTCGGTTACAGCAGGGCCGAATATTTTAGCTGTTTCAATCTGATGTTTTCTTTTTTCGTAAGGTGACACAGCGTATGCTTTACTCATTTCTGATACAATAGGTTGTTGAGTTGAGCTTGTTATAAGTTCAGCAGGAATTTCTTTTATAAATCGTGAAGGTGAATTTCTGTTTGTAACACCGAGGTAAACTCTTGATTGGGTATTTGTGATAAAAATTTTTTCTTTTGCTCTTGTAAGAGCAACATAGGCGAGGCGTCTTTCCTCCTGCAAGTCTTCGGGATTTTTGGAGGACTTAAAACTTGGAAATAGATTTTCCTCCATACCCGGCAAAAATACCACCGGAAATTCCAAGCCTTTTGCAGAATGTATTGTCATAAGAGATACTCTATTATCGTCTTCCGCTATATTATTATTATAGTTGTCTATATCGGTCATCAACGCAACTTCGTCTAAAAATCCTGATAATGAAGCGTCTTCACCGTTTTCATTTTCATATTGCCGTATTGCGGTAAGTAATTCCTCAACATTTTCGATGGCATTATCGCTGACACTATGGTCCTTTTTAAGAGTATTTTTAAAGTCTATTCTTTCGAGGATTGTTATATATAAATCTGAAATACGGACTTTTTTATCATTTGCGATTTCGCTGAATTCATCAATCATATTGGCAAAATCCATAAGTTTTGGTGCAGCCTTAACCAAATCGGCATATTGATTGGAAGTTCTTAATACGGACATCATATTTTTACCAAGTTGTGAGGCAATTTCTTCAACATTTGATACTGTTGCAGAACCGATAGCACGCTTAGGATAATTGATAATTCTTTTTAATTTTTCATCATCATTATTATTGTTGACAATTCTAAGATATGCCAGCATATCTTTTACTTCTTTTCTCTCGTAAAATTTTACCGAGCCGATAATTTTATGTGGAATTGCGGAACGGACAAAAACTCTTTCCAATGCTCTTGACTGGGAATTTGTTCTGTATAATACAGCAAAATCGGAATATTTTTTTCCTTTTGCGACCATTGACAAAATTTGTGAACCTATATAGTCAGCCTCTTCGGTTTCGTTAAATGTTGTAAATACTGTTATTAAATCACCATTATCATTATTTGTCCAAAGATTTTTACCTTTGCGAGTAGTATTATTTTCGATAACACTGTTGGCGGCACTAAGTATAACTTTAGTGGAACGGTAGTTTTGCTCAAGGCGTATTACTTTTGCATTAGGATAGTTTTCCTCAAAATTGATTATATTTTCTATGGTTGCACCTCTGAATTTATAAATACTTTGGTCATCATCACCGACAACACAAAGATTTTTAGTACCGTCAGACAACAATCTTATAAGTTCATATTGAATTTTATTGGTATCCTGATATTCGTCTACCATAACATATTTGAATAATTTTTGATAATATGTACGAACTTCTTCGTTATTTTTGAGTAAGTTTACGGTATTTATTAATAGGTCATCAAAGTCCATAGCATCTGATTTTTTAAGACTCTTTTGATACAGGTCAAAAACTTTTGCGATAGATGTCATATAACTATCGCCAATAGAATCTTTTTTGAAGTCTTCCAATGATATGCCTGAATTTTTAGCTTTGGAAATTTCGTTAAGCATAGTTTTTATAGGATATTCTCTCTCGATAATGCCTAATGACTTGCAGCAGTCTTTGATTATTCTTTTGCTATCGTCAGTATCGTATATAGCGAAGTGGCTGGAATATCCGAGTAAATCAGCATATCTTCTTAAAATTTTCGCACAACTTGAATGAAATGTTGATGCCCAAATATCTGTATCAGTACAGTTTAATTTTGCTGAAATTCTTTCTTTAAGCTCCTTTGCGGCCTTATTGGTAAATGTTATAGCCATAATCTGATAAGGCTTGGCAGGGTTTACTGCAAATTTAGATATAAGTTCACTTGTAGGTTCAATATTATTAAAATAGCAATTTTGGAGTTGGTCTATATCTTTTTCTGTAATATATTCAGGGACATAGTCACTATTATAGGCATTACCCCAACTCAATATATTTGATATTCTGTTTACAAGTACGGTTGTTTTGCCGCTTCCGGCACCTGCAAGTATAAGTAATGCACCATTAACAGTAAATATGGCTTGCTGCTGCATATTATTCATATGAGCGAATTGCCTTTGAATTAGAGTTTTTCTCATTTTTATAATCTCATTGTTTGACAACATTGTCAATTATACACCACCATATCTTATTTTAATATAATTTTAACCCATATATCGTAAAATTTCAAGTTTAATAAAAAAATTAGGTATATTTTTGGAGGGTGTGTTTCCATACAAGAAAGCATAAAAGTTTTGCTAATAAAAATGCAAATTCAAGCTGCTTACAGAAATAAAAAAAGGAACACATTTTTAATAAAGTGTTCCTTCTTCGATATTTTTGTTACAAAAGAAAATTAGAAATCAATTTTCTTACCCAAAGCATCGCCATTTACTACATAATAAACAGCCATTTCTTCCGGTTTAATGTAAAGGTCCAATGTTTTAATTTCTGTATCCTCAACATTTTTGATACTGTCTACTATATCCGACATAGATAATTCACGACCTGCGTATTGTATAAATGCTGTTATAGTAGGTTCTTTTGATTTAGTTGTGGTTTTTTTAGCAGGAGCTTTTTTAGCAGGAGCTTTTTTAGTTTCGTTTTCAGAAACCTCAACCACATTTTCGATAACTGCTGCCTCTGCGGCGTCAACTGTTTTTTTTGCTTTTGCCATAAAAAATACCCTCTTTCGTTCTAAATAATCAATTAAAAAGTGTTGATTCACTTTGACATCATTATAAACGCTTTTGAATGATTTGTCAAATTTTATGCTGTTTTTCGTTACAAACATCAATAACCTTAATTTTGTTTGTAAATTAATTATAGTATAATCACTATTATTATTATGTCGATTAAAGTCAGATTGATATATGAATAATATTAAGTATAAAAATCATATATTCATAACAAAAATATTAATGAGGTGTTTGTTTTGATAAAAAAAGGAATAATAGTTTTTTGTTCAATATTTAGTATTTTTATAATAATTTCTGTGATGGCTGGTGCTAAGAAAAATGATTATATAAAATATGTTGAATTTAATGTCACTTATGATGTACTTAAAAAAGCATTAGATGTTGATATAGCCTCTCAAAGTGAAGATGTTAAAATTAATTGGATTGATATTTTAGCATATTTGGGCGCAAAATACGGCGGTAATTTTTCTTCTTATAAATCTAAGGACCTTGACAGTATTGTTAATCGCCTGAAATCCGGAGAAAAAATTGAGGATATAACTAAAGATATGAAATATTTTTCTTATTACAGAGAGGCGTATGGGGCAGTTTTAGATGGATTTGTGGGAAACTATTCAGTAGAGGAAAAAGACGAAAAGGGCAATATTGTAAAAACTGAAAAATATGGTTTGAAAGTTTATTCACCTATTGCTAAAACATTTCCATTTTCGCATTATGATGATTTTGGAGCAACTCGTACTTATGGATATAAAAGACAGCATTTAGGTCACGATATGATGGCGGCGGTAGGTACTCCTGTAATTTCGGTAGAGGAGGGGATTGTTGAAGTTATGGGCTGGAACCAATACGGTGGTTGGAGAGTTGGAATAAGGAGTTTAGATGGAAAAAGATATTACTATTATGCCCATTTAAGAAAAGACAGACCATTTAACGATTTGATTAAAGAAGGCGAAAAAGTAAATGCAGGTGATGTTATAGGGTATGTAGGCAGGACGGGTTACAGTACTAAAGAGAATGTCAATAATATAGAGGATAATCATTTACATTTTGGAATACAGTTAATTTTTGATGAAAGTCAAAAAGAGTGTGATAATGAAATCTGGATAGATGTTTATGCAATTACTTTATTGTTACAACAAAATCAGAGTGAGGTTTATCGAGATAATAATACAAAAGAATGGTATAGTGTTAATCAGAAATCACAAGGTGACAATTAGTAAATAATTTTCAAATTATATACAAATTGTATATAAATTTTTTTGATTTAGATATTGCAATTACTATATATTGGGTATATAATATATATCACTCACTACATTTAGTTGAATATAATGTAAATTTAAATATATTAATTGATATAAAATATAATATAATAAATACGGAGGACTAAACAATGAATATTATGGTAACAGGCGGCTCAATGTCACAAAAAGAACAACAGTTATATGTTGATTATATTGAAGGTAAGTATAACAGAAAAGTTAAATCTCTTAATATTGAACTTGATGGGGAAGATGTAAATTTAAAATATACTTTTCAAGAAGTACCTTTTGAAAGAATTAGAAGAATTACAGGTTATTTGGTTGGTACTATGGACCATTGGAACAATGCCAAGGCCTCTGAGGAACACGACAGAGTTAAACACAATATTCAGTAATATAGAGAAAACAGCAGGATTTTTTCCTGCTGTTTTTATATGTGGTATTTCCGTAAAAAATAGTAGGATTTATAAAAAAATCCTACTTATTTTTATTATTTGGATTTATTACTTGCAAGTGTAAATATCGCTGTAATATTTTCATTTCCCAGAGTTTCTTCCCAACAAGCCCTTTCTGATTTGAATGAGTGCTGCATTGAAATATATAAACACTTATTTTAAATTTTCTTTAAAGAATAGTTCTATTTTATCGAACGGAATTATATCAAGATTATCGTACAGGTCTGTATGTACAGCATTTGGAATAATGAGAAGCTCCTTGTTATCACCTTTAAGTTTTTTATAGGCGTCTCTGCTGAAATAACAGGAATGAGCTTTTTCCCCGTGGATAAGTAATACTGCACTGCGTATTTCGTCACTGTAACACAAAATAGGTTGATTTAAAAATGACATACAGCCGATTTTATTCCAGCCGCCGTTGGAGTTAAGGGAGCGTGTATGATAGCCTCTTGGTGCTTTATAATAGGCATAGTAGTCCTTTACAAAGAAAGGTGCATCGTCAGGCAACGGGTCTACTACTCCACCGCCAAGTTCGTAATTACCATTTTTATAATCAATTATTCTTTGAGCATTAAGAGCTTGGCGTGTCTTGTAGCGTGCATCAGGATTATTATCAGCGTCAAAATATCCATTGGCATTTACACGGCTCATATCATACATAGTAGATGCAACGGTCGCTTTAATGCGTGTATCTAATGCGGCGGCATTTAATGCCATTCCACCCCATCCGCATATACCAATAATACCGATTTTTTCAGGGTCTACATTTTCCTGTACTGAAAGAAAGTCTACTGCTGCCTGAAAATCTTCAGTATTTATGTCAGGAGATGCCATATATCGTGGAGTTCCGCCGCTCTCACCTGTAAAAGAAGGGTCGAAGGCGATTGTAATAAAACCGCGTTCAGCCATAGATTGTGCATAAAGTCCGGAAGCTTGTTCTTTTACAGCACCAAAAGGTCCACATACAGCTATCGCCGAAAGTTTGCCGTTAATTTCTTTTGGCTCGTACATATCTGCTGCAAGTGTAATTCCATAGCGATTATGAAAAGTTACCTTATGATGTTTAATTTTTTCGCTTTTTGGGAAGGTTTTATCTCATTCATCTGTAAGTTTTAAGTTTGTGATTTCTGTCATTTTGAATTACCGCCTTTTCATAAATATTATTCTATTTGAAAAATATGTTCCGTTCTCTGCCTTTTGGAAACCGCAAGCCTTTTTCAAAAGGCTTGACCGAAAATTTTTACATTTTAAAATTTAAAAGTTTTTGAGAGTTTTAAGAGAACTTTTTTCAAAAAGTTCTCTTAACGGGTCGAGGGCAGAGCCACCGTGGGGTGTGGGGCAAAGCCGCCCCTTATATATCGTATGATATGGAAGTATTATTACTAAAAATCAATATCAAGCGATAACTCTGTACTTTCAATAATACCGTTGTCGCAAAGCCTGTTCAACGATGGATTAATGGGAAGTCTGTAAATATTGCTTATATTATATTGTTTTGCAATATCTTCAAGTTTACTTTCACCAAAAGGATATAATTTTTTATTGCAGTCCGGACAAATCATATAACTCATATTTTCCACAATAGCTATTATAGGAATATTCATCATATTAGCCATATTGACCGCCTTTTTAACTATCATAGAAACTAAATCCTGCGGTGTGGTGACTACTATAATTCCATCTATTTGTAAAGACTGAAAAACTGTTAGTGGGACATCTCCGGTACCCGGAGGCATATCTATGAACATATAGTCAATATCCTGCCATAAAACATCTGTCCAGAATTGTTTTACAACACCTGCAAGAATTGGACCTCTCCAAATAACAGGGGCTGTATCGTCTTCTAAGAGAAGATTTATGGACATAATATCAATACCGGTTTTAGATTTGCAAGGCAATAATAGTTTGTTGTCTGTACCTACGGCTTTTTCGGTAATACCAAAAGATTTAGGAATAGATGGTCCTGTAATATCTGCATCTAAGATAGCTGTTTTATATCCCTTTCTTTGATAGCTAACAGCTAATAAAGATGTTACCATTGATTTTCCGACACCACCTTTACCGCTTATTACAGCTATAACTTTTTTTACACTGCTTTTAGGATTTAATTTTTCTTTTGGTATTCTTGTTGAACAATCGCTTTTACAGGTATCACAATTATGAGTACAATTATTTTGATTATTTTCTGCCATTATCTAATCACCTATTAATATTAATTTTTTGGGGAAGCAGATTTTATTTTATCTATTTTTTCTATAATGCCTATTATACTTATTGTTATAGAAAAAATCTTGACAAGTTTTTTATCTAATTCCAATAATTTAGCTTTTAAATTTTTAATTTTCTTAAAAATCTTGTAACTGAATTTTATTATCTTAATTATCATTATCGTCCTCGTTCTGAGCCATTTGATTTTTAAGTTTACTAATAAAACGCATATATCTTTTTGTTATCTTATAAATAAAATCTTCTTCTATATTCTGGTTAATGAGCATTTCTGTAATAGAATTAATTTCTTTTTCATACTTATCAATTTCACTTTTGATATTATAGACAAACTCGTCATCTTGGTTTTCGTCATCTTCGTAGAAATCGTTTGAATATTCAAGTTCGTTAAAGTCATCAAAATTAATTATATTATCCATTTTATTGTTTACTTCTTCAAAATCTTCAAAATCCCCAAAAAATTCATCATCTGAAAATTCATCAGTTTCTTTAAACAAACTAAGGTCTTTGTTTTCTTTTATAAATTTTATTAAATCGTCAAAATCTTCTTCATTTTCGGGAATATTTTCCATAAAATCATCATACTCTGACATTAAAGATAAAATATATCCAATCATTATTGAGTATTTATAGGTATTTTTTTCAAAATCCTGACTGTCAAAATTAGCATTAATAAATATCTTTTTGTTAGCTGTGATTAAATTTTTTAATTCATTAACAGCCTCATTTATATCGCCGTAAAGCTCCTGCATAAAGTCTATTATTTCCAAATATTCGTCTGTCAATTCATCAATAGCCTCATTTTCAATAATATCATTTGTCACAAGTTCTAATTGGGAAACCATAGATTTATAGTTATTTATATTTTCTAAAAGACTATTCATATCAGCTTCGGCGTTTGAAATTATTTCATCTGTATTAATATCCTCAAAATTAATTTCTTGATTTATTTCCCTTAAATTGCTAAAAAGTATATCTTCTTTATCCATAAAATAACTCCTTTATAATATTTTAAAATTTATTCTTCATTTTCCTTGCTGACATTTTCTTTTAAATTATCTTGGCTATTATCATCTTGAAGTTCCTCAAAACCATTAATTTCAGAGGTTTCCTCTTTTTGAGTTTTTTCAAATCCACTTACAAATGTATATGGTATGCTATATCCCAATGCAACAGATGCTAAAATAAACACAACTCCGCTATCAAAAATTTGTGAATGTAACGGCAGTCCAACAGCAAAATATGCCAAAACAATATATAATGATGGTAAAGTTAATATTATTAATGTAATTAAGCTAAATCTATAAACAGGTTTTCCGTCACCTACTCTTGTACCATAGAACAATGCTAAACCAAAAACTATATATATCGCAACACGCAATATACTTTGAACTGTAATATTTTCTATGTAAGAAATATATTGGTCAAAAAATAGTGAGCATACTATATACGCTATGACAATAAATGCCGAAAAAAATAAACCGGTTTTTTCTTTTTTACTTAACTTTTTCATACACAAAGACCTCTTTCAGTAATAATTGGATTTATACAACAATAATATCAAATATTACTACAAATTATTTGTGTATAAAGAACTAAACAAATTTTTCACAAAAAACTCATATATCATACATATTCTTTTTTGGTTTAATCATAAATATTATGTTCTATATATATCAGCATTTTGTTTCTGATAGAAAGATATACACATAAACATACAATCGGATATAGTGCTGTTGCCCAATTCACATTACCTATAATTAAAAATAGCATTAGAATAATCATTAATATTACAGATATTACAATTAAAAATATATGTTCTTTGAGCCACTTGTTTTTCCAAAAATTATATTTTTCTTGAAAAGAAAATACACTCTCTTTTGCAATATTAATAATATTTTCATCTGCCATTTTTTGAAAGTCATTTTGATTTGAGATTTTTTCACCACTTAGTAATTCGTTTATACTAATATTAAAAATATCACTTAACATAATAAATATTTCGATATCCGGGAGATAATGTCCGTTTTCCCAACGAGATACAGTTTTATTGGTAACACCTAATTTTTCCCCAAGTTCCTCTTGGGTAAAATTTTTTTCGTGTCTTAACTGTGAGATAAATTTTCCTATTTTAATTTGGTTCATAATAACACTCCAATCAATAAAATGTCTATAAGAAAAATATATCCCATTACTTAAAAAATGTCTTTACCATAAATGTAGAATATGTCTAAAATAACTAAATATATTCTATCACAAATACTATTTTAATACAATAATAAGTTTATGTATATAACTTTTTCCTTAACAAAGGAATAAATCATTGTTTAGGGTAAAAAATAATTTATATCCAAAGATTTGATATTTAAGGAAGTGTTTTTTTGAATAAAAAAGAATATGCAAAAATGAGTAAAAAAGCCTCCCCTAAAAGTCCTTCTATAAAAAACTGTATATGGGCATTTGTTGTAGGCGGGGCAATATGTATAGCCGGACAAGGTATATTTGACTTATATATGCTTATGGATATTTCAGAAAAAGACGGAAGAGCTTTGACATCAATTACACTTGTTTTTCTTGGAATATTTTTTACATCGGTAAGATTATACGATAAACTCGCCAAACACGCAGGAGCCGGTACTCTTGTGCCAATAACAGGCTTTGCCAATGCAGTTGTATCTCCTGCCATTGAGTTTAAAAGCGAAGGTTTAGTGCTGGGGTTAGGTGCAAAGATTTTCACAATAGCCGGTCCGGTTATAGTGTATGGAATTTTAGCATCTGTTGTATATGGACTTGTGCTTTGTATAATACAATTATTTTAAAATTATAGGAGAGAATAAAAATGGAAAATGAAAAAAAATACCCGATTAAGTTTCCGGAGGAAATGCCTTTTAAAGAAAAGAGATTGTTTCCCGGTGCGATAGAGGGATATGATAACTGCGAATTTCAAAATACAGATGATAAAAATATAAATAATGCACCGGAAAATAACCAAATATGGATAAATTAAATACAATATATAATATCCCCATATCATAAAGATATGGGGATATAGTTTTCTTTTGCACATTTTTCTGCTTTCAAACCGCTTTCGCTGTGGATTGTTAAATCTATGTAACCATAAAAAACCTTTATTTCAAATGTTTTTCGGGCATAAAGCAAGAACCCTGACTTCGATACGCTTTGTATCAAAATTAGGGTTCTTATTTGGCAGGGGCAGAAGGACTTGAACCCTCGGCACGTGGTTTTGGAGACCACTGCTCTACCAACTGAGCTATACCCCTATACTACCAACTGCTCTACTAATATAACACAAAAATAAAAATTAGTCAAGCGTTTTCATTAATTATTTAAAAAATATATAAGTTTATTTTAATATTGTCTTGTTTAATATATTGACAGTTACTGTTATTTGTAGTATACTGTATTTGGTTAGCTACAACTAACAATTTGAAAGGACTTGAATATATGGAACCGATTACAATCGTTATCATAATAGTTATTATATTAATTGCCATAGTAAGCATAAAGAGTTACATACATTCTGTAAAACAGGGCTGTTGTGGTACAACAGGTAAAGAGAGCAGTTTAAATGTTAAGGTAAAGGATAAAAATCCTGATAACTATAAATTTTCTGTAAGAGTAGATATTGAAGGTATGAGTTGTAAACATTGTGCAAAAAGAATTGAAGATGCCCTAAATTCAGAAGATGGTGTCTGGGCTGCGGTTGATTTAAAAAATAATTGTGCTACTATTCTTATGAAAGAAGATATAGGCAAAAAAAGGATTAAACAACTTATTGAACGAGAAGGCTACAAAGTTACCAATATATAAAATATAGGTTGCATATATATAAATGCTTATTATAGCACTCTCTCAGCGTATCTGAGAGGGTGCATTTAGTTGCGGTTAAGTTTTCCACAATGGACTTCGCTTTCCACTCTCCATACGGCTTGGCGAACCTCTCTCAATCAATCGGTATCGACTGTTTTCCCCTGTACTTGCCTCTTGCCTTGGCGAGTTCAATCCTTTCACGCTGTCTTATATATTTTCGCTCCAATTGTGACAAGGCAGCAAACATCGTGAGGAGAGTTTGCCCGTATGTGTGTCGGTGTCGATGCTCTCCTTGTGGCTGACAATGTTTTGCGAAAGTTTGCGTTAAAGCCTGCTTTTCAGGTTCAGTAATTAACAAATTTCAGATAATCAGATTATGTATAAGTAATTAATATATGCTTTTAATGGCAAAAAATGCAGAATTTTCCGATTTAAAAAGATAGGTGAGGGGGAGTTCATAATTTTGTTGGCTTATGTGTATTAAATTTCTGTCTTTACAATTATACTTTTATATGTTAAAATGTTAGAGTATTAAATTGTATATTTTTACTAAGTATGGTGAATTATTTATGAATGGTGCAATAGAAAAAGAAAATTTAATGCTTTTATATAAAGCAATTCTAACCTTACAAACGGAGGAAGAATGTAAAAATTTTTTTGAAGACTTGTGTACATTCCCTGAGTTGAAAGCTATGTCGCAGAGAATAGCCGTTGCGAATATGTTGAAACAAGGATATATTTATTCTGATATTGTTAAGGAAACAAGTGCAAGTACGGCAACAATCAGCAGAGTAAACCGCTCATTGACTTATGGTTCAGATGGTTATAATACCGTATTAAACAGATTATCCAAAAGTGGTGATAATAATTGAAAAGTTACACATCATTTGCAGATTACTATGATGTTCTAATGCAGTCGGTTGATTATTCTAAAAGGGCTGACTATATTGTTGAGATTTTAAAGCGATTTAATCATAATGCAGGTATAACATTAGATTTAGCTTGTGGTACGGGAAATTTGACATTTGAACTTGCTAAGAGAAATTTTGATATATATGGTATTGATATGTCTCAGGAAATGTTATCTAAGGCTTTGGACAAGAATTATGATAATAATATGGATATATTATTTTTATGTCAGAAGATGCAAAATCTCGATTTATACGGTACAATAGATACCTGTGTATCATCTATGGACAGCATAAACCATATAGTTTCTCAAAATGATTTGCAAGAGGCTTTTAATAAAGTCGGATTATTTATGGTGAAAGGCGGATACTTTATATTTGACTGTAATACAATTTTTAAACATAAAAATATTTTGGCAGATAATACTTTTGTTTATGATGTTGACGAGGTATTTTGTGTGTGGCAAAATTCACTTTCAGATAATAATATTGTGAATATAACACTTGATTTCTTTGAACCGAATGGTAATGTTTATTATCGTACAACAGAAAATTTTTCAGAAAGGGCATATTCAACGGATACCATTGAAATTATGCTTAATAATTCCGGATTTAAACTATCGGCCGTATATGATGACCTAACTTTTGATAAGCCAAAGGATAACAGTCAAAGAATTGTATATGTTGCTCAAAAAATTATAAATCATCAAATAATATAAATAGTAATAATAAAATCTTTTTGGAAAGGATTACAATGAAATGGATAAAGACAGAATTATAAGATGTATTACAAAAGACGGCTCGATAATGGTTTCGGCTGTTGATGCAACAACAATAGCATATAAAGGTGCTATATTGCATAAGACTTCACCTGTTGCGACAGTTGCACTTGGCAGATTATTGACAGCATCTTCTTTAATGGGAAATATGTTAAAACAAGAAAATGCAAGTATTACACTTCGTATGAATGGTGATGGACCATTAGGTGTTGTAATTGCTGTATCGGATAGTAAAGGGAATTGTCGTGGATATGTGGAAAATCCCCAAGTCGAAACGACATATACAAAAGTTGGAAAAATAAATGTGGCAAATGCAGTTGGCAGAAAAGGTATTCTTAATGTAATGAGAGATTATGGTTCGGGAGACCCTTATATAGGTCAGGTTGAAATCGTAAGCGGTGAAATAGCAGAAGATATCACTCATTACTATGCAAAAAGTGAACAAACCCCAACTGTATGCTCACTGGGAGTATTAGTAGATAAAAAAGATTCAGAAGTTATATTGGCAGGAGGTATGCTGCTGCAGCTGTTACCGGGTGCAGCAGAAGATGTTATTGATAAAATTGAAGAAAATCTTAAATCTTTTGAACCTATGACCACAATGCTCGCAAAAGGTATGACTCTTGAAGAAATTTGTCAAAAGGCTGTTAAAGGATTTACTTTGGAAGTTCTTGACGAATATGAGATTGATTATATTTGTAAGTGCAGCAGAGAAAAGGTTATAAACTCAATTAAATTATTACCTGATGATGATATACGCTCGTTGGCAGATGAACTTGGATATGCAAGGGCAAATTGTCATTTTTGTAATAAAAATTACCGTTTTACCAAGAAACAGCTTGAAGAAATTATTAAATCTAAATCTGTTGTAGTACATCAGGATTATAAAGAAGAAATTCCGGAAGAATAAAAAAATAGACATCAGATATATCAGTAAAAATCGATATATCTGATGTTATTTTATTTTGATATAGTTTTGATATATATATTTTTTATGGCAGTTATTATAAATACAATCTGAATTATCAGACATATAATTATTATCGGATTTAAAAATGCTCTCCAAAATACATATGCTATAAAAGCCCTTAATCCATATGCTATTTTAGAATGAAACAATCCTATATCATAACCGTTAAAAAAAGATTGTTTCCTTCAATAAATAAAATTATATATAAACCCGCTATTCCGATTAATCCAAGATAAGAAGAGTTATAGTTATTTGATACTGCATACCATATTTTATAAAAAATACTTTTATCTTTAAAGTGACCGTTTGTTAATGCCTGAATTATACTCATAATTATTATTATGATATTAGGTGTAATTGCAGCTAAAACTGTAATTCTTGAAATTATAATCCCTTTAATCCCTTTAAATTTCATATCTGACCTCTTATTTGCATATAGTTTTGGAATAAACTTACTAAAACTTTTATACTTTAATCTTCAGTAATCTGGCAGAAATAAGTACGCATATGACTGCCATTCCCGTATCGCCTAAAACAGCTAACCACATACCTGCTAATCCAAAACCTGCCAATATCAATATTAATAATTTTACTCCCAATGCCAAAATTATATTTAACTTAATTGTTGATAAAGTTTTTTTACTTATTTTAATGGCTTTAACAAGGCTTGATAATTTACTGTTTACAAGAACCGCATCGGCAGATTCAATAGCAGCCTCAGAACCTAATCCCATAGCAATTCCGCAATCAGCAGTTGCAAGTACAGGTGCATCATTTATGCCGTCACCGACAAATACGGTCGATTTACCATTCAAAGATTTCAATATAGCTGCTTTTTCATCAGGCAATACCGATGCACGATATTCTGTTATATCACATTTATTTGCAATATTCTTTGCCACATTCTCGCTGTCGCCGGTAAGCATTACAAGTTTTTTGATGCCGGTCTTTTTTAGGTTTTTTATTGTTTCGGCGGTGTCATTTCTTATAGTATCCTGAACGCTTATTTCTCCGCATATTTCATCATTAATGGCAACATATATAATGCCTTGCTCTAAATTTTTATCTTTAAACATTTTGTAACTGCCACAGGAAATTTTCTTGCCATTGTACATAGCTGTTACACCAAATCCTGCCTGTTCCCTATAATCCGTAAATTCCGGAGTTTGAATTTCTGAGCAGGCATTTTTAATGGCGATTGCAATAGGGTGACTTGAATTTTTTTCTGCACCACCTGCCAAAGCTAAAATATCGTTTTTTGTCATTTTAGCATAAGGTTTAATATTTGTAACAGACATTTTACCTTCCGTTAAAGTTCCTGTTTTATCAAAGGCTACAATATCAGCTTTTGCGAGGTTTTCTATATATTTTCCGCCTTTTATAAGAATACCGTTTTTAGATGCAAGACCTATTCCCGAATAAAATGATAATGGTACGGATATAACAATGGCACAAGGACAAGATGCCACGAGAAAAGTTAATCCTCTTATTATAAAATCTTTAAAAGTACCTAAATTGAATAGCGGCGGTATTATTGCAAGTAACACAGCACAAGCTATAACAATAGGTGTATATATACTCGCAAATTTACTGATAAATCTTTCTGCATTACTCTTTTTGGCAGATGCCTCTTCAACCATTTTTAAAATTCTTGATGCGGCAGAGCTTTCGCAAGTTTCGGTTGTTTCCACAGTGATAGAACCGCTGCCGTTAATCATACCGGACATTACATTAACACCGACTTCTGCGTCAATAGGCAAACTTTCTCCTGTAATAGCAGATGTATCCAGCGTAGAAGTTCCTTCGATAATAATACCGTCAATGGCTATTCTTTCATAAGGTTTAACAAAAATCTTACTGCCTATTTTTATATCGTTTGCATTTTTTTCGATTATCTTACCATCTATAATTAGATTAGCTTTATCCGGTCTGATGTTTGCAAGACTTTCAATATCTTTTCGTGAACGCTCAACGGCTTTTTCCTCAAATATATCGCCGATTCTGAAAAGTAAAGCAACCACAGATGCCTCAAAGAACTCACCCAAACAAAATGCAGCAATTACGGCTATTGTCATAAGAGAATTTTCATCAAATCGTATTTTTTTGAGTGATTTAAAACCGGATATAAATACTTTGTGTCCTGATAATAGTGCTGATAATCCCATACATATACCAACAAGGATTGTACTTAAAATATTTCCTAAATTCAGTATGTTAAACAATATACCTAATCCGAATAATATAATTGAAACGGCGATTTCAATTATATCTTTTTGATTGTTTTTTTGATTGTTTTTTTGATTGTTTTTTTGATTGTTTTTTTGTAATTGTTCGTGATTATGTTCAATGCAGCAATCCTCACAATTACATTGTTCGTGACAATGGAAGTGTTCGTGTTTATGTTGTCTTTCGTCCTCGTTATAATGGCAATGTTTAGAATGTATATGTTCTTGTTTTTCTGTATTGATTTTGACGGTTACACCATCTTCAATGCTGTCAACAATTTTTTGCAGCCTATCAACGATATTATTGTCTGGATTTTCTAATTCAAGTGTCAAAATTTTTGTTGCAAAATTAAAGGCTGCATTTATGACATCATTTTCTTGATTAATTCTTTCTTCGATTTTCATAGCACAATGTGCACAAGTAAGATTTTCGAGAGTAAATTTTAATTTCATAAAATCACTGTCCTTTTTCTAAGATATGTTCAAGACCAAGTTTAAATATTTTGTAGATGTGTTCGTCATCGAGCGAGTAATATGAAGATTTTCCATCTCTCCTTACTCTTACAAGAGATGATGCTCTTAAAATTCTAAGTTGGTGGGATACAGCAGATTGTCCCATTTGAATGATTTCTGATATTTCGCATACACATAATTCTTTTTTAAATAAGGCACACAGTATTCTTATTCTTGTTGTATCTCCGAATACTTTAAATAGTTCAGCAAGTGAGAACAATGTATCAAGATTTGGCATACTGTTTTGAATTTCATTAACAATATTATTATGTTCGCTAACTCGTTCACAATTTTCTACACTATGCAAATCGCTATTATTTATATTTTCGTTCATAGTTTAAACACCTCTCCAATCGATATATGAATATATATTCATATGTTAATTACATTATATGCTTATTTTCAAAATTTGTCAATATTATTTTATAAATATATTAAGAAAGTTCCGAGGTCTTATTGAAAGCATTTGCAGGCGGGGCTTTGCCCCACACCCCACGAGGGCCTGCCCTCGACCCGTTAAGAAAACTTTTTGAAAAAAAGTTTTCTTAAAATTTTCAAAAACTTTTAATTTTTTTAAGAATAAAAGTTTTCGGTCAAGCCTTTTTCAAAAGGCTTGCAGGTCGAGGGCAAAGCCCTCGTGGGGTGTGGGGCAAAGCCCCGCTAAAATTAGTTTTTGCCAAATTCTGAAAGTTTAAGTTCTTTGTTATGCTCCAAAGCCCAATTTATACTCCATTCACTTGTAAATAACAGAAGTTTATTGCCTTTAAGGTCTTGTATTCTTTTGGTATCAGATGCAAGACTTAATTTTTTAACATCTATGTCTGCATTTTCTATCCAGCGTATATATTCATAAGGTAAACCTTCCATTATAACATCAACATTATATTCGTTTTTTAATCTGTAAAGTAAAACATCAAATTGCAGTGTTCCGACAACACCAACTATAACTTCTTCCATACCACCGCCAAGTGTTTGAAAAATTTGTATTGCACCTTCTTGCGCAATCTGTGATATGCCCTTAACAAATTGTTTTCGTTTCATAGTATCTTTTAATCTAATCATTGAAAAATGTTCGGGTGCAAATGTAGGTATACCGCTGAATACAAATTTGTCGCCAACGGAACATATTGTATCACCAATAGAGAAAATGCCCGGGTCAAATACGCCGATTATATCACCTGCATAAGCCTCGTCAATAACTTCTCTTTCTTGTGCCATTATCTGCTGAGGCTGCGAAAGACGCATTTTTTTATCACCTTGTATATGATATACCTCCATATTCTTATCGAATTTTCCGGAGCATATTCTCATAAAAGCTATTCTATCCCTATGAGCCTTATTCATATTGGCTTGTATCTTAAATACAAATGCCGAAAAAGGTGTATTAATAGGGTCAATCTCCTTGCCGTCTGCTATTCTTGGTAAAGGTGGTGTTGTCATTTTCAGAAATTCTTCAAGGAAAGGCTCTACGCCAAAGTTTGTCAGTGCTGAACCAAAAAACACAGGTGTTAATCTGCCGTGACGAACATCATCAAGATTAAGTTCATCACCTGCACCATCGAGTAATTCTATATCGTCCATAAGTGTATCGGCTAAATCATTACCGATTTTATCTCTAAGGTTAGGAGAATTTAACTTGATTATATCAGCCTCAACTTCTCTTTGACCATTGTTTGCAGTAAATGCAATTATTTCATCTTTTCCTCTGTCATATACGCCCTTAAACTCTTTGCCGCTTCCAATAGGCCAGTTTATAGGGCAGGTCTTAATACCAAGAACTTCCTCTATATCTTCTAATAAATCAAAAGGATTTTTTGCATCTCTGTCCATTTTGTTTATAAATGTAAAAATAGGTATATCTCTTAAAAGACATACTTTAAATAATTTCTTGGTCTGATTTTCAACACCCTTAGAGGCATCTATAACCATTACAGCCGAATCGGCTGCCATAAGTGTTCTATAAGTGTCTTCGGAGAAATCTTGGTGTCCCGGTGTATCAAGAATATTGATACAATAATCATTATAATTGAATTGCATTACAGATGATGTTACGGAAATACCTCTTTGTTTTTCTATTTCCATCCAATCGGAAACAGCGTGTTTTGCTGTTTTTTTACCTTTTACTGAACCGGCAAGCTGTATAGCACCTCCATATAAAAGTAATTTTTCGGTAAGTGTAGTTTTACCGGCATCAGGGTGCGATATTATGGCAAATGTTCTTCTTTTATTTATTTGATTTACAAAATCAGTCACTTTTAGTTCCTCCAATATACTGAAACTCCTATTTACACAATCATTTCTATTTTATATCATTTGTTTGACATAATAAACCTTTATAAGAATAATATTATATTTTGTTTTATAAGAGAACTATTATATTACGATATTATTCAACTCTTTATACACAAATTTTATTTAAAATTCATTTATAATCAAACAAAATTATTGACTATATTAGATATAAAATATATAATAATTTACAGTTGAATGATTATTTATCGTAAAGGAGCGTGTTAAACTGTGAAACGCTTTTTTTCCTTTTTTATTAGTACTGTCTTTTTGATATGTATTTTATGCGATATTCCCGTTTATGCAGATGAATCACAAGAACCTCAGGAAGATATACCCGTTTCAGATATAAAAAATATAACAATAGTAAGTACAAATAATATTAATTCATATATAGATGAAAACAACGATAAAAAAAATATCGGACTTAGTAAAATCCTTGGATTTTACAATTCGATTAATGGCGATATTCTCTTGGACAGTGGTAATTTGTTTTTTGGACAATCAACATATTCTGCTGATAAAGGTAAAATAATTGCAAAACTTATTTCATATATGAATTATAGTGCCGTACTGTGTGGTGTAAATGACTGGATTTATGGTAGTGAAAATATAAAACAATTGCAAAAATATTCAAATACGGATTTTATTGCAAGTAATGTTTTATATTTTGAAAACCAAGAAGATTTTTTTGATTTAAGATATAAAATTGTGGAAAAAGATGATATTAAAATTGGTATATTCGGCGTTATAGATAATTATTACAATTATTCAAATGGCTATGAGTTAAGAAAAGATGTTTATTTTTATGATGAAAAAGAGTATGCAAATAATATAACTAAACATTTGCGTGAAACAGAAAAGTGCGATATTATAATTTGTATGGCAAATCTTGAAAATTATATGGATTTTGCCGAAGATGTATCGGGGATTGACCTTGTATTATTAAGTACCCGTAATGGCGAAAGTTTAAATCAAAGTATAAATAATACAATATATCTTAGTTGTGCAGAAAATTTATCAGAAGTAGGCGTTACAGAAATTTCCTTTATGCGAAATAATCAAGATGAAACTAATCTGCTTTTGTCTGCTTCAAGTAAACTGTATTCATATGATGATTTGATTAATACTCCTTATGATGAGGATTTCCAATATTCTTATAATAGCATCAAAACAGAGCAAAGTGAATATCTGAATACGGTTATTTCAAACACAGATATTATTTTGAATGGCAATGTTAATGATATACACTATAATCAAACGAGTATTGGTGCATTAATTACAAATGCGTATCTCTTGGAAACAGGTGCAGATATTGCATTTGAACTTTCCAGTAATATAAAAAATTATACTATCAATAAAGGAAATATCACATTAAATGATTGCATTAGTATATTGGATACCGATATTTATATAGTAACTAAACAATTAACAGGTCAGGAAATACTTGATACGCTTGAATTAATGATTGATTTTGCTTTAAAGAATAATAATTTCTACAATAATAATGCCAATAATACAAAGTATCCACTTAGTTATATGCAGTTTTCGGGAATGAAAGTGTATTATAATAAAGATAATTTGTTTGGCAGGCGTGTTACTCTTGTGAGAATAGGTAACAGTGATATAAACCTCGATAAAGTATATACTGTTGCTATGAGTAATACTTTAAGTAATTCCACTGATTTTCTTATAATTTCCGGTAAGTATGTTAATAGAAAATATTGTACATCAGGTGAGGCTATAATTAATTATGTCAGGGAAAATGGAGTTCAGTCAAATATAGGTGCTAACAGGTATATTCAGGAAGAAAAACCTATCGATATACCCCAGACTACTCCTACGCCCGAAGCAGAAAGTAAATCTTACAGTTATATAGCATATATTTTGTTGGCAGCACTTTTGGCGTCTGCTGTTGGTTCGGTTTATATTAAAAACAAAAGTATCATCAGAAACAAAAAGAAAAGGAGATAATTTTTATGAAATGTCAGAGTTTAGAAGAAGTTAGGTCAAATATTGATAGAATTGATAGTGAAATTATTAAATTAATCGCTGAGAGAGGCAATCTTGTAAAGCAAGCATCTGGTTTTAAAAAAGATGAAAATGCTGTTAAAGCTCCAAATCGTGTGGAAACGGTTATTAAGAATGTTCGTGAAAAAGCTGAATTCTATGGAGCAAGTCCTGATATGATTGAAACTCTATATAGGGAAATGATAAGGCAGTTTGTGCAGATGGAGATGAATGAATTTCATAATAATGGTTATCAGTAAGGCGGCAATTCTATGACCAATGAACAAAGAGCAGAACAATTATTAAAACTTTATAAATTCGATTTTGATAAAATACCAAAATCAGATATAGTAGATTTAATAAATAAAGAAATTAGTAATTATCAAAATGGAAGTTCTGAATATATAAGAGTACTTTGCGGATATTTATTGTGTATAGGTGATAAAACAGATGCAAGTTTATTGAAAAAGGTAAAGTATGGTATCAATTTTGATGTTCAATGTATGATTGATTTGGATTGGATTGAATGTCTTGAAAATAATACAGATAAATCTGATTTAATAGATTATTTTATTAATTATTATAAAGATTTTCAGGCAACAGATACAGATGATTATTATTAATTTTTGTGTAAAAAATTCGGCAATTAAATTAAAGGTCAATTGTCGATTATTTTGTATTAAATATTAATTTTTATAAATATAATCTTCCACAAATTCAATAGTTTTAAAAACTTTATCTGAGATAAAGTTTGTGTTCTAATTTACCTTTAGACGATTTCTGTAATGATACTCAATGCAACAAATAGGAAATTATAGATGAGCTAAATAGTATTAATTATTAATACAATAAAAAATTTAAATAAAATAATAAACATTGAAACAGTGGCTTTATTGAAACGGCTGTTTCTATATGCCTGCTAACAAAATAAGTTTTCGCAAAATTTTAAGAAATACTTGACAAAAATAAGGTATATGTGTTAGAATTAACGAGTATGGGCGATAGTGTCGTTGTACCCATTTTTGAAAAGGATAATGTACAATGTCCCGCTTTATTCAGATTATTTGTAAAAATATTTGAATATAATGTCTGCTGTTGACTGGATTTACTATAAATCTGTTGACATATATTTTTTAATTTTTAAAGAGGAGGTGTCATAATGCCAACCTTTAACCAATTAGTTCGTAAGGGTAGAGAAGTTACTGAAAAGAAAGCCAAAGCTCCTGCACTTTTAAAGGGCTGGAACTCAAAAAAGCGTAAGGCTATCGACCAGAATTCTCCGCAAAAAAGAGGTGTATGTACTGCTGTTAAAACTGCTACACCTAAAAAGCCTAACTCAGCTTTAAGAAAAATTGCCAGAGTAAGACTTTCAAACGGCATAGAGGTTACATCATATATTCCGGGCGTTGGCCATAACTTACAGGAACACAGTGTCGTTCTTATAAGAGGCGGACGTGTAAAGGATTTACCTGGTGTTCGTTACCATATTATAAGAGGTACACTCGATGCTCAGGGCGTTGCAAAGCGTATGCAGGCTCGTTCAAAGTACGGTGCTAAGCGTCCAAAGGCGGGTGCCGCAAAGAAATAAGAATTTGACAAGTTTATCTACGCAAATACAGAGCGTTTTATTATATATATATTTTACCCTCTGTATTGGCAAACGGGAATTTGTTATTTTCGAGTACCGATGAATTCATTCTGACACATATATGTGTCAACAACAAATGTGAAGGAGGGAAGTTAATATGCCAAGAAGAGGTTCAGTTGCTAAAAGAGATGTTCTGCCGGATCCATTGTATAACTCAAAACTCGTTACCCGTCTTATCAATAATGTAATGTATGACGGTAAAAAGGGTGTTGCTCAAAAAATCGTTTATGGTGCTTTTGAAATTGTAGGCGAAAAAACAGGCAAAGACCCACTCGAAGTTTTTGAGGCCGCTATGGAAAATGTTATGCCGCTTTTAGAGTGTAAGGCTCGTCGTGTAGGCGGTGCTACTTACCAAGTTCCTATGGATGTAAGACCAGAAAGAAAGCAAACATTAGGTCTTCGTTGGATTTCTGTTTATTCAAGACAAAGATCAGAAAAAACAATGAAGGAGAGATTAGCCGGAGAAATCATTGACGCCCTTAACAGCACAGGCGGTGCTTTCAAGAAGCGTGAAGATATGCATAAAATGGCAGAGGCTAATAAGGCATTCGCTCATTACAGATGGTAATTTTAATTATCTGGGTGAATGTATTGATATTATATTGACAATAATTTATTATATGTCAGATTTTCAAGATAATATTTCGTGTTTGTTTTGGAAAAATAAAACTTAAAAAGGAGGATACCGAGATGGCAAGACAAGTTCCACTCGAACTAACAAGAAATATAGGTATTATGGCTCACATTGATGCCGGAAAAACTACTACTACTGAGCGTATCCTCTTCTACACCGGTATAAATCACAAAATAGGTGAGGTTCACGATGGTGCTGCTACTATGGACTGGATGGTTCAGGAGCAAGAAAGAGGTATTACAATTACTTCTGCGGCTACTACTTGTTTTTGGAAAGACAGTCAGGGCAGACAAAACAGAATTAACATCATAGATACTCCTGGTCACGTTGACTTTACGGTTGAAGTTGAGCGTTCACTTAGAGTTCTTGACGGCTCTGTAACAGTTCTTTGTGCCAAGGGCGGTGTTGAGCCGCAGTCTGAAACTGTATGGCGTCAGGCTGATAAATACGGCGTTCCTCGTATGGCCTATGTAAATAAAATGGACATTATGGGTGCTGATTTCTATCGTGTTGTTAATATGATGAGAGACAGACTTAAATGTAACGCTGTTCCTATACAATTACCAATCGGTGCAGAAGATACTTTCAAGGGAATTGTTGACCTTGTAGATATGACTGCCGACGTATATTATGATGATATAGGTAAGGATATGAGAGTAGAAGAAATTCCTGATGATATGAAGGAATTAGCTAATAAATATCATTCCGAACTTATTGAATTTATTGTTGAGCAAGACGAAGATTTAATGATGGCTTATCTTGAAGATGGTTCAGAACCTTCAAAAGAGGACGTTAAGAGAATTATTCGTAAATGTACAATAGATAATACAATGGTACCTGTTGTTTGCGGTACTTCATATAGAAATAAGGGCGTTCAAAAGTTACTTGACGCTATTGTTGATTATATGCCTGCTCCAACAGATGTTCCTGCTATTAAGGGTATTAACCCTGAAACAGAAGAAGAAGTTATCTGTCACTCAACAGATGATGAGCCTTTTGCGGCTCTTGCATTTAAAATTGCAACAGACCCATTCGTTGGTAAACTTTGCTTTTTCAGAGTTTATTCGGGTTCTATCGAGGCAGGTACAACTGTTTACAACTCATCTAAGGATAACAATGAGAGAATTGGCAGAATACTTCAAATGCACGCTAATCAAAGAAAAGATATAGATGTAGTATATGCAGGTGATATAGCTGCTGCCGTAGGTCTTAAAAATACTACAACAGGTGATACCCTATGCACAGAGAAAAATCCTGTTATTCTTGAATCTATGGAATTCCCAGAGCCGGTTATTCGTGTTGCTATTGAACCGAAAACCAAGGCAGGTCAGGAAAAAATGGGTATAGCTCTTGCTAAACTCGCCGAAGAAGACCCAACATTCAAGGCTTATACCGATGAAGAAACAGGTCAAACCATTATCGCCGGTATGGGTGAATTACACCTTGAAATTATCGTAGACAGACTTCTCCGTGAATTTAAAGTAGAGGCTAATATCGGTAAACCACAAGTTGCTTACAAGGAAACAATTCGCAGAAATGCTGATGTTGACCAAAAATATGCTCGTCAGTCAGGCGGTAAAGGTCAATACGGTCACGTTAAAATTAAGGTTGAACCTAACCCTACTAAGGGCTATGAGTTCGTAAATGCTGTTGTCGGCGGTGCTATTCCTAAGGAATACATTCCGGCTGTTGATGCCGGTATTCAGGGAGCTATGCTTTCAGGCGTACTTGCAGGATACAATGTTGTTGATGTTAAGGTTACACTTTATGATGGTTCTTATCACGAAGTTGACTCATCAGAAATGGCATTTAAGATTGCCGGTTCTATCGCATTCAAAGAGGCTATGAAAAAGGCAGACCCTGTAATTCTTGAACCTATTATGAAGGTTACGGTTATCGTACCTGAGGAATATATGGGTGATATCATCGGAGATATTAATTCTCGTCGTGGTATGATTCAGGGTATGGAGGCTATTGCCGGTGCTCAAAGAATTAATTCTATGGTACCGCTCTCTGAGATGTTCGGCTATGCAACAGATATGCGTTCTAAAACACAGGGAAGAGGTCAATATGTTATGGAACCAAGCCATTATGCAGAAGTTCCAAAGAATATTGCCGAAAATATTATATCATCTCGTGTTAAAAAAGCTGAATAATTTTAGTTGAATTCTAAATTCACTATTGATTTTTTGTGTATTCTCTGCTAAAATTGTAGAGAGTACACAAAGTGTATATTATAATTATTTTTAAAGGGAGGAAATTCCAATGTCAAAGGCAAAATTTGAAAGAAATAAGCCACACGTTAATATCGGTACAATTGGTCACGTTGACCACGGTAAGACAACTCTTACAGCTGCTATCACTAAGGTTCTTAACCTTGAAGGTGATGCTGATTTCGTTGATTACGCTAATATCGATAAGGCTCCGGAAGAAAGAGAGCGTGGTATAACAATTAATACAGCTCACGTTGAATATCAAACAGCAACTCGTCACTATGCACACGTTGACTGTCCAGGTCACGCAGACTATGTAAAGAATATGATTACAGGTGCTGCTCAAATGGACGGTGCTATCCTCGTTGTATCTGCTGCTGATGGCCCAATGCCACAGACAAGAGAGCATATACTTCTTTCTCGTCAGGTTGGCGTTCCTTATATCGTAGTATTTATGAACAAGGTTGACCAAGTTGATGACGAAGAACTTCTCGACCTCGTTGAGATGGAAATTCGTGAACTCCTCGATGAATATGAATTTCCAGGTGATGATACACCAATCATTCGTGGTTCTGCATTCCTTGCTCTTGATTCTGCATCTAAGGACCCTTCTGCTCCTGAATACAAGTGTATCCACGAGCTTATGGACGCTGTTGACACCTTTATCCCAACACCGGAGCGTAAGGCTGACCTTCCATTCCTTATGCCTGTTGAAGATGTATTCACAATTACAGGCCGTGGTACAGTTGCTACCGGTAGAGTTGAGCGTGGTCAATTAAAGCTCTCAGAAGAAGTTGAGATAGTTGGTCTTTCAGAAGAAAGAAAGAAGACTGTTGTAACAGGTATCGAAATGTTCAGAAAGTTACTTGACTTTGCTGAGGCTGGAGATAATATTGGTGTTCTTCTCCGTGGTATTCAAAGAAATGAAATCCAAAGAGGTCAAGTACTTGCAAAGCCTGGTACAATTCACCCTCATACAAAGTTTAAAGGACAAGTTTATGTTCTTACAAAAGAAGAGGGTGGACGCCATACTCCATTCTTTAACAACTATCGTCCACAATTCTATTTCAGAACAACAGACGTTACAGGTGTTATTTCCCTTCCAGAAGGCACAGAAATGTGTATGCCTGGTGATAACGTTGTTATGGACGTTGAACTTATTACACCAATCGCTATTGAAGAAGGACTTCGTTTCGCTATCCGTGAGGGCGGCAGAACAGTAGGTTCAGGCGTTGTTACAGCTATTAACGCTTAATTTTCTTTCACAAGATTAGTTTAATATTACTGCCCTGTAATTTTTACAGGGCAGTTTTTGTTTTTTGTAAAAATTTGTTGTTTTTTATAAGTCCTAAATGAACCTGAAATTGTCTATTTTATAGAACTATTTTGAAAGGAGTTTTTTTAGATATGAGCGTTATAGATGAACAGCTTATCGCTTTGGTAAATGGTGCGAAAGATAAAGATTCAAGAGCCATTGAATTTTTGTACAATGAATTTTATAGTGATGTGTATTATATTTGCTATAAGATTTTGGGTAATCAGGAGGACGCAATGGATATTGCCCAAGAAACTTTCTTGGAAGCCTTTATAGGTATAGATAATCTTAATAATCCATTGAGTTTTAAATTCTGGATTTGCAGAATAGCTACAAATAAATCATTTAATTTTTTGAAGCGTTCCAATAGAATTTCTTTGCAAACACCCGAAACTATTGAACAATTTTTAGATGTTGAAGATGTACAAGCCAATCCGGAAGATGTTGTAATCGATAGTGATGTAAAATATACTCTCGAAAGTATTATGTCGAGATTGCCGGATGAGCAAAGGAGAACATTATTTTTATTTTATTATGAAGAAATGTCCGTTAAGGAAATTGCACAATTATATCAATGTCCTGAGAGTACAATAAAAAGTCGTTTGAGCTATGCAAGAAAATTTATGCGTAAAGAAGTAGAAAGACTTGAAAATGAGGGCTATAAATTAAGATGTTTAACAGCATTACCGTTTTTATTTGCCTTGTTTAACGCAGAAAAATCTTCAACAATGATTGTGGGACAAGGTGATATAATAGGTGCATTAAATGCGTATATTTCGTCTGTTCCGACAGTCAATGCAAATAATAACGGTTATCCAAATTATGATATTCCTAATAATATTGCCCAGCCTAATCCGGTGTCAAAATTATATACAATTTCAAAAATATCTAAAAGTGCAAAAATTGCTGCTGCGGTAGTTGGTTCGGTCGTTGTGATTTCGGGTGCGGTGCTTGCGGGCACTTTGATACATAACCATAATAAAAATGAAATTCCAACAGATAATGATATAGTATCTCAAATTACAGATGAAAACAGTAAGCCAAGCAATAATAGCAGCGAATTGGACGATATAACAAGTAATGATGATGATGAAACAATATCAAATCCCGATGAAGATAATTCATATATTAAATGGCAGTTTAGGGAAGTAGATGTCCCAAAATTTGAAAATTCAACATATGTTGAAGTTATGCCTTATAAAGATGCAGAATCTCTTGATGACGAAAAAAGACAGAAAAAAGAAAAAATATCTACACCATCTTTTTATGTTGATGTCGAAAGTGCAAAAAATAAATTAAAAAATAATAATCTTATGAAAAGTGAATTTGAATTTTCAGATATTGGTATTGAATCGCAGGATGTTTGTATTTTTGATGGAATGGGTGTACAAGTAAAGTATACAGTTGACGATGGCATATACGGTTATAAGTTAGGAACGGTAGAAGATAAATCCACTCTTAATTTTTACGATTATGATTTTATATTTGAATCACAACAAGTATATAGTCAATATAATACCCCTAATCATTATGAAATCTCTATTGAAAGCGATAAAATGTCGCAAGATGATATTTATAATATAGTTAAAGATGTATTTGGGGAAGAATTGGCTCAGTGGAGTGTTTACGGAAAAACAGATAAAGAAGTGAAGAAAGATGAAAATTCTTATTATGTGGAAGTAGAAACTCCTGACGGCAAATGTAAATATTTTTTGTCAAGGTTAATCAGCAGAGATGATGATAATGCACCATATAAATTCTCTTTAAATATTAGAATAAAAGACAGTGGAATAACCCTAAATTCAAGCAGTATAGGAGCATATCAGCACTATGCGAACGGATATACTCCATTTGAAATGGATATATCATTGGCAGATTTATTTCAATCAGATGTTGGAAGTACGGATTTAAATAAACCAATGGAATTTTTTAATAAGGCACTTGATTCCACAGGTGAAAAAACATTTGCATATACTGTTTTAACTACTGTTGTAAAAAAGTATATAAAATATAGCGATGGCTCTGTATATAATTATTATGAGATAGAAGGGGGACAAGGACTTCAAGAAAATATGGGTGTAATCTACTATTCGGGAAGTTTCGGGTTAACTCTTGATGCCTTTAAAAATGCAGACGGCGATATAAATGTTAATGAATTTGAATTAGATGTGCCTACCGGATTTGCCGAAGAAAGCAGCGAACTTCAAAAGTTAGCAATAAAAAAAGCAAGTGAAATCTTGGGATTGCCGGAAAGTGAACTCTATGAAAATATTGAAGAAGATACGCATCGTACTGTCACATATGAGGTAGTAAAAGAAATAAAGTTATTTAATCAGACATTACCGGAAGCAGATATAGGTTTTACTATATACAAAGATGATAGTTCGAGTAGTTTTTTCGTTCGATATGAATATGATTAATATAATAAAATAATCAATCTCACCGAAAATAGTATTTTCGGTGAGATTTTTTTCATTATAAAATATTTTTATCTTTTAGTTTATCAATAATTTTGCAAACCATATTAGCACGGTTAAAAGGTGCTGTAAAGTAAAAACCATCTGTATGAGGTTTGATTTTCTCAGCAAGCTCCACAGCAATATTAACTCCGACATTTTCGGCAGTATCTCTGTCCATATCAGCCGAGAACATTGAGATATATTTGTCAGGTATAGTTATTCCCGGAACTTCATTATTCATATAACTTGCATTTCTAAGGCTTACAAGCGGCATAATACCGACTAAAACCTTTGCCCCCATTTTTCTTGCCTCATCTATAATACTAAGATTATTTATATCAAATATAGGCTGAGTGAGGAAAAAACCTGCACCTGCATCAATTTTTTTCTTAACTCTTATAAGCTCGGCAGATTTATTTACTGCATTTGGGTTGATTGCGCCGCCTGCCAATATAGGATTATCCGCAAATATATCTGAATTCATTTGTGAAAGTATTTCTATAAGTTTGGTTGAGCTTACATTAAATACAGGTTTGATAATACCTCTATCGCTTTCGCTTATATGGTCACCTGTGACAAATAATATTGCTCTGATATTTTCGCAGTATGCCCCTAAAATAGATGATTTTAAGGCATTAAGATTTTTATCTCGGCAACATATATGCGGCAGGACATCAATACCTGTTTCTCTTTTAATTTTTGCCGAGCAAATAACCGAATCAAGTTTTACTCTTGCAAGAGGTGAATCTGATATTGTAATAATATCAACATTTTTTTCTTTTAGGAGTTTTGCAGCATCTATTAATTTTGTAATATTACTGCTGTAAGGCGGGTCTAATTCAACCGCAATAACAAATTGATTTTTAGCAATTCTCGATGTAAATTCACCCTGTTGTTTTTGCAGATTTTCTTGATAATAAGGTAATTTTTTTGTTTTGTATTGCGTATTATTAATTAAATCGTTTAAAGCACTTATATGTTCGGGGGTTGTACCACAGCAGCCGCCAACCATTTCAATACCTATATCGGTCAATTTATGTAACTTATTTGCAAAGTAGCTTGGTGTCATTGAAAAAATAGTTCTTGTATTTTCGATTGACGGATAGCCGGCATTTGGCATAATGCAAACAGGCTTTTGAAGATATTGCTTGGAATAGCGGTACATAGTTTCTGCGAGTTTAATAATATGAGTAGGACCGCAGCCGCAGTTTAGACCTATTGCGTCAATAAAATTTTTATTTTTATTTATTTGGTTTAGTATATCGTTTAAAGAAATACCTTCTCTTGTCTGACCATCCGGTGAAAGTGTAAACGATACCATAACTTCGTTGTCAGTATCAAGGTTTTTGATGTACTCAATAATATTATCAATATATCTTAAAGATGATATTGTTTCAAATAAAAAAGTTCTGCCGCCGCATTTATAGAATGTATTGACAATAGTTTTATACTCATCGAGGGGAGTTTCATTTTTATCCTCGTCTATATATATTGGACCTATATTGCATAATATGGTAATATCATCTATGCCATTTACGGCTTTTTCTGCGATTTTATAGGCATTTTCAATGATTTTGACAACAACTTCAAGGCTAATACCAAGTGCCTTGGTATTAGCCGAGAAAGTATTGGTTCTGATAAATTTTGCACCGGAATTAATATATTCGTTATGTATTTGGGTTATGATTTCCGGATTACTCAGAACTGCGAGTTCGCACAGTGATGCCGGTTGGTCGGTTATTAACGAAAAATAAGTTCCCATAGCACCATCTGTAAGAACAGCGTTTTTTGTTAAGGACAAATCTTTTAATTTCATTTCATATCACCTAATTATTACATTAGTGATATGGAAAGTTTTTTGATACAATCCATACAGATATTTTTATCTTTAAAAGTAATTATATCGTCTTCATTGTCACAAAAAACGCAGGTGTTAGTCAATTTTTTGATAATAACGGCATCATCTTCAATGTACATTTTAAGAGCATCGCCAACCTCAATGCCTAATTTTTTGCGTATGTCCATAGGCAATACAAATCTACCGTTTTCATCAATTTTTCTTATAAAGTTAGTATTTTTCATCTTAAATCCTCCAATTCATCTAACTTACTTCAAATATTACCATAAAGTCCCATAAATGTCAACACTTAATTTAGAATAATTTGTAAATTTTTTGTGTACAAAGGGATTAGCGGGGCGTTGCCCACACCCCATAAGGGATTAGCGGGGCGTTGCCCCACACCCCATAAGGGCTTCGCCCTTAACCCGCAAGCCTTTTGAAAAAGGCTTGACCGAAAACTTTTGCGTTAAAAATAAAAGTTTTTGAGAGTTTTAAGAGAACTTTTTTCAAAAAGTTCTCTTAATGGGGTGTGGGGCGAAGCCCCGCAAAAGAAAGGAGATTTATTTTTATGATGAATTATATATGGTCGGGTATGATAATAATAAGTTTTATATCTGCCTGTATAACCGGAAGAATGGCAGAACTTAGTAATGCAATTTTACAAGGTGCATCAAACGGTATAACCCTTGTGATTACAATGTGCGGAGCGATGTGTTTCTGGACAGGATTAATAAAAATAGCTGATGTATCAGGGGTTACAAGAGTATTAACAAGAGTTTTAACACCATTGTTAATAAAATTATTTCCGGATTATAAAGATAATGAAAAGGCAAAAGGGGCAATATGTGGAAATATTGTAGCAAATTTACTCGGTCTTGGAAATGCCGCTACGCCGCTTGGAATAAATGCTATGAAAGAAATGTCAAAGACGAACCCCTTAAGAGATACGGCTAATAACAGTATGGTTATGTTTGTAGTTATAAATACCGCATCGATACAGCTTATACCGACAACTGTTGCTATGCTGCGGCAAAGTTATGGTTCAAATTCGCCGTTTGATATATTGCCTTGTATATGGATAACATCAATAATAAGTCTTGTGTTTGGAATTATTATGGCAAAATTATTAGGGAGAAAAAGTATATGAGCATACTTGGAAATTATGTTTTACCGATAGTTTTAACATTGATTATATTGATAGCTTTATATAAAAAAGTACATATATTTGATGTATTTTTACAAGGAGCTAAGGAGGGATTAAGTTCAACATTATCAATAACACCTTCTCTTATAGGACTTGTCACTGCAGTTGCTATGATAAAGGCTTCGGGGGCTTTGGATATATTTTCGGCAGTTATATCGCCGATAACAAGTTTTTTTGGAGTACCGTCTGATGTTATACCAATGGCATTGATAAGGCCAATATCAGGAAGCGGCTCAACAGCATTATTAGATAGTATTCTTAAAGAAAACGGTGCTGACAGTCTTTGTGCAAAAATTGCTTGTGTAATGTCCGGTTCAACGGAAACAACTTTTTATGCAATAACAGTTTATTATTCGGCAGTATCAGTAAAGCATACAAGGCACACTGTTCCATCAGCGTTATTTGCGGATTTGGTCAATGCGACAGTATCTATCGCAATAGTAATAATATTTTTTTGAAATGTAAACTTAAAGTTTGTCATATATAAACAAAGAAAGGCAAATTTATTTATATTAATATGACGGATATAGAAAAATATTGCTAAATGCAATTATATTGGTATGGTAATTTTGCACAAATAATAAGCAGTTTGGTTTATAATTTGTTTAAAAAGCCACCTTTATTTTTCTTTTACGCCATTAAATATGAATTTTTCGTTAAAATTCACAAAAATTTTACATATCTTTGTACATAAACAAGATAAAATTTTATTCATAAATTGTTGACAATTTGCAAATATCGTTGTAAAATATAAACATCAACAACGAACAATGTGTCCGTTGAATAAAGAATTTATTTTAAGAAAGAGGTTTTCGAAATGAAAAACACAATGGCACTCCAAAAATCCTTACTCGTTAAAAAGAGTAAGAAAGGCTTTACACTCGTAGAGCTTGTAGTAGTTATAGCTATCCTTGCAATCCTTGCAGCAGTAGCTATCCCAGTAGTAACCAGCTTAATCAACAAGGCTAACAGAAGTGCAGACCAATCAACAGCATCAACTGTTACATCTACACTTAACACAGCTTACTCAGAGATAGAGTCTGGTATCAGAAGTGATATTAGTTTGATTTCAACTGTAGCTGACTGCTTAAAGGCTTACAATGTAGAGTTAGGCAGCAATAGTTACAGTGGTTGGACATGGGCTTATTTAGATGGTGTTTGTTATGCAGATTCAAGTGAGTGTGGTACTGGTAGTCCAACTGCTCTTGATGCTGGTACTGTTACTCTTCAACAATTTATGGGTAATGCTCATACCTGATAGTTGCTACATATAAATAAAGTGACTTTAAAAATCTAAAAATTCAAAAGCCCGGATATCCGGGCTTTTGTTGTATGGCATATTTAAACATAATCTCATTATTAAACAGTATATTTTTAGTTAAAAATATAAAAAATTTTAGAAAAAGAGTGGTGTAATCAGTTTTGAAAACTACATTGGTTCAAGTTTCAAGGGATTTTATTGCCTTGACAACCGCTGAGTATGAAAGAAAACAATCGTTAAAAAACGCCGATGCGTCAAGGGTTACATTCGGGCCGACCGTTCTGATTGAGCTTACAGAACAACTAAAAGATAACCCAATGAAGTCAACGGCGGAATTTGCAAGTTATGTAAAGAACTGTGCAAAACAATATGACATTGATGTATCAAATGTCTACATCTGTTTAGAGGACGATAACCTTATCAGTAAGGAATATCAACACGCTCCTGCTAAACAAAAATTCTTGGCAACATTCGCTAAAATGGAGGCAGAAAGCGTTGTTCCGGATGATATTAATCTTTATTCTGTAATTAGCTACGAGTATGGTCTGCAATACGGAAAGAAAAGTGCAGACACTCTCAATGCATCACTTTTTGCGGCTAATACAAAATTTATTGATGATTTAAGAAGCGCTTTTGAGCGTCTTGGTATGGTCGTAGAAAAAATTACTCCTCCTGTTGTCGGAATGTTGCACGCGTGTAAATCCCACGTTAATACCGCAAACAGAGTTGTGGCTATACTTAGTCTTGACTATGTTTCTATACGCCTTGTTATTATGAGAAACGGAGCGCCTATATTCCAACAATGTTTCCAGAGTGTTCTTGGCGATATTGCTGCAATACTTGCAGATGATATGGGAATTAGTTTCAGCGAAGCTATTCAATTGATTAAGAAGGAGGGCATAGGCGTTGAAGAACAATGTCAATTCCCACAATCAATCAGACAAATCCAATCCTTCCTTGATAACGCTGCCGCAGAAGTAGTAAGAAATCTTCGTATGGTTCTTTCGTCAGAAAGAATTGAATTAGACCAAGTATATATTGCGGATATACTTGCATCATTGCCGGGTCTTGAAAAATATTGCCGTCAGCTTGGTATAGCTGCCCCTATATCAAATATTGACACAGGTTTTTCAAGTCCATCATTCTTGCCGGTATTGACGTCTGCCGCATCATCGTCAGGTGCTACACCGTCATCATACTTTACATTTAATGGTATTATCGGTATAGTTAATCCTCAGGTAGGTAACTTGCTCAATAGTATGTCTTTGGCAGAAAAACAAATGTTGAGTATTGGTAAGTTTGTTACCCCTATTCTTGGTCTTGCGTTGGCAGGCTGGGTGCTTATAACTGCCGGTTTATGGGTATTCTATTATTTCAGAGAGCAAAGTGACAACAAAAAACTTGCTCTTGATAAGTATAAAGAGGCTCAAAACTTACTTGCCGAACACGAAAACTATACTATGAAAGTACAAAATCTTGAAAAGGACAGACAATTATTACCGTTTACATATCTATATATGGAAGATATGTTAAACCAATCTATTAATCAGGTAGAAGATGACGAAACCGTAAAATCCGTTTCCTCTTATGCTTTCAATGCGGCTAAAAAGACAGTTGACATAAACTTTGATATCGGTGATGTACAACAACTTGTTGACCTAAAGAACAAAATTAATGATTTGGGATATTTTGTTGTATCAAGTTCAATGCAAGGTAACAGAGTAGAAGAAGATGACAACAAAAATGACAAGGATAAAGATGTACTTAACTATTCTTGGAAACTACAACTCACAGTCACACCTGAAACCGATGCCAAAGCATTGCAGGACTATGCGGCAAAACTTGCGTCAGGTAATTAAGAGAGGGGGATTTTTCAGATGAATAAGAAGAAAGAACAAGGCGTACCAAGATTTATATTGGTTGCAATAGCTATAGTTGTGTTGGCTATATTGTTTGGTCTTATAGTATTTAATAAATTTTTGACAGAGAGAAAGAACTATGTTAAAAATCACGAGGAGGCCACCGCACAAATTAATCTTTGGGAAGATACTCTCTCTAAAAAGGAACAATATCAAAATGAAATAAATGCTCTTAAAGAGGAATATGATCAAAGAAGAGCAGAATTATTTATAGACGCTGCTCAGTCAATAGATGATGTAAACGATATGCTTCTTAACGCAGACCTCGCATTAGAATCTATTAATATTAGTGAATCCGCAAAATATGGCGGAAGCAGTTCATCAGGCGACCCTATATACGCAACAACAATAGCTATTACTCTATATGCAGATCGTGAAACATTATCAAAAGTTCTTCATTATTTTGAACAGGATTCTATTGGTTCATACTATATAACAGATATGACGGTTCAAACAATGCTTGAAAAAGACGATAAGACAGGTGAAGAAAAACCTTCCGATTACTATTCTATAACTATGAAGGTTACGCTTTACTATTTCGTTCCGGGTACTACTGAAAGCACTGCATCAACAACATCAGCAGCTTAATAGTTTATAGTAGATATAAATGGGATATGATGATATTATATGGGGAGTAGTTCTGACGCTGTTATCATTCGGAATGGGATATATATTATTTCTTATGTTCAATAAGGTACCGGCAAAGTGGTTTTGTGACTATGACGAAGAGCCCGGCGAAGAATTACTTTCCCAAAGAGTATTTTTTAAAAGAGGAGGTATAGTATTTTCTATACTTCTTGCGATTACATTTATTTTGTGTCGATACCAATACGACACAAAATGGGTGTATAATATATGTTTTTGCTTGGCAATATCAGTACTTTTTATAATATCGGTTGCTGATTTCAAGTATTGTATTATTCCTGACCAATTCACTGCTGCATTAGCGGTCATTTTTGCGGTAATATCAATATATGATATTATTTCTAAAAATAATATATTGCATACTGTTTGGTATCAACCATTAATCGGCGGAATTTGCGGCGGAGCAATAATGCTTTTGATAAATCTTTTAAGCAGGCTTATTTATAAAAAGGACGGTATAGGATTTGGTGATGTCAAGCTTTTCGCAGCCGTTGGAATAGTGGCAGGAATAAAAGGTATATTTATATGTACATTTCTTTCGCTTATTACGGCAACAATATGTTTTATAGTTATTATGCTTTTTAATAGCATAAAAAAAGATAGTTATCTTGCCTTTGGACCATATATAGCAATAAGTACGATTTTATACATTATATTTAAGTGTAACATTGAACAAATATTACAATGGTATTTAAAAATAATATCTGCATAAAATAAATAAAAAAGGTTTGGCGATTTTAAATGAGACTCTCTAATTTAAAGATTGGTCAACTTCTCGTAAAATCGGGCTATGTTACACAGGAGCAAATTGACGCAGCCATAGAAAAAAATAAAGATTCTAAAATGCGTTTAGGAGAAATGCTCGTAGCCGAAAAACTTGTTACGGAAGAACAAATTTGTCGTGCTCTTGAAAAACAGCACTCGATACCTTATGTAAACTTGACCACAACAGAAATTTCTCCGGATTTGGCAAAGATAGTTCCGGAAAATCTTGCCCGCACCAATATGCTTGTACCAATAAGCCTCAACGGAAGATTTTTGACGGTAGCTATTGCAGATCCACTTAATTATAAAGGACTTAATGATGTAGGTACATACACAAAATTAAAAATTACCCCTGTTATTGCAGAAACAGAAAAAATAAAACAAAAACATCGTGAACTTTATGCAGCACAAAAAGTATATGATGATGCACAAGAATTTATTTCGTCACAAAAGAAAAATGATATAAATGAAGAAGAACTTGCTAATGCCGGTGCTGACGACCAGCCAATTATCCGTTTCGTAAACAATATGATTGAAGAAGCTGTTGCAACAAAAACAAGTGATATTCACGTTGAACCTATGGAAACAATGATGAGAATACGCTTCCGTATTGACGGCCACTTACAGGTTTATATGGAAACAAGTCCGGACCTTATCGCATCAGTTACAAGCCGTATTAAGTTTATAGGCGGTATGAATATAGCAGAAAAAAGAATTCCTCAGGACGGTCGTATTAAGTACAGAGTTGGCAGTATAGATATTGATATGCGTATTTCAGTACTTCCAAGTTTGTATGGCGAAAAGATAGTTATGCGTATTACTACGGCACTCGGTTTGGAACAAAAGTTGGATAAATTAGGATTTTTACCGGAAAATCTTGAGAAAATCCAAACTTATCTCAAAAGTGCCAGAGGTATTATACTTGTTACAGGTGCGACCGGTAGCGGTAAATCTACAACATTATATGCAGCTCTTAAAGATATAATGAGAGAGGATATTAATATTATTACAGTTGAAGACCCTGTTGAAACCATTGTTCCGGGTATTACACAAGTTCACGTTAATGCAAAAGCAGGACTTACATTTGCGGCAGCATTACGTTCTATTCTTCGTCAGGACCCTGATATTATAATGATTGGTGAGATTCGTGACGGTGAAACGGCAGAAATAGCAGCAAGTGCAGCTATTACAGGTCACTTGGTGTTGTCAACACTGCATACATACGATGCACCAAGTACAGTTATTCGTTTGGTAGATATGGGACTTGACCGATTTACAGTAACATCTGCATTGTTAGGGGTTTGTGCCCAAAGACTTATTTTAAGACTTTGTACAAAATGTAAAGAAGAATATTATGCTTCTCCGGAAGAATTGAAGTATTTAGGTATGGAACCAACGCAAAGAGTTAAATTGTATAGACATAAAGGTTGTGAAGTATGCGGCAGAAAAGGTTATAAAGGTCGTATAGGTGTTCACGAGGTTATGACTATAACGAGAAGAATAAAAGAAGTAGTACAACAAGGCGGAAGTACCGAAGAAATAAGAGATGTTGCTCTTGAAGAAGGTATGATATTAATGTCTGAAAATGTTCGCCGTCTTGTATTGCAGGGTCTTACTTCTGTTGATGTATATACAGAGTTAGTACTGGCAAGAGAGCAATAAAAAATTCTTATAAGATAGGAGCGATAAACCGATGGATTTTTATGAGTTGGTTCTGGACGCCGTAAGAAAAGGTGCATCTGATATACACCTTGCCGCAAATAATAGACCGGCATATCGTTTGCACGGTGTTATGAATTATGTCGATGAGGAAATACTTGATAATGATACAGTTGAAAGTATTATACAAGAAGTACTTGATGAAGATCGTTTTGAGATATTTAAGACAGTTGGTGAAGCCGATGCCGCTGTAACACTTGCCGATTGCGGTCGTTTTAGAGCGAATGCTTTTCAGCAAAGGTATGGCGCATCACTTGTACTTCGTGTTATCAACACAAAAACACCTGAACTTAAAGAACTTAATCTTCCTGCATCAATGTCAAAAATCCTTGATTTCAAATCAGGTCTTGTTATTGTAACAGGGCCAACCGGCAGCGGTAAATCTACAACACTCGCCGCATTAATTAATGAGTTAAATAAAAGAAGACGAGAGCATATCATTACTATTGAGGACCCGGTTGAATTTTTGCATACACCAAAACAATGTGTTATTAACCAGCGTGAAATCGGACCTGACAGTATGTCCTATGATAATGCACTTCGTGCTGCACTCCGTGAAGACCCTGATATTATTCTTGTAGGTGAGATGCGTGACTTTGAAACAATTCAGATTGCTATTACGGCTGCTGAAACAGGTCACTTAGTTTTCTCAACACTTCATACACAAGGCTCTGCACAAACAATAGACCGTATAATTGACTCATTCCCTTCCGCTCAGCAACAGCAAATTAGAGTACAGCTTTCCACTACGCTCAAAGCTGTTATTTCACAAAGATTGCTGCCTCGCTGCGATATGGCAGGTCGTGTTGGTGCATACGAGATAATGTTCGGTACGACAGCTATTGCAAACCTTATTCGTGAAGGTAAAACAGCTAATATTGACCAGATTATTTCTATAAGTCAAAAATTAGGTATGTTTTCATTGGAATCAAGTGTTGCAAGTCTTTATAACAGGGGTTGTATTTCTGCCGAAACTGCTAAGGAATTTACACAAGACCTTAACAAGACAGATGACAAATCACGCAGTAATTTAGTAAGACCAAGATAAAGGAGTGAACAACATTGAAATTTGATTATACTGCCGTAAATAATAAAAATAAAAAGATAAGTGGTAGTAAGGTAGCAGAAAGCCGAGCTGAGGTTGTTCAATTCCTCAGAGAAAAGGGTCTTACACCAATAGAAATTAAAGAGAATAAAACAGGTAAAGATGCTCCATCAAGTATATGGAATATGGAAATCAATACTGTTGATATTCATAAATATAAGTTAAAGCCAAAAAGATTAATGATTTTAATGAATCAAATGGCATTGATGATGAAATCAGGTATTTCTCTTTCAATGTCAATGGAGGTTATGATTGACACCGAAAAAGACGCAAAATTGAAACAAATGCTTGAAGAAATCAGTTCACTCTTGTACAGTGGTGTTACATTGTCGGAAGCTATGGCACAGTTTGCTGCTTTTCCGGAAGTTGTTATCAACCTTGTACAAGCAGGTGAGGCGAACGGTCGTCTTGATATGTCGTTCCAACAAGCTACCCTTATTCTTCAAAAGGAAATTGCACTTACCGGTAAAATTAAGGGTGCTATGATGTATCCGTTATTCCTTATAATCCTTACAATTGCACTTGTTATCATTCTTACAGTATTCGTTTTACCGGCATTTGCGGGTATTTTCTCAGACTTCGGAGCAGAATTGCCTGCACTTACAAAAGGTGTTATGGCGTTCTCTAATTTCCTTATCAATTACTGGCCTTGGATTATACTTGTTGTGGCAGTTATCGTTGTACCTATTGTATATCTTAATAAAACAAGCAGAACATTCAGATATAATTTGCATAAGTTTGAACTAAAAATTCCTCTTATAGGACCTGTATTGAGAACAAACGCTGTTGCCCGTTGGTGTCGTATGATGTCAACACTTACAGATGCAGGCGTAACAATTCTCCGTTCCCTTGAACTTTCAAGAGATGTTATCGGAAATCTCTATGTTAAAGAGCAGTTGAGCGGTGTTATTGAAGATGTAAAGATTGGTATTGCGATTAACGCAGCACTTTCTAAAAATTCATTGTTTGACCCAATTCTTGTATCAATGGTTCGTGTAGGTGAGGAAAGCGGTATGCTTACAGACTCACTTTTGAAGATGGCAGACCTCTTTGAGGAACAAGCAGATGAATCTGTAAAGAAAATGACAGATATGATGACACCTGTTATGACCATCGTTATTGGTATTGTTGTTGGTACAGTCGTACTTTCAGTTGTTATTCCAATGTTTGGTATGTACGATATTATCCAATAATATTAGTAAGAAAATCATACATAAAAAAAAACAAAATATCCGACAATAAATAATCCCATTGATAGAACATCTATCAATGGGATATTTTCATTATGAATTTATATTTGAAGTAAAATTTTATAAAAAAAAACAGGCTTCATAAAGTAGAAACCTGTTTTTTTTAGATATTTTAATGCCCAGGCAATAATCCATCACCAGTTGACAGATAAGATATTGGCGTTTTTTGTTCAAGAACTCTTGTTACAGAAGGTTTATCATCATCAAGTATTGAATAAACTTTGCCTTTATTTGGTTCATAAACAAAATCATTGTTATCAAGTATTGTAGGGTCCATATTAAAGTATGCCATAGCCTCACCAACTGTCGAAATTTTGTTGGAGTCAAGTGGAGAAGACTCCATAGCATAACAGGTAGCGACACACTGTTGGATTTCGGCTGCTTGTTCCATAGCGGCTGATTTTTTAGCTTTTCCAACAATACTGGTGACGACTGGTATTGCAACGGCTGCTAAAATAGCAAGAATTGCAATTACTATAACTAATTCTACTAATGTAAAGCCTTTTTTGCTATTCGGTTTTAGTTTGTTTTTCATAAATAAATTCCTCCTCACTAAAAATATAATATTAAACAACTTTTAAACTAATTATATTATTAAATTCATAATCTGTCAATATTTAAAGCAAAATTTGTTAATAAATGATAAATTAAGTAAATTTAATAAAGTTGTTTTAAGTTTTAGAAAGAAATATTAATGGAGGAATATTAAAATTATTAAGATATTATTCGGATATTATTCACATATTATTCATAATAAAGTGCTAAATATATAAAAATATCCAAAAAGTTAATGAAGATTTTGTAATAAAGTTAGATTTTTTTGTGTAATCGATTACAGTTTAAAATTTGTTTAAAAATAGGTTGATTTTTGTTTAAATAAATAGTACTATTAATATAGAAGAAATAGAATACCATAAGTTTAAGTATTTTGAAATAAAAAAATTGTCAGAGCGTTTGATAATTAATGTCACAGGTTTTAGAACGGCTAACAGAAAATAGAAAATATTTAATATTATAGTATTTTATAAGAAATAAAATAATTTATAGAGAGGTGTGCAAAGAGATGAGAAGGAATAAAAAAGGTTATGCTCTTCCTACTGCAATAGTAGTAACAACAGTATTGCTTATAATTGCTGCGGCATTTGTGTCCGTAACTTATAATAATATTAATGTAACTTCAAGAGATTTAAGCAGTAGACAGGCATATATCAACGCAAAAAGTGCTTTGATATATGCAACAGCATATTACAAACAAAATCCGACACAAATTCCTATGAATGATGGAGATGTCGAATATCTTTCAATGAAAGCCGAAGACGGCACTACAACTGAGGGTATTGAAAAAACTTCTCTTGCGGTTGCAGAAGAACATAATTGTTATGTTGAGGTATTAAGCAAAGGTAATGGTAAATTAACTCTCACAGCCTATGCAAAATACGGTTCTGCAATAGGTTCAAAAAACAGCGTCAGAAAGCTCAGCACAGATATAGCTATCGACTTACCAAGTAATTTGGACGATGGCAGTGATACTGAGGTAGATTTACCGGCAATAGTACCGGAAAATTTTAATCCGGATTGGGTTGTGCTTCCCGGTTTAGATGGTGATGATGCTAATGAATATTTGTCAGTATATGTAAAAAGACATCCTGATGCTAATTTTACACCGTATGTTTATACTTGGGCTTATGGAACTATGTCCGGATATGAAAGAGAATTAGATGCTCAAAAAGGAACAGTAGACTCAAACCCAACTGATGGAAGATATACTTTTAGAGGTAGTTACAGTACAGAATTAAATCCATCAGGATTTTGGAGACACGCAGACAGAAATGAAGGTCAGGAAGGTCTTGACAGAGATGCCATAACTCAAATACAAAACTCCAATGATAGATTTAACGGTTATTGGGGATTGAATATTCCGTCCTCCAGATTTTTATTAAAAACCTATGGTATAGAAGATGCTTTGTTATCATTCTATAATAAGTATGCTGCCGGTAGTTCTTATACCAGCAGATATGCAGCCTCAGATAAAATAATTGGAAAAGTTAATATGATACTTGCAAAAGATGCGGGCGGCAGTCAATCAAATGAAATGTTTGGCATACCTACGACAAGAGGTTCTATTTTTGTTGATATGTTGACAGCTGAATTACATTATGATAATGATGCTACTCTTAAAGAAAATTCCAATGATAGTTATTTAAGCGTATATACAGAGAATACCGTTTTGTACGCAAAAGTAGAAGGTGTTAATGAAAAATGGAATTCAACACCGACAATTATTGCAGATGGAGATGGCGACCTTAGCGAATATCAAAGTTCTTCAATGGTATACTGCGGTAATGGCTGGTACAAGTTTTCTATAACATCTTTTATTGCTGATGTAACTATAAACGGCAATGCAAATGGTTCAAATATAGTAATGAATGGTACTACTGACAGAAGCGAAAGTACTACTTGGTATATGTATCAAAAATTAAACGGACAAGTTGAAGTAACAAATGTAAAACCGTCAGATAACTCTTTATTTGTTCATGTAAAAGTAGATACCAACAAAGATGTAGAACTTATAACAACAGAAAATACAAATGAACTTGTTACAATAAAATATATCTATGAGGATAGTACAGTAGAAGAAAAGGTATATTTGGATTCTTCTGTCACATTAAAAGGCAGTACAACATTTACCAGACCGGGTTATACATTATCGGGTTGGAGAGTATTAAATACTGATACAGTACTCCCGATAGATGGACAAAAAGTATTAATTAGTGCATCTTATTGTACAGGTGCAGAGGGTTCAAGAGTAATGACATTAACTCCTGAATGGACAGAGGCAGATAAAATTACAATAAATTTCTATGACAGCGATGGAACTCATTTAAAGACTGAGAAAATAGACAGCGGAGCTCAGATACCATTCCCAACAATACCTGAACAAGATGGCAAATACTTGTTATCTTGGACAACTAATAAAGATGGTTCGGGTAAATCATATGACCCTACTATGGTTTATACTTCAACTAAAAACCTGACTCTTTATGCACAATGGGGCGAATATCTGACTGTTACATTTGATGCTAATGGTGGCGACAGTGCGCCTGACGCAATCACAGGTTTAAAAGTAGGTGATACAATTCAAGTACCATCTGCACCAACAAGAAGTGAATATACATTCAGATATTGGACAAATGATTTATCAGGTGCAGGAAATACTTATAATCCTGGTCAAGAAATAAAAGTAAGTGCTTCTATGACTTTATATGCATCTTGGAAATCAGATAAATCTAAGGAAGTACGCTTTGAGGCTCCTTCTATATGGAGGAAAAATGGTGTAACCGTAACAGTTACAACACCATCAGGCTCAGAAACTGTGGATATGAGTGTTGTAAATAATACAAATATATTTACTGCTGATATTTCAGATGAGGCAACAAAAGTACGCTTTTCTTTGAAAGGTACACCAATTCAATCAGTTGCTGCCGAATATAAGGATGGCATTGTTTATAGAGTATCAGGATATGACAGCAGCAAAACTGCACTTCTTGATGTATCAAAATCTTATACAGCCCCTTATTATGTAGACGGATATGTGCTATATACATATAACAATACATCAGGTTTTGCAGATGAGAAATTTGGAATAGAGGCTTGGAATTCAAGCAACATAGATTCTTCAAAGAACTTTAATATGCAATATATCAGCAACACAAATAATAGTGTAGCGTTTATTCCTAAATCATTGAATTATGACAGTTTTAGCCTTACTTCCCAAAATGCAGTATATTTTATAGACTATGCCGGTTGGAGCGAAGATACTAAAAAAGTATATGCTTATATGTGGAGTAATTCTGCTCCAAGTACTCAGAATGCTGCTTTCCCAGGAGTTGAAATGACCCGAATAGGCGGAACTAACAGCAAAGTCTTTAAAATAGTAGTTGATAATAATAAGTATGATAGTGTAATATTCAGTAAAGGTGACAACAACGATTATAATAAAACATCTGACCTGAAATTACAAAAAGGTGGTATATATGGCAACTGGAAATCTATAAAAGGTACAGAGAGTGGTTATATATACTACTCAGGCAACTATAAAAATGCCCACTTATGGTATGGAACACCTGCAAATGATACTATCTGGCCGGGTACACCAATGTCAGATACAAGTCTTACTTATGGCGGCAAAGTTATTAAAAATGTTAAAATCGCCGACCAATTAAAAGTAATATTTGATAATGAAACAAATGATCAAACCGGTGAAATATGGATACCGACAACAGGTCTATTGTATACAAATGGCGATCTCGGTTGGTCGACATACTATATAGGCAATACACAGCGTTTAGCTAATGCGTATGATATAAGCAGTCATACAGTAACTTCTGAGGTCTATTATGACACAAAAGTTATTGAAATGAGGGCAGTAACTGATTTGTATCAAATCAGTGAAAGCTGTGTAAGCGGAGCAGAAGCAAATATTGTTACTGTAAATGCAGCAGCTGCTCCAACAGAAGCTGCTTACAGCGATAACAGTGCTAAGTATGTAAAACTTGACACTACACTTGCTGAGGGAACTCCTCTTGCAGATGGTAAGGTTTCTTACAAAATGATAAAAGAAGAAACAAGAATTTATTATAAAAATAAGAAAGCTAATGACAGATCATATGATACATATGGTAATGCTCTTGAAGGCGATTTTGGTAAAAACGGTAAACGCCGTGGTCAAAGTGTAGAAGTAAAAGATACTTGGTATGTATATAATATTTCAACATTGGGAATAAAAGAATTCCAAGTTAAAGTAGGCAGCGAAACAACAGCAGCAATACCGGTAACTGTAACAAATGCAGACTTATATATTGAAATATCCGGCAGTGTAATATATGTAAGAAGTACCTCAGGTGCACCGTATGCTTATATGTGGAATGAATCAAATGGTACTCAAAATGCCCCTTATCCGGGTGTAAAAATGTCGCCTGCCGGTGAGCCGAATGTATATTCTATATCAACAGGCAATTATACAAAAGTTATTTTTAGCGGCAGCGTTCCTAAGACAGATGATTTGACAATAAAGGCAGGTCAGATTTATGATATAAATACAAAAAGCTGGTCGTCTTATCCAGGTGCAACAGGATTAGGAGTAAAAGCATATACATCAAATCCGGATATGTTCACCCAAAGCACAACCAGAGTTTATTATAGGTCATCCGGTGCTGCTCCTAAATTACAATATAAGGGTATAATGGACGCTTCATTTACAGAAGTAACAATGTTAAGAGCAAGTGATGGAAGATACAGTGACCTTTACTACTATGATGTTCCAAACGACAAGATTTACTTAAAGTTTAATGGCGGTCAACAAGTAGAGTTACCGGCTAACGGTGATACAAAAGTATTGTACACTTCCGGTTCAACTTATCAAAATTATGAATCCCCTGATACTATATGGAAAAATGCTTTGAGCAAACTTGAAGGAGCATATTTGAAATATGGTATAGAAAAGTTTAATACAGGCAGCGGTAATTATAACACTCCAAAGGCATATTCACCTGATGTTGACGGCGGCGGAGTACAAAGAATGGTTAGAATTTCGTCATTCAATACATTATACGATAATTATAAAAATAGAAGTCTTACAGATTTGGAGAAAGTAAATTTAGCAGAAAAAATAAATGCATTATGCGATGCTTTATCTGAATTTAACTCTATGGTTATGACATCAAGAATGAATATCCCTGCTTATGGATTGGTTAATACTAATGAATTGGCAATAAATGATGAACAAATGGCAAAGCTTGATGTAGCTATTAAAGCAGTTATAGATGGCGGTACTTATACATACATTGACGGAACAAGCGTTACAGTTAACGGCTCTTACGCTAATATTAATGTTTCTGATTTGGATAATGCATTATCGGAAGTAAAATCGAGAATTAATGTTATTAAAAATTCCGTAACAGTAGAACAAGATACAGACACAAATCCTGAACACTATGTAGCTATTCTTATTGAAACTACCTGCGAAGGATATCCTGTAACTGACATTAAATGTAATTATACATTAGGCGGTGCAGAAGGAGTTACTAATTTTAATATTGGTAAGACAGTTGTAAGTGCGGCTGGAAAAACTTATTATTACATTTGGATTAAAGGAGAAATCTCAAATGTCAATCTTGAATACAAATATAACAATACATCTTTCAATGGTAAAGTAAAAGACATTATGGAGGTAGGCTCTCAGTGGATTTATGATGCTTCTAAGGACGATTGGAGAAGAAATGCAGCAATCAGGACTTATAAAATAGATACTAAGGGTGCAATACCGGAAACTCTATCTTATAAGTTTGAAGAAGAAGAAGATATCTTCTATATTGAACTTGCAAACGACTGTACAATTACATTTATAGATGAATTTACAGGCAAACAGAGAACAGAAACAATATATGCCGGTACATATTATGTTTATAGAGATATCTGGGAAACAGAAGATGATGGAAGTATATTAGTTAATAGTTCAAGGTTCTATTACAATATCAGAGAACAAATGTATGATGTATCCAATAATAGTACCGTTAAGATGGCTGAAGTAGTAGATTGGATGGATGGAGAAGGCGGAACAGTTAAACCAATAACTTCTGTTCACGAAGATATTATCAAACGAACAGCGGGTATTACAGTAAACTTCTTTGTCAATGCAAATACAGAAAATATGACAAATCTTTTAGGCTCAATTTATACAGCAAACACAATTAACTTTAAGTGGTATAATAATTCTGATGCTGCTATAAATATGAACTTTACAGATAGGTTGACATTAAATGCTTCAACAGTAAGTGTTAGTACAGGTGCTCAATTGATAAAAGGCAGTGACAGTGGTCAGTTCTTAGTTGGAAACGGTCAGGACGGAATAGTTACAATTAAAATATTGGCAGATATACAAGTGACTGTAAATGGTGAAACATTTACTATTACAAAAGGTAAGTATATTGTTCCAGTGGGAGATAATGCTGACTTGGTAGGAAATGGTGTTAGTATTGTTGATAACAGAATAAACTTGTTAAGCAGCAAGGAAGGCTGGGAATACTTAACTGATAATTATAAAGAAAGTTTAGATTATGTGATTTCGGGAGGTCTATAATATGAAAAATAAAATAATTGCCTTCTTGAAAAAAAGTAATAAAAGTAAAAAGGGTATAACTCTTGTTGAAGTACTTGTTGCATTGGCAATCACATCAATAGTTGTAGCAGGGGTCACATCGGGATTGTCATTCTCATACAATACCATACTTAAAGATGGTATGGTTGATACAGCATCATCTGCTGCACAAGATATGATGGATACAATTGTACATTCTGTGCAAAGACAAAACGGAAATAATATAGATGAAGCGTATATCAAATATACATTAATTCCGGAACTTAATGTAAGCGGCGTAGGTACTGACAAAGCGTATACAGATGATGTTGTATATATTGATTGGTTGACAGCAAGCTCAGGATTTCCACAACAGTATGATGACACAAAGAAGAATTCAAGACAGTTTACGATAAAAGCTACCACTGTTGACGGAATAAAAGGTTATGAAGTTAAGGTTGCCGTATGTTACTACTTTAATGGTGATATGTCATTTGCTACATTGGAAAACTTTATAGCAAGTACAGCGGCTAAGTAGGGGGTATTGTTATGAGAAAAAAATTAATGTTGAAAAACAATAAAAAGGGCTTTACATTAGTTGAACTGCTTGTAACAATGGTTATAGTTTCAGTAATGGGACTTGGTGCTTTCACTATGATGATAATGGCTACAAGGAATTTCGACAATGCAAATGAAAGCAATACAAACCAACAGTATGCTGCTATACTTGAAACAAGATTGCATAACTCCGTATCAACAGCAACTTATGTTTCAATTCTTGAAGGTAATACCAATGTTAAAAAAGGAGATTTGGCGCTTTGTTATGACGGAGGACAATTAACCTTATATGAAATTACAGGAGATTCGCAATTTTTGGACTCCGGTAATAAAAAGGTAAATCAAATTTTCCTTAATGTCCCTTCGGTTACTTTTGATATTCGTATGACAATGTTCTCGTCATATAAGCTGGACTATAATATCGAAACGGATAGTATAAATGTTATACAAGGTGGTCTGATTATAAACAATATGAAAACAGGCGATACCATAGACGAATTTACCATAGATGAAAACAATAATACTACAAAAGTTCCTTATGATTTAGATGGTAATGGTATAATTGAAGGTAATGAATATAAGGAAGTTTTGGGTATCCTAATAAGACCATCAGACAAGATATAGTTTTATAGTTAGTTAATCAACAAAATCGGTTATACTTTTTAACAGGTATAACCGATTTTTTCTTGCTTTATATATAACTATTGTGATATAATTTACGAAAAGATATAATAAGCAGGTGATTGTAAAATGGTATTGGCTATTATTTCTGCATTATTTTGCGTTGTTGTAGCAGTGATTATGTTTACACCGTTTATGCGGCAATTTAATTTTTATCAGCCGTTGGCAGTATTTTTTATGTTTGAGGCGGTTATGATATTGTTTGATTATGTATATAAGCAAATTTCGCCGTTTGGAGTGGCGGCTATGTATATAAGATTTGTTGGATATATAATTTGTTGTATATTCTTTATAATAAAATTTATTTTTATTAGTATGCTTAAAAATAGTGCAAAAAAATAATACTTATTGTTGAGAGGCAGAGAATTTTAAAGTGTTAGATTATGTTTATGCGGTGATGTGGCTTATAATAGCAATATTTAGCTTTTTAAACGCAAGAAAATTAGGAAAAATATTATATGTAAGTGGTATTTACTTTACAATATTTTCAATATGGAAATTTATAGATATATTTGTTGTAGAAATAAATTTATTTAAAGGTTTATATGGAATAGCTTTTAGAATAATAACTGCTGTTTTCTTGGTTATTATGGTAGGATTTTATATAAAAAATAAGAAAAACAGTGTATCAAATAATAAATAATTCGCATACTATATAATGTGCGTGGGTTTTAAGTACTTGATAGCCACTTTATATAGTTTGCACCCATAAAATATTAATATTTTATGGGTTGCAAACACTTGAAAAATAACTGCTGAATTAGTTCAGTGGTTGTTTTTTTATTGGAACTTTGCCCTTAACCCGCTAAGAAAACTCTTATAACTTTTAATTTTTTAAGGGTAAAAGTTTTAGGTCAAGCCTTTTTCAAAAGGCTTGCAGGTTAAGGGCAGGGCTTTTATGGGGTGTGGGGCAAAGCCCCGCCACCTAAAATTTATCCTTCCACTAGCAAGAAGACTCCCACCTCTTAGGTGGGAGATGAATTGCGTTTCTCCCACTTGGCTTTCCGTCTCGAATATGGTATAATATATTCAGTCGAATAATAAAGAAAGGCTGAATTACAGTGAATTTGGATAATAATGGACATTCTGTGTTCTTACTGCACTATCATCTTGTACTTGTAACCAAATACCGCAGACAGATATTTGATGATAATATATCAAACAGGGCAAAAGAGATATTTGAGTATATCGCACCAAATTACAATATCAATCTTGAAGAATGGAATCATGACAAAGACCATTTACACATACTTTTCAAAGCACACCCAAATACGGAGATAAGCAAGTTCATAAATGCATACAAGAGTGCAAGCAGTAGACTTCTAAAAAAAGAATTTCCGCAAATACGGCAAAAATTATGGAAAGAATATTTCTGGAGTCAAAGCTTTTGCTTGCTTACTACAGGCGGAGCACCTATAGAAGTAATAAAGAAGTACATAGAAAATCAGGGACAAAAGGGCAGAAAAAGGAAGTGAACCAATGGCAAACAAAGCATACAAATTCAGAATATACCCTAACGATGAGCAGAAGGTTTTGTTTGCCAAGACTTTTGGCTGTGTGAGACTGGTATATAATCATTGGCTTGATAGAAAGATAAAGCAGTACGAAGAAGATAAAACTGTTGTAACATACGATATATGTGCAAAAGAAATGGCTGAACTGAAAAAGACGGAAGAATATTCATTTTTGCGAGAGGTAGACAGCGTATCACTTCAGCAGTCACTGCGACACCTTGATACTGCGTTTCAGAATTTTTTCGGACAGCCGAAAACAGGATTTCCAAGGTTTAAGTCTAAAAAGCGAAATACAAACAGCTATTCAACTCTTTGTATCAACGGCAATATAGCTATACTCAATGGTTATCTAAGATTACCTAAAGTCGGGAATGTCAAGATGAAACAGCATAGACTTATTCCGAGTGAGTACATACTAAAGTCAGTAACGATAAGTCAAACTCCGAGTGGGAAATATTATGCGAGTATTTTGTTTGCGTATGAAAATCAAGTGCAAGAACAAACTCCTCAAATTTTCTTAGGATTGGATTATTCCATGCATGAGTTGTATAAAGACAGCAACGGAAACGAACCTGCATACCCAAGGTATTACAGACGGGCAGAGAAGAAGCTGAAACGTGAACAACGCAAATTGTCGCATATGAAAAAAGGCTCTAAAAACCGGGATAAACAGCGTATCAAAGTTGCTAAATTGCACGAAAAAGCTGCTAATCAGCGCAAGGACTTTTTGCATAAACAATCAAGGCAGATAGCCAATGCCTATGATTGTGTGTGCATAGAAGACCTTGACATGAAAGCAATGTCACAAACTCTGCATTTCGGTAAATCTGTTTCAGATAACGGCTGGGGAATGTTTGTCAGCTTTTTGAAGTATAAGCTTGAAGAACAAGGAAAAAAACTTGTAAAAGTAGATAAATTCTTTGCAAGCAGTCAGACTTGTTCTTGTTGTGGTTATATCAACAAAGAGACAAAGAACCTTGCAGTCAGGGTATGGGATTGTCCACAATGCGGTACACATCATGACAGAGATGTCAATGCTGCAATCAATATCAGAAACGAAGGTATGCGGATAGCGTTAGCTATATAGCAACCGATACAAAACCG
>CANQPS010000017.1 GCA_947625785.1 uncultured Clostridia bacterium
AGCGATCAGGCAAGCCGGTACACATCAAAATCCTTCACAGAGTTCTGTGAGTCTGTCCATGTGATCCAGAGCATGAGCAAGGCGGGATACCCATACGACAATGCGCCGATGGAGAGGTATTTTAACACGCTGAAGAATGAATGCACCAGCTTGTATGAGTTTCGAGCGGAAGAAGACCTGTATCAGGCAGTGGAGAAATTTGCATATATTACCTACAACCATGTGCGCCCGCACAGTTACAATGGCTACCGCACGCCATACCAGGCACGGACAGAAGCATAGAGGATTTCATGTTCATGGATTGGATTGCTTAGCAGCTCAAAATCGGGGATGCCGGGCTCTGTCGCCTCCGATAAACTTCGAGCAACAATCTAATAGATTTTTTAGCCATAAGTGTTACAAAAAAGCTTGACCACTACACTCCTTCAAGCATACAAAGTTATAATGGTTATATATGATTTCACAGTCTTTATCAGAGAGCTTTTCAACCAGCTCCACCATATGATAGTGCTTTGCATCTTGTAAATAATCAACAGGCGAAGCATCACTAAGCAAATCTGTTAACCGATCATGTAGAAACTCATCCAGATCGTTTTCTAAATCTACCCTTGAGAGAAAAATATGATATTTGTTGCGTATTTCATTTAATGTCTTTTGATTCTCATCATACAAAGCCCTTTTTGCAGCAACAGTGTTTTCTTGGAGTTGTTTTGTAGGCAATAAATCCCTTCCAATATATTTATTACAGCGTGAAAAACCTAATACACTGTATGTACCTTTGCCCTTTGCTACTCGTAAATCATTATCTGTTTTAATAATACTAAATATTCTAAGTTTGTTTAAAATAGAAAGATACATACTAAAACCTATGCCATCAACAGGCAAGATATAAATTCCGTCGGCTTCATAAAATGGATGCATTACCGACAGAATTTTACTGAACAGCATATACTCGGATGGCCTTTCTACTAAGAGAACTTTGTTAGCGAAAATTGCTTCCGATAAGCATCGATTTAACATTTTTCCCGCTTCTTCATAATTCTGTGGGACTTTGTAAAATGTACTGATTCCATTGACTTTTCTATCACTATATATCCGCACCAAATTTACATTATCTATTTCATAAAGGACGAATGGTGAATGCGTTGTAACAAACAGATATGTGTACTTGTTATCTGTAAATAAAATTTGTGATAGTGCAATCTGCATAGATTTATGCAAATGATTTTCTGGTTCTTCAATTAAAAAGAGTGTTATCTTTTTCTCAGCATCTTCATCTGCCAGAATATCAAAAATCGAATAGGTCAACAACTTTTTTCGACCTTCTCCAGCAGTTGGATATAAATTTTCATTATCATCTTGCTTGATATATGGGATGATATTTGAATATAGTCCTTTTACTGCAATCTCAGATTTAATTGATACTGAGATTCCTTCATCACGGAACTTTTGATACTCTGGCGTAAGTTTTCCTTCAAATTCTTTAATTCCTGATAAGGAAGAGATGTGGCTGTTTAATTCATCTACAGCTTTTTGAATATTCGCCAAGGCTATCTTGTCATTATCATTCTCGTTTTTAATTAGTTGACTTATATTCTTTTTGAATAACGAGTATAAATCCACATATGAATCAATATAAATCACATTGAAAACATAGTCGATTTCATAAAGGTATCCTCGTTGCTTCATTTCTCGAAGATTGTCTAAATCTCCGCCCCAATATAATATTGGCAGCGCAATTAATTTGCTCTTACTATATTCTGCAAATAACTTTATATAGACCTTACTGTGATTGCTTTGTAAAGATCCTTTAAGTTGAGCTCGGAGTTTTTGACAATCAGTATTAGCAATATCACTTATGTCTAAGATCACAATTATCTCAATTGGCTTTTCGTTTTTGCCATTCATTCTCATTCACAATTGCATCAAAAACTGGTTCGAGGAAAGTCTGAATTTCCCTAATCACGGCAGAAAAATCAAGCGTGTTGTCCTTGATATTTTTCAAAAAGTACCGCCACCGTTTCTGCATATCCTCGTCATCGGCAAGTGCGACAATACGCTGAAGACTATCCTTGTCGTAGGGGGTGCCACGGTGCTGCAAGGTTTCAAAGATCGCTTTTTGCAGCCTTGCGCCATCAAAGTCAAAAGTCCTTGCCAGATAATAAATATCGTAAAAATCTTTCATGCGGCCTGTCAGCTCAAAGCGTTGCAGAATTGCATCAAACTTTTCGGCTATAGTACTTTCAAGGGAATAGGTTTTGATTACAGGCGCTTCAAAGTCGGGAAGTTGTGTATGAATCGTGCGTTGTTCCGATTTGGGTACGATCACATCGCCCACGCCGATGTCCACATTAAAAGGCACACGGACATTTTTGATCTGCCCAATGATCTGTGCGCTGATCCCGTGGTATTTCCTCTGCGGAGAGATTTCCTCAAACCCCTTGGCCGTCATAAAAATATAGTCGTTGCCGGTCGGAGTGGCGATAATATTTCCAATCAATTCCTTCACTTCTTCCACGGAATTTGAAAAGCCACGCAAAAGGAAGTCCGCATCAATCGTCGCCCGGCTTTCAAAGTTGGTCAGTGTATAGATGAATAAGCCGCCTTTCAGTATCAGAAACTCATCATATGCAGATTTCGATAATTTTCTTAAAAATTCCTCCTGCACAAAAAGCTGCAAGCATTGCTGATAGCTAATGCCGGATGCTTTGGCTTTGTTCCGAAGTTTGGCAAGAACCGATGCCGCCTGATCTGCCATTACAACCACACTCCAATCAAGTCCCTTACTCTTTTCTGCACACGCAGTTCCTTTGCGTATAGCATGAGATTGGGAATGTTTTTCTTTGTATCATTCACATATCCTTGAATTGCCTTGTTAAAAATCTCTCTGTCCATCTTGTTCATATTCCGCAACACATCGCAAATGGTACGGTCACGGTCATAAATTCGGACTTTGATAAAATCTATTTCGCCGGTTGTCTCTCCAAGCAGGAGCAAAGAAAGTTCCATTCGATAGACTTTTATAAAAGGATAATCCATTTTTGTGCGCTCTTTTGAAACATTCTTACTCAGTGCGAGATTCCATTCCGCAGGGTTACGGTCACTGTATCTGTAATAAAATAGTGCAGTTTCCATACACAAAACAGCATCGGGGAAAAGGCGGTTGATAATCGGAACTTCGCTGCCTATTGTATCTTCCACCCAATGGTAGTACCCTCTTTTGATCTTCTCGATCAAGCCTTCCTTCAACATGAGCTGAATATCCGCATAATACAGCTTTTCCGCCTGTAGCTCGGCGGTCGTCATGATATATTGATAATCCGAGAAAATATTTCTAAGCGCACTGATCGCATTCAAATCCAACATCTGCTCACCTCTATACGAAACCAACCGAAAGTAAATCCATCGGTTGGGTGGTTTCATATAGTATAGCACATTTTTGACGAAAAATCAACCGTAGTTAATCACCCCAATTCAAATTCACCAATAGGGTGGTTTCGTATAAGAAAATGGCCTGCTTGTCCACTCCAAACAAACAGGCCGTTTCCTTTTATTCAAATGTCGAATCAAATCTTAAAGATGCTATGGCATAGAGATTTATCGTCCTTTTTGTGTCGCCAATCTCGATAGAATAAGGTTTTTCGCCGTTTTTAGTGTTCTTTCGCTCATCGTATTTTCCAACTCTCTCGAAGGTCGAAAAGCTATGTATCGGAAAACCAATTGTATTATGCTCGTCCTCAAAAACGGTAATCGGAACATTATCGGGGGCTTCTGTAGGAACAGAAGAATTGGCACACCTTGAAATTATAGGGACAATAATATATCAACTAACTAAAAATTTAACACCGGAAGAAATTAAAGAAGCAGGACTTGATGACTATTTCGTTGATCATACATTGGGAATATATCCTCAGTCAGCCTCGGGAACACCATATACAGCAGCATATATGCAAAGCAAAGGTGATCCTATAACCGACTTACACGAAGATATGGCAGCCGAACAAAAAGCAAGAACAACTTATGACAATATACTAAGATTTTGCGATGACCCGGATGTAATCGACCCAATAAGATTCTTAAGAGAAAGAGAAATAGTTCATTACCAAAGATTTGGTGAGGGTCTTAGAATTACCACTGATAAATTAGACAGTAAAAATTTCTATGCCTTTAATCCGGCCTTTGACAAACAATTTAAAAATAAAAAGAAATAATATAAAATAAAAAATATCCCTCTAAACTTAATATAGAGGGATATTTTTTATTTTAAATCTGATTTTAGGGATATTATAGAATAAAATCAAAAACTAAATCATAAATTTAGTTAAGAGGTGATTTACTTGAAAATACAATGGAAAAAATTAATTTTTTGTATTGCTCTGCCACTTTTGGTTGGCGGACTTTCTGCTCTCTTAACCCAAAATAGTATGCAGACATTTGATGCAGTTACTAAACCCCCTCTATCTCCACCGGCATTACTTTTTCCTATTGTCTGGACCATTCTATACATACTTATTGGGATTGCATCGTATTTGGTATTAGTATCTGAAAAACCTAATAATATTGCCTTAATTATATACGGCATACAACTCTTCTTTAATTTCTTTTGGTCTATTATTTTCTTCAATATGGAAGCGTATTTGTTCGCATTTATATGGCTTGTGTTATTATGGATATTAATTTTGGCAACAACTATTTTATTTTATAAAATTTCAAAAGTTGCTGGGTATATGATGATTCCATATTTGTTATGGGTTACTTTCGCCGGATACCTAAATCTTGCTATTTATATTTTAAATTAAGAAAATTTAATATAAATATGTAAAAAATACAGTCATTATTATTTATTGCAAAATAACGACTGTATTTTATTTTTATAAGAATTTTCTTATATCAATAGCAAGTTTCTCCTCAAGATTAATTAATCTTTTTGTTATATCTTTTGTTTTTTCCTCCGCTGCTTTGTATTGATTGAGATATTTGTTGAGAGATTTTACACCCATATTACATCCATCTGTTATTAAATCGGCAATAGTCGCATCTGATTCATTTATAACCAATTTAACATTAGTTTTTATCCAAGACATACTTTTTGCCATAGGATTAGGTTCTTTTCCATCATCATTATACTCATCCAAAAGAGTTTGTATCTCTCTTTTCAGCTTATCGTGCTCGTTTCTGCAATCTGTGAGATATTTGCTTAGTTCTTTATCACTCACATAATTAAGAACATCATCTATTGAGGCTATACCTATTTTAATACCTGCATCACATTCACGCAATAATTTTATAGTATCCGGTTCAATCATCTATGATTTTCAACTCCTTATATTATTTAAAAATAGTTTATCCAATTTACCAAAATTTATACCCTTATTTATATACTTATAAAATATAACTTATTAACTTGAATTTATATAGCATATTATGATATAATACTGTCATCATAAATAAAAAGGAGGTTTATAAACAATGACTTATAAAGAAAATTTTATAAAATTTATGGTTGAAAGCGGTGTTCTTACCTTCGGAGATTTTACATTAAAAAGCGGTCGAAAGGCTCCTTATTTTATCAATGCCGGAAACTACAAAACCGGTGAACAACTTGCTAAACTTGGTGAATACTATGCTGAATGTATAAAAGATAACAATATTATTGTAGACACTTTATTCGGTCCTGCTTATAAAGGTATTCCACTTGCTGTAAGTGCTGCTGTGGCATTATTCAATAAGTTCGGAATAAGTGTAAACTACTGTTTCGACAGAAAGGAAGTTAAAGACCACGGAGAAGGTGGTTACTTTGTCGGCAGAAGCTTAACCGATAATGAAAAAGTTGTTATTATAGACGATGTAATGACTTCCGGCAAGGCCTTAAGAGAAGTTCTTCCTAAATTATTGAATACTGCAAAAGTTAATATCACAGGTATGGTTATCACCGTAGACCGTATGGAAAAATCTCTTGACAGCGACAAAGGTGCTGTTCAATCCGCTTTTGACGAATTTGGAGTAAAAGTCTACTCTATTGTTACTATCAAGGATATTATTAAAGCTATTGAAGATGGTGTAATTGACGGAAAAGGACATCTTGAAGCTATGAAAAATTACCTTGAAACTTATGGTGCTAAATAAACTTAATATATAACAAATCCCTTATATACAAATTTGTGTATAAGGGATTTGTTTTTTTAGAATATAATTCCTATTAAAGCTACAATAGAAAGTATTGCTATTATCATAGGAATAACACAGCCTCCAGAAGGCGGCGGTCTATGCCCTCTATGATGATGTGGCGGTGGAGGTGGTGGTGGTCTATGTCCTCCATAATGATGTGGCGGTGGAGGCGGCGGTCTATGTCCTCCGTGATGATGTGGCGGCGGTGGTGGCGGTCTATGTCCAAACATTATTAAATTTCTCCCCTCAAATAAATTTTTGTTTTTACTTCATACCTTATATTGTAATACAAATTTATAATAAATTCAATAAAACCATAAATAATATAGATATTTTTTATTCTCTTGTTTGGCTTTTTTATTTTGTAAATTTATTTTATATGCGAGAATTTTTATTTGCAAGTTTATAAATATTTTTCACATATGTTAGAGCTATAATTTTACAATAAAATCTCCCTCATATAAAAGTTTAATATTATATCAACTCTTATAATGAGGGAGATTTTATTTTTATACCTAACCTAAATATTACATAATAAAAATTAAAACAACATAAGCTTAACTTTATAAAATTTTTAAATTTTATAAAACGGTATTTTAGAAACTAATCGTTCTTTCACATTAATTCAAAATTATCAGATAAACTTTTTTAGTTTTTCAATATAATTAAATTTTAATTCATTTACTTTCAAAGAATTTTTTCTGGTCACAGAGCCAATACAGTTTTAATATCATTATCCTTATAATAAATAACTGTCATCATATGAATCACTATAACCTATACTGCTATCATTCTGAGAAAAGCCTTCCGCAACATCAGCGTCCATTATTTCGCTTCTTCTAACCCTAAGCCTTATTTTATCATTTTCCACTGCTTCGGACAAAACATTCTTAAAATTATTGACATTTTTTATATTCTTAATAGTTAATATGGGTGAAGTTTTATCCTGTGAATATATAGTTATTGTACCTAATCGGAATATCTTTTGCAATAAAGTTCTGCTTAGGGACATATCCATAATTCTATATAACAGTATTTCATCTTCGATACTCTTGAAAAATCCACTGTTTATTAATATTTTCTTTTCATCTACTGTATATTTCGTAAATGTCCAAGGTATTCCAAAGAAAAGCCATCTTTTTCTTTCACATAATAAAATCTTATTTTCCTTAGCCATAATTCAGTCAACCTCTCCCTAATATATTAATAAACATAATTATATCACTGATATAATTATAAATCAATCACCAAAACTAATACCTAAATCTCTTGCATTTTGAATTATAGGAGAATCAGTCGGAACTGTCTTTAATTTACCTGCTATTTCAGACAATGGAACCGGCACTATTTCATTATTAACAAGTGCAACCATATTACCATAATTTTCGTCAATTATGAGTTGTGCGGCGGCAACACCAAATCTTGTTGATAACATTCTATCATAAGGACAAGGACTTCCTCCCCTTTGAATATGTCCCGGAACGGCAACTCTTGTTTCTTGTCCTGTTGCCTGTTCAACTTCCTCTGCAATTTTATAGGCAACAGAAGGTTTGATATTTGCTAATGCTTCTTTACGCTCTTTTTTCTTCATTTTAGCAATCTCTTTGGACATAGCTCCTTCTGCTACTGCTATAATAGAAAAATTTTTACCCTCTTTATTCCTGGACTTTACAACTTTGATAACTTTCTTTATATCATAAGGTATCTCAGGAATAAGTATAACATCTGCACCGCCTGCAATTCCTGCGTGTAATGCCAGCCAACCTGCCTTATGTCCCATAAGCTCTATAATAAATACTCTGCCGTGGGAGGTTGCTGTCGTGTGTATGCAATCTATTACATTTGTTGCTATATCAACAGCACTTTGAAAACCAAATGTCATATCTGTCCCCCATAAATCATTATCTATGGTTTTAGGCAGTGATACTACATTCAAACCTTCTTCTCTTAATAGATTTGCAGTCTTTTGGGTACCGTTGCCTCCAAGTATTACAAGGCAATCTAATTTTAATTTTTCATAATTATCTTTCATAGCCTTGACTTTATCAACGCTGTTTTCGTCAACAACTCTCATTAACTTAAATGGTTGTCGTGATGTTCCGAGAATTGTTCCACCTCTTGTGAGTATCCCCGAAAATTCATTTTTTTCCATTTTGCGATATTCACCACATATAAGACCCCTATATCCGTCCATTATGCCATATATTTCAATCTCATCTTTTGCAAATTTATTATATAAACCTTTTGCCACACCTCTTATTGCGGAATTAAGTCCCTGACAATCTCCTCCGCTTGTTAAAATGCCTACTCTTTTCACTGTTACAACCACCTATCTGCTACTAACTTTAAATTATATAATGTTGCCAAAACATTATACACATATATTTTACACCAATACTTTATAAATTTCAACAATTTTTACAAAAAAGAATACCTAAAAATTAACTTTTATTTTTGACGACTTTATACGGACTTTAAATTAAATATAATTACTGCTTTTTTATTTTTACACTTTCATTAAAAAATTTATTCCTAAAAGAAGAAGCACAAGACTATATATCTTGTGCCTAATATCAATATATAAACATCTCCTGTTACTTTTCAGCAGCAGGAGATTATTATTTATTTTAACAGAATATTAAACTTTTTCAAAGGTAAACTTATCATCATTGTAATCACAGATATATTTTTGTTTTGGGATAATATCCTTCTCAAGAATTTTTTCAGAAATAGCATCTTCTATATCCGACTGAATAGCTCTCCTTAGCGGTCTTGCACCGTATATATCATCAAATCCCCTATTCGCAATAGTTTCTATTGCTTTATCAGTAAAATCTATATCTATGTCCATATCTTTAAGTTTCTTTTTAAGTGTATTTATCATATTACTTGCTATTTGCTTTATCTCGTTCTGAGTTAATTTCTTAAATACTATAATATCATCTACACGATTTAAAAATTCCGGTCTGAATACTTTCTTTAATTCATCTGTTACGATTTTCTTCAAGTCTTCAAAATCTTTCTCAACCGTACTGTCGTCTGTAACACTAAATCCAAGACTTGTCTTTTGTTTTTCTGTTATAAGTCTTGCACCAACATTAGATGTCATTATTATAACTGTATTCTTAAAATCAACTCTACGACCTTGTGCATCTGTTAAAATTCCATCGTCCAATATCTGCAATAAAATATTAAATACATCTGGGTGAGCTTTTTCTATTTCATCAAATAATATTACTGAATATGGGTTTCGTCTGACTTTCTCGGTTAATTGTCCACCCTCATCATACCCTACATATCCCGGAGGAGAACCTATTAATTTCGATACAGTGTGTTTTTCCATATATTCTGACATATCAAGTCTTATCATTGAATTATCGCTGCCAAACATTATTTCTGACAATGCCTTGCATAATTCCGTTTTTCCTACACCGGTAGCTCCCAAGAATATAAATGAACCAACAGGCCTATTCTTATCCTTCAAACCTACTCTGCCTCTCCTTATTGCCTTAGCCACAGCAGATACTGCCTCATCTTGTCCAACTATCCTGTTATGCAAAGCCTCCTCAAGTTTAAGTAGTCTTTGACCCTCTTCCTCTGTCAATTGTACAACAGGAACTCCTGTCCAACTTGATACTATTTCCGCTATATTTTCTGCTGTAACCTCACCTGTAATTTGTTCGTGTTTTTCTTTCCAAGATTGTTTATCAGCGTTAAGTTTCTCAATTAAAGATTTTTCTTCATCTCTGATTTTTGCCGCTCTTTCAAAATCTTGGGAATTAATGGCTGATGATTTTTCCTTACCTAAATCTTTAATTTTTTGTTCAAGGTTCTGCAGGTTATCAGGTTGGGTAAATGCCTTTAAACGAACTTTTGAAGCAGCTTCATCTATAAGGTCGATAGCCTTATCCGGCAAATATCTGTCTGTAATATATCTTTCTGAAAGGGTAACTGCTGATTGGATAGCCTCATCTGTAATTTTTACTCTATGGTGTGCCTCATAGCTATCCCTAAGACCTTTTAATATTTCAACGGCTTCATCAGATGTAGGTTCTCCGACCGTTACAGGCTGAAATCTTCTTTCAAGAGCCGGGTCTTTTTCAATATATTTTCTGTATTCTACCAATGTTGTAGCACCTATTACCTGAAAATCTCCCCTCGCAAGTGACGGTTTAAGTATATTAGCCGCATCTGCTGAACCTTCCGCCGAACCTGCTCCAACAATGGTATGAAGTTCATCTATAAATAATATTATATTACCTGATGCCTTAACTTCATTAATGGCATTCTTAATCCTATCCTCAAAATCTCCTCTATATTTTGTTCCGGCTATCATACCTGTTAAATCAAGAGAAACAACCCTTTTTCCTTTTAGTAACTCAGGAACATCTCCATTTGCAATTTTTAGTGCTAATCCCTCAGCCACTGCTGTTTTTCCTACTCCCGGTTCACCTATAAGACAAGGATTATTCTTTGTTCTTCTTAACAATATCTGTATAATTCTGTCGATTTCCTTTTGTCTGCCTATAACAGGGTCTATCTCACCCTTTTTGGCTTTTTCGGTTAAATCAACTCCAAATTTATCAATGGCTTCGGTTGAAACTTTTTCTTTTTTTCCGTTCGATTGATTATTGTTAATTGAATTAACTGAATTAATATCTTGGGTTTGTGTTTCTGCTCCAAGAACTTTTGCCATATTATTTACAATATCATCTATTTTAATGCCATTCTCAATAAGACATCTTACTGCATAACTTTCGCCATCTTCAAGTATTGCGAGTAAAATATGCTCTGTACCTACATAATTATGATTAAATTTAGATGCCTGATACATAGCTGAACGCAAAACTCTCTTTGTTCTTGGTGTAAAATCATCAGGCGTTAATTTTGTAGGTACACCTGTTGACATTTTTGACTTTATATAATCGGCAACTTCTTGCGCAGATATACCACTGTCATTCAAAGCAATATATGCCACACCGGAGCCTTCTGCTATAAGACCAAGCAAAATATGTTCTGTACCTACATAGGTATGTCCCATATTTTCTGCGTTCTGCATAGCAAGGTTAATGGCATTATTAGCTTTTTGTGTAAAACCATTAAATCTAAACATATATATCTCTCCTATCTTTATATTTCCATATGATTAAAAAATTATTAATTACATTCAAAAAGTTTATCTCTGAGTATCTTTGCCCTGACAATATCTCTTTCTTGTGGAGTCATATTCTTATTTTGATTTATCATAAGGGTTGCAGGCTGCAATTCAACTATAAGAGAATTAATCAAATCTAACGATATATCTTTTATTATACCGAGTGATACCCCAAAACGAACATTAGATAATAGTTTATTGCTTTCATCATTACTCATTACATAAGCACTCTTTAAAATTCCCTTAGAACGATAAATAGCATCAATTACATCAGGTTCATTCATAATAGCTTTTCTCAATTCAAGTTCCTGATTGATAAGCTGTACGGCAATACTCTTTAAATTATTTATAGCAGTTGTTTCAGATATTCCAAGAGTAACCTGATTTGACAATTGATACATAGCACCTTTTGGTTCTGTGCCTTCTCCGTAGGTTCCACGCATTGTTAGTCCTAACTTTGATAAGTTTTGTGATATACGACCAATAGCTTTTCTATCCTGCAATGCCGGTAAATGAAGCATAACTGACGCTCTCATACCTGTACCTAAATTAGTCAAACATTGTGTTAAATATCCTAAATTTTCATCAAAAGAGAATGTTAATTGTTCGTCAAGCATAGTATCTATTTTATCACATATATCAAATGCTTCTTCAAGTGCAAAGCCCTCCTTCATTACTTGTAAACGAATATGGTCTTCCTCATTTATCATAATACTTATACTTTCGTCATCAAGCAACAATAGACCTTTTCCTTCCCTGTCGGATATAAATTCAGGGCTTACAAGATGTCTTTCAACCAATGAAACTGCCTGTTCTTGTGATAAAGTTTCCATATCTATAAATTTAAATCTATTAGATAAAACTGAATTTCCTTCTAATATAGCCTTTTTGACAAGTGCAATAGACTTTCTTTTATCGTCTATTGACATTCTGCAAGGAAACGGCAAACCTTGTATATTTCTCGCAAATCTTATTCTCGTACTAATAACCGTATCACCATTAGTACCGCTTTTTTGATACCATTTTTTATTTATATTAGTATTCTCACTCATTATTAATCTCTCCCTCCATAGATTTTATTTTATCTCTCAGTTCTGCGGCTTTCTCAAATTCCTGTTCTTCAATGGCCCTGCTAAGTTCCTTTTTAAGTTGTTCTATTGTATTTTTAGCCTTGATACTTGGAGATACTGACGAAGTAATTTTACCTGTATGAGTTGTATTTCCGTGTATCCTGATTATAGATGGTGTAATTTTTTTATTAAATACTTTATAACAATTTGCACACCCAACTTTACCTGTTCGTGCTATTTCATCATACGATGAACCGCAGCATTCACATCTTACCGTTTCATTGGATAAAATCTTCATATCACCTAAACCAAAGAAACTATTGAAATCTCCGGCAAATCCACTTAAAAAACCTTTATAGCCCATATTTTCTGCACATTCATTACACAGATATTTTTCTTCTAACTTATTATTAACTATTTTTTTGATATGTGTATTAGCTTGTCTTTTATTACAATTTTGACATAACATATATATTCCTCCCTGATAAAATATTTATATTAATACCTTTTGATATTTACAGAAAATCAAAAGTATTGTTTATTAAACTATTTGTGACAAAAGCATATTTTTGAATAATGATGCTCTTACTATATTTCTTATATTTTTTGGAACATCAGCAAGAGTTCTATCAGATATAGCTACTGTCATAATTGCTTTTGTATCCGGTGAAATAATCTCCTGATTGCTCATATTTTCAAGCATAAGAACAGCGGTGTTATTATCTATTTTATCACCTATTGAATTCACTATATGCATTATAGCATTAGACCTTGTCATTTTTACACGAGTTATGCGTATATATCCTCCACCACCTCGTCTGCTTTCAACTATATATCCCTGTTCAGCCGTAAATCTTGATGATATTACATAATTTATCTGACTTGGTACACAACCTAATATATTAGCAAGCTCATTTCTTTGAATTTCTGCGTTGCCCTCCTGACTGTCAAGCATATCAATAATATAACTTGCTACAATATCACTCATTCTCATATCATACCACCTTCTTTTGATTTTGACTTTCTTTGACTTTCTTTGACTTTAATTATATTTTGAAAGTCAGATAAAGTCAAAGTCAATTAAAGTCAAATATTTTAGCCTACAATGGTTTATTCTCCTATAATCTCTCATTTTCACTTATAATCTTTAATTTTTAATATTTTTACTATTATTTTCCGTTATAACTCTATGTTCGCCATATATTGAATTAAAAAGTTTCTCCGCAGACCAATATTTATTTATATTAGTTACAACAGCCTTTATAATATCATCATTGGTTTTACAAATAAATTTAATGGTATTAAAAAATTCGTCTAATCGCTTTTTATCAAAATTTTTTAATACTATCATAGCTTTTTCAAAGTCTTTACCCGAATATATTTCATCTGTTTTTACAGCATCAGGATTATTGCAAAGATAACTTATAGATTGACTGTATTCCTCTTTTTGAATGATTTTATAACGCAAACCCATTTTTTTTATAATATACTTCACATCTGATAACTGCTCGGAAGTCAGTGAGAATAGTAATATCAACTCGCCTTTTAACTTCATAAAATAACACTCCATTTAATATAAATTAATTATTGTATAAATTGACTAATTAATGTCAATAGTATCATAGTCATAATCTATTGTCAATTAATACAAAAAATTAATCCCCTTGTTACTTTTAATACCTCAACAGCAACAAAGGGATTATTATTACAAATTTAAACGGAGTGTTATTATGGAAAAAATATTAAAACCTACACCTTTAACTAAACGATTACTAATGCTATACGCATTAAATGTCACTGATTGGATTTTTACACTAATATTAGTCAATACAGGATATTTTTATGAAGCAAATTTATTTATGAATTATGCTATATCTAATATATGGTTAGGGGCTTTATTAAAATGTATAGTACCTCTATTATTAATATTATGTGTAAATAACAGAATGACATCTGCTAATAAAAAACAATTATCAATAGCTAAAAAATTAATTAATGTTATAATTTTATATTATATTATAATAAATAGTTCTCATATTATGTGGCTGACTGTTTTTAATGCCTTACTATAAACCCTCTATCTGAACATTATATTGCCTGAACCAATAGTCAAGTTGTACTATATATCCTAATACTTGGGGTGTTTTCATAAGCTGACCATACCACATAACATTAATATCATTATTCATCATATCAACAATATTTCTATAATCAAGCAATTCGGTTATAATACTGCTCTTATCCTCAAATATTTTATTAACTCTATCCTTAACATACTTGAAATAAGAAGGACTATGAGTTTTTGGATAAGGGCTTTTTTTTCGCCATAATATATCATTTGGCAATATACCTTCCAAACATTTTCTGACTATGCCTTTTTCACGATTATTATAAGCCTTAAATTTCCACGGCATATTATAAGCATAGTCAACAAGTCTGTAATCGCAAAATGGTACTCTGACTTCAAGACCATTATACATCGTCATTCTGTCTTTCCTGTCGAGTAAGTTTTGCATAAACCAATTAAAATTCAGCATAAACATCTCACGCATACGCTTTTCCTTGGGACTATCGGTTGGCAAATAGTCTGTATCATTTACAGTAGAATTATATCTATCACGAACATAATCTGCACCGTCACTAAGTAAATCTTTTTTCAGAATATTCCCTCTTACATCAAGCGACCTCGCCCAAGGAAAATTTTCCTCAAATAATATACTTTCGTTATGATACCAAGGATAACCTCCAAAAATTTCGTCTGCACATTCTCCGGATAATGCAACTGAAAATTCTTTTTTTATCTCTTTTGAAAACAATAACATTGATGAATCTATATCAGACATAGAAGGTAAGTCTCTTGCCCTAACAGCGTCCTCCAATGCCTCGCCAAGCAATATATTATCAAGAACAATATTATTATGTTTACTTCCTATAAAATCAACCATAACACCTATAAATTCACTATCCGGAGTAGGCTGGAATGAACTTCTTTTAAAAAATTTATCATTATCAACATAATCAACAGAAAAAGTTGTTAATTGCTTTCCTTTTTGCTTAAACACTTCGGACGCAACTGCACAAATAGTACTTGAATCCAATCCCCCCGATAAAAAACAACATACAGGTACATCAGATACAAGCTGTCGCTTAATGGAATCTATAACTAAAAATCTTGTTTTGTCAATCGTTTCTTTTTCATTATCGGTATGCTCGTGGGCTGTTACTCTGTAATATCTGTTTATTTTAATATTATTATTTTTATAAAATCCATATTCGCCATTTTTTAACTCTTTAATTCCCTTAAAAATACCTGTACCTTGAGTTTTTCCCGGTGCAAGCCAAAATAACTCATATAATCCCTCTTTATCAATAACAGGCTTAACTATTGGATTTTTAAGTATAGCTTTCATTTCAGATGCAATAATAATTCCACTGTCATATTTATAGAAAAACAATGGTTTAACACCTATTCTATCCCTTGCAAAAAATATACTTTTCTCATTGTAATCATATATAGCAAATGCAAATATACCATTCAATCTGTCAAGACACTTTTCACCCCAATGTAAATACGACAATAATACGGCTTCGGTATCACTATAACCCCTGAAATCATAACCGGACAATAGCAATTCATTGCGTATCTCATCAGTATTATATAATTCTCCATTATAAACTATTGTATATTTATTTTCTCCTAATTGATATGATAAAGGCTGCTTGCCGTTTTCTGCATCAATAATGGTAAGTCGTCTGTGCATTAATGCAATATTAATGTCAACTTCTGTTCCCTCCTCATCCGGTCCTCTGCTTATAAGAGAATTTCTCATTTCATCTATAATATTAACTTTATCTCTTAAATCTCCAAATTCATCAAACCAACAAGCTATTCCACACATCTCACCTAATCCCCCTATTTATTTTTTTGTTTATACAGGAAAATATAAACACCGTACACAAAATAATAAGTGATATGGTTAAAGCAATATTTTTTGATTGTGTAACGGTCGGGCTATCCGTATAGGTAGAAAAAACATCTTTTGACGGATTATATACTTTCAGAAAAATATATGTAAAACAACAAGATAATATGCTATGTATTATTCTAAATACAATAAATTTGCCATAAGATACACTATAACTTTTCATCATTGACATAACCTGAAAATGTACACATATTCCTCCAAAACTTACCGCAAAAGCTATAAATATAACGGAACAACCATTATTTATAGCATTATTACAAGCATTTGTAACCTCCAGAAGTGCATATAATATAGAATTAGATATATTGTCTTTAATGCCTAAACCATTCAATATTTCTGCAAAAAAATCGGCAAATCCACAGCCTTTTAATAATTCTATAAAACAGGCAAACAATATAACAAATCCACTCATTGATAAGATAGCATTAATACTGTCATTGCAGCTTTCAACCACTGCATTATAAAAACTTTTTCTGTGGGAAGTATATTTGCTGTTAAGAATTATTTCATTTTTAGCAAAAAATCTGCTCAAAAAGGCTATTACTAATGTAGAAATACTTTGAGCTAAAAATAATAATATTCCTATATTCTTATCATTAAAAAAATTGCTGCCAATTACTCCCACTAAAAACGCTAATCCTGAACCAAAACAAAACAATATCAATCGTTCCGCAGTATCTCTTGAAATACTCTTAGATGCAACAAGTTCCTCAATACCTTTTGCTCCGACAGGATAACCGCCTATCATTGACAGTAAAATAACTATTCCAACAGAACCATTTGACTTAAATAGTAATCTTGTTAATTTATTTATTCTAATCCCAACTTTATCGGAAATTCCGCTTTTTACAATAAATGATGATAAAAACATAAACGGAAATAATGATGGTATTAATACACTCCCACAATAAATCAGACCATTATAACCGCCTTTGGCACAATATGACGGATAGAATATCAATCCGCTACATATAATTAAACACATAATAATTATTGAAGTATAATAAAATTTATTTTTAGTAATACACATATTTACCTCGTAAAATTATATATTTTGTAATTAATATATATGTGTAAAAACGCATATTTTATTATTAAGGTGGTGAAAAGATGAGTAAAAAATCTACTGCTAACAATAATTATAACAATAAAACCACTGTCCTTGATAAAATAAAAAATGGTTATAACACAATATCTGTACCATCACATTTTGAAATAAACGGTAATCGTGAGGTCAATGTTGACGGATACAGAGAACTCCTTGAATATTCAGACGCAAATATTAAAGTCAATATGAATAAACTTATAGTTTCTTTTTCCGGCAGAGGACTTTCTATCAAATGTTTAGATGATACCTCAATGCTTATATGTGGTTATATAACTAATATTGAATTTATTACATAAATAATTAAATATAAAAGTGTGGTGACAACAATTTGATAAGCGGAATATTCAGATTTTTAAGCGGTACAGTTACAGTATCATTAAAAGGCAAACATATTGAAAAATTTATAAATCAATGTATTAAAGAAAATGTTTATATATGGAATATAAAATATAATAATATTGATAATATAAGTTATTTCACAACATCACACATATATTATATGCAGTTAAGAAATATAGCTAAAAAAACTAACTGCACCATTAGAGTTATAAATAAAAAAGGTATCCCGTTCTTTCTACATAAAAATCGTGAAAAAATGGGAATAATAATTGGAGTCATTCCGTTTTTTATAATGTTGTATTTTTTATCAATGTTCGTTTGGAATATTGAAATTACAGGTATAAATACAATTAACAGTTACGATATATTGGATAAATTAGAAGAATATGGCATTTATCAAGGTGCTTTAATGAAAAATATAGATACTCAATCAGTTAAAAGACAATCATTTTCAACCATATCGGAATTATCTTGGATAGCCGTAAATAAGGAAGGAAGCAATATAGTAATCGAACTAACCGAACGGGACATTGAACCCGAACTCATTGATAAAACTATTGTAACTAATCTAAAAGCAGCTTGCGATGGTCAAATTGTATCTATGAATATAAGAAAAGGTAATAAAGAAGTTGCTATTGGTGATGCGGTTATAAAAGGTCAGCTTTTAGTTTCGGGAATTATAGATAGTGAACTTACCAATACCGTTAGAGTTACAAGAGCAGACGGCGAAATATTCGCAAAAACTAAACATTCCCTAAATGCAACAGTATTACTCCAAAATAAAATATATGTACCAACAGGAAATTATATTTCTAAAAAAGAATTTAATATATTCACAATTAAATTTCCTATTACTATAAGTAAAAATCCTGATTTTAAAACAAAAATCAAAACAAATACAAAATATCTTTTACTCAATCAAAACACTCTGCCTATCTCTATAAAAGAAGATAAGTATGAAGAATATATAGAAAAAGAAATTACATTTGATATACAAAAAGCCAATGATGTTGCCCTTCAAAAACTGTCACTGCTTGAAGCATTTGCATATAATAATATAAAAGTTGACAAAAAAGAGTTAAAAATAACAGAAACCCCTCTTGGTATTACTATTACAGCAGATTACTCCTGCATAGAAAATATAGTTGAAGAAATTGAGATACCCATTAAACAAAATACAGATTAAATAATATATTGAAATCCTTTAATAACAAACACAAATCTTAAAAACATTGACAAAATAAGAAATATAATATATATTTGTATCAAGTAAATCATACAAATATAATATTATAAAAAAGGAGTAATTTACTGTGAAAATAAAATTTAAAAAAATATTTTGTTCTGTTTTATCAGTAGCAATTATATTTACTGTATCATCTTGCAAAAATAATGACGCAGATAATAACACAAGTGATACAAACTCTGTAAATTCACAATATTCTGAAACTGTATCAGAAAATATAAACAGTTCTGATAATTCAAAAACTGAAATTGACAGCAGCTTCAATCCTGTAATGTGGCAAGTTCAGCTTGACAATAACCAGAAATTTTATCTTATCGGTTCTTATCACGCAGGCGATTTTGATATTCTTTCTGTCCCTGAAATCTATCAAGATGCTTTTAACAGCTGCGATTTTCTTGCTGTTGAATGTAATACAAATGCTATCACAAGTGATTATAACGCTATGCTTGAAACATCTATGAGGTATATATATTCCGATGGCACTACCCTTAAAGACCATATATCCGAGGAAACATATAATCTGTTAGTTAAATATCTAAAAGACTATTCTGATGAATATTCTACGCTGTCATTGGTATTGGATTATATGAAAGCAGAATACTGGGCGATGTATGTAGAAACTCCTTTAATATATAAATCCGGATTGGATATAAACAAAGGTATTGATTATCAACTTATGAGTTTAGCAGAAAGTAAAAATAAAAAAATTCTTTCTATTGAAAATTATATTGACAGTCTTAATGCTTTCAGCGGTTACAGTGATATTTTCTATGAACTGCAAATTTTAACTTATGTAGCCAATTCTGAAGGCATAGATTCTTATATAGATGAATTTAAAGAACTATATAATATATGGAAAAGCGGTTCTAAGGAAATACAAAATATTATAAACAGCGATGATAATGACGAACTTAATTTAAATATTTCAAATGAACTTGAAAATAAAATCAACTCCAATGAAGAACTTTTGACAAATGACACTATACTTTATAACAAAAAAATGATTACTGACAGAAATAAAATAATGGCTGATGCCGCTATACAGTACATTAAAGAAGGTAAAAATGTTTTCTTTGTTGTTGGTGCTGCTCATATGTATGGTGATGATGGCGTTATTCAAAGTCTTAAAAATAATGGCTATGTTGTAACACAAATTTGTGGAGAAATAGTATAAAGGAGTGCATTATATTTGTATAGTATTGGTGGATTTTTAATGGCTCTTGCTGACAGCGTTCCGGGCGTTTCAGGAGGAACAATAGCCTTTTTGCTTGGTTTCTATGATAAGTTTATCGGTTCTTTACATAACATCATATCCGGAAATAAACAGGAAAAAATCGATGCTCTTAAATTTCTTATTAGACTTGGTATAGGTTGGATTATAGGCTTTTTACTTGCTGTGCTTGCTATAACAAGTATTTTTGAAAGCCATATATATCAAGTAAGCTCATTATTTTTAGGGTTTATTATATTCTCTATCCCTATATTTCTTAAAGATGAAAAAAATGTTTTAATGGGCAAATATATAAATCTTATTTTCACATTAATTGGTGCTTTATTAGTCGTTGGAATAACTTTATTAAATTCTCAGACTTCAAACGATGAAAATTCTATTTCAGGTGGATTTTTAAGCTATATATTTATATTTATATCTGCTATGTTAGCAATATCTGCTATGGTATTACCGGGAATTTCCGGCTCAACTATATTACTGATATTAGGTTTGTATTTTCCTGTTATTACCGCTGTTAAAAATCTTATTCACTTTGATTTGTCAGCCTTGCCTATCGTTATAGTATTTGGATTTGGAGTTTTATTTGGTATAGTTTCAGTCGTTAAAATTATAAATATTTGCTTAAAAAAATTCCGTTCTCAAACTATATATATGGTTCTCGGTCTTATGCTTGGTTCTTTATACTCAATAGTACGAGGTCCGGAAACTTTATCTGAACCTCAACCAGCTATGGATTTACATAGTTTTAGTATTATATTCTTTTTAATCGGCGGTGCCATTATAGCAGTTATGCAATTAGCCAAGTATCTAAAGGATAAAAAAATATCTAAAAATTAATTTATTTAAATTTATTAATCAAGTGGTGTTTTTTCGATAAATCACCACTTGATTTTTATTTATACAACAAAATGCACATTAAATTATAGATATTTTTTACACAATTAAAAGGATTTTGTATAAAAAAATAATAGATATTTTACATAAATTATGTTAAAATGTTAATTATATAGTATGGCAAGATTTAATTGTCTATTATAATAAATTATTTTTTAAGGAGGACGATGTTCTTGAAAATCAAAAAAATTTTATCGTTGGTTTTATCATCAGCGATGGTAATGGGGATGTGTAGTTTGCCTGTATCAGCAGCAACCCCAATCGGTGAGGATTTAGACCAATATGCCTATAATGGCGATGACTTAGGTGCCGTTTATTCATCAGCTTCTACTACCTTTAAGGTTTGGTCACCTACTGCTACAAAAGTTCAGGTTAAACTTTATAAGACCGGCAGTGATTCTGAAACCGGTGCCGGTGTAATTTCTACAACAGATATGACTAAAAATAACAGCAATGGTGTTTGGTCCGTAACGATTAACGGTGACCTTAAAAATACTTACTATACATACTTGGTAACGGTTGACGGAAAAACTAACGAAACTGTTGACATCTATGCAAAAGCTGCCGGTGTAAACGGTAACAGAGGTATGATTGTTGATTTAGACTCAACAGACCCAAGCGGCTGGGAAAACGATAACCATATTTTCGCAGAAAAACAAACAGATGCCATAATCTGGGAATTACATGTAAAAGATTTCTCAAATTCGGCTTCTTCCGGTATCAGCAGTGCAAATCAGGGTAAATACCTCGCTTTCACAGAAAAAGGAACTACATTGAATAATGCCGGTACAGTATCAACAGGTCTTGATTATTTGACAAGTCTTGGTATAAATTATGTTCATCTTAATCCTGTTTATGATTTTGGTTCAATAGACGAAACTTCAAATGAACCAGAAGATTTTAACTGGGGTTATGACCCTAAAAACTACAATGTTCCTGAGGGTTCTTACTCAACAAACCCTTATGACGGTAATGTAAGAATTAATGAATTTAAACAAATGGTTCAAAGCCTTCACAATGAAGGTATTGGCGTAATTATGGACGTTGTTTACAACCATACATACACCGGTGCTGATTCTTGGTTTAACTTAACTGTTCCAAGTTACTATTATCGCCAACAAGCTAACGGCAAAGGTTGGTCTAATGGTTCAGGCTGCGGTAACGATACTGCAAGTGAAAACGCTATGTTCAGAAAATATATGGTAGATTCTGTTGTTTATTGGGCTACTGAATATCATATAGACGGTTTTAGATTTGACCTTATGGGGTTACACGATGTAGATACAATGAATGCTATTCGTGAAGCTCTTGATAAACTTCCTGATGGTGATAAAATACTTATGTATGGCGAGGCTTGGAGTTTATCAACAAATTCAAGTGCAGCACTTTCCACTCAGCCAAATATGTACAAATTAAGTGACAGAATAGCAGCTTTCTCTGATACCATAAGAGACGGTATAAAAGGAAGCGTATTTGATACATACGGCACCGGTTGGGTTCAGGGCGATGTGGCTTCATATCAAAATATTAAAACAGGTGTATTAGCTGCCACCAATAAATGGGCTAATGTTCCTTCTCAAACCGTAACATATTCTTCCTGCCACGATAATCATACTTTATATGACCGTCTTGTTGCATCTGTATATAACACTAACGGTGATTATAACGAAAGATACGATAATCTTGTAGAAATGAATAAACTTGCGGCTGCTATTACCTTGACATCACAAGGTATGAGTTTGTTCCTCGCTGGTGAGGAATTTGCAAGAACAAAACAAGGAGACCATAATAGTTATTCCTCCCCTGCAAGTCTTAATGAGCTTGATTGGACAAGACTTGAAACTTATAGCGATTTGGTAAGCTACTATCAGGGTCTTATCGAAATAAGAAAGGCTTACTCTCCTTTCAGAGATAATACAAAAACCTCTATTGATACTATAAACTTCTTTACCGAAAAAGACGGTAATGCAGAAGATAAAAGTGTTCTTGGCTATACTATCGAAAATAAATTAAATAGTAATGAATGGAATAAGGTTGCCGTTATATTCAATAACAGTACAACAGACAGCAAAACTATTACATTACCAAACGATGTAAGCGAATGGGTTATAGTTGCTAACAACTCAACATCGGGTGTAAATAGTCTTGGTACAATTTCAGATGGTAAAATTACTTTACCTGTAAGTTCTGCTGCTATTCTTGTTGATAAAACAAGTTTTGAAAAAGCAAATATTAAGTCTAACAGGGGTCTTGTAACAGTTAAACACATAGACGAAAATAATAACGAAATATCTTCTTCTTATGTTTCCGGTACAATAGGTAAAAATTTCTCGGTTTCCGCTAACCCTTCACTACTTATAAACTACGATTTAGTAAGCGAAAGAAATCAAACGGGTACTTATACTGAAGGCCCTCAGACTATTACCTTTAAATACAAAAAGTATACAGGTAAAATAGGTAATGTTACAATTAAATATGTTGATACAGATGGCAAAGAACTTGCTGCATCTGTTTCTTTAAGCGGCAGAGAAAATGCACCTTATTATACATCTGCTATACCTACTATTGAAGGTTATAACTTAAAGGCAGACAGCTTGCCTGCAAATGGTGCCGGTAAATTTACATCTGGCAATACAGAAGTTAAATATGTCTATGAGCCTGTTCCTGAAATAGCAAGCGATGATATTACTGTACATTATTATAATTCAAATAACTGGTCAAGCGTAAATATTTACGCATACATCAATGATGGTGAAAAAGTTTACACAGAAAGCTGGCCTGGCACTGCTATGACAAATGACGGTGATGGCTGGTGGTCATATAAGTTTAATAAAGCTGATTTGAATGGTGCAAATATAATCCAAGTTATGTTTAATAATGGCGGTTCATCACAAGAACCCGGCTCAGGCGAACCTGGTTATCAATTATACGGTGAAGTCTGGATTAAAGATAAGACTTTATATAATTCAAAAGATTGTACGACCGTATTTGGTATAGAAGGTATTGTCAATGTTATCTATATGGCATTAGACGGTACTATACTTGATAAGGTTTCATTAACGGGTACAATTGATAATACTACAAAATATACATCTGATGAAAAATCATTCTCCGGCAAAACCCTTGTTTCTATCCCTAAAAATAACACAGGTCTTTATCAAAAAGGTTCTGTAAATGTTATATATACATACTATGACAGTAATTCCGTAAATCCTGACGACCCATTTGCTGTTGCCGAATCAACATCTTCTTCGTCATCAAATAATAACAATAATAATTCTAACGAAGATAAAGGCGGAAATGGCTTTAAAATATTTATTGTAATCGTTATAATAGCGGTTGTGGGTATTGTTATAGGAGTAACTGTTTCAAATAAAAACAAGAAAAAGTCTACATAAACTTATTATCAATCTATAAATAAATTAATAAAAAACTGATTTCGTTTTTTAAGCGAAATCAGTTTTGTTTTTGAGATATTATTTTTTCAGCTTGATTTAATAATTTTTCGTGATTATTCTCTAAATTTCCATCAATTATCATACTAAATAATTGCGATAAAATTATACCTATTTCTTTTCCTTCTTTTATTCCTAAACTTTTTATATCTTTACCATTTATATTCATATCTTTAAGGGAAAAACAATTTTCTTCCATTACAAGTTCATTCAGTATTTCTGTAAAACTTTGTAATTTTTTTATTTTACTTTGCCTTTTATAATAAGATTGTGCAGATATATCAGCATACTTTACTTTTACTAAATTATATAAAAATTCTTTTCCAAATTTACAAATATGTCTTCTTACTCCCTTTTTATTATCGGATAATGTCATATCGTGTACTCTAACAAGCTCTACACATTCTTTTATAATACTATTAGGATATTTTAATCTTTTTAGTATATTAAAAACCATTTTTGCTCCAACTTCATTATGGTTAGGAAAATGATATTCTCCATTTTCACCTTTAACAGCACATAAAGGCTTTGCTATATCGTGAAGCATCATAGCAAGCCTTAATGTCAATATCGGTTCTATATTATCTACTGTTCTCGAAATATGCTCCCAAACATCATATTTATGATGTCTGTTTCTTTGGTTAAAGCCTACACATACTTTTATTTCAGGAATAAATATACCTATAACATCACTATATTTTAATAAAATATCTGATGGTTTGTCGCTCAATAATATTTTATTAAGTTCTGCATTTATGCGTTCGTTTGAAATATTAGCAATCAAATAAGCGTTTTGATGTATAGAGTTATCTGTTTCTTCTTTTATATCAAATCCATAGACTGCCGAAAATCTTATTGCCCTTAATATTCTAAGTGCGTCTTCATTAAAACGCTTATCAGCATTTCCCACACAGCTTATTTTTTTATTTTTTAAATCCTGCAAACCGCCAAAATAATCTATTATTCCACTTCTATTATTATAGGCAAGGGCATTAATTGTTAAATCTCGTCTTGCTAAATCTTCCTTGACAGCACTAACAAAAGTTACACTTTCAGGGTGCCTGTTATCTTGATAAATTCCGTCTATTCTAAATGTGGTTACTTCGTACATTTGTTTTTCAATCAATATTGTAACTGTTCCGTGTTTTATACCTGTTTCAATTATTCGATAATCTTTAAATATACTTTTTGTTTCTTCCGGTAATGCTGATGTACATATATCCCAATCCTTTGGCTCTATTCCCATTATACTATCTCTTATACAGCCTCCCACAGCGTATGCCTCATAACCATTTAATATTAATTTTTCTATTATCATTTCTACATTTTTCGGCATCTTTATATTCATAATTTTCCTTATATTTCACCTCAATTTATTCAAGTCCCATTTTTAACATTTCATCAGCGTGATTTAATGTTATATCGGTTATTTGTACTCCTCCTATTATTCTTGCTATTTCATACTTTCTGCCCTCATAATCCAACTTTTCAACTTTCGTAAATGTCCTGTCATTTTCAACATTTTTCTTTATCAAATAGTGAGCATCTCCCAACGCCGATATTTGTGCCAAATGGGTTACACATAATACTTGCTTCGTCCTTGATACTTCTTTTAATTTCAAACCTACTTTTTGTGCTGCACTGCCACTGATACCCGTATCTACCTCATCAAATATCAGTGTATCAACATTATCTTTATTTGAAAGTACATTTTTAATTGCCAACATCATTCTTGACAATTCACCGCCCGATGCTATCTTTGAAATAGGTTTTGGTGGCTCTCCTAAATTAGTCGATATGAGAAATTCTATACTATCACAGCCAAGTTTGTTAAGTTCACAAGTTGTCTGATTAACTACAAGCTGTATATTCGGCATATCAAGAAATGACATTTCCTCTTTTACTCTTTCAGTAAATATTTCAGATATATTTTTTCTTTTTTCTGATATTTTCAGTGCCAATGTTTGAGCCTTTAATAATGCCTGATTTCTTTGGGATTTAAGATTTTCAAGATTGGTTTCATAATTTTCCAATTCATCAAGCTCCGATATTGCATCTTGCAGGAAATCAAGCATTTCTTGTTCTGTTTCTCCGTATTTTTTACCTAATCTGTATAATACATCAAGTCGCTGTTCTATATCGTCAAGCTCATTTTGATTAAAATCTATATCATCAATATAACTGCATATCTCCGAATAACAATCTTGTAATTCATAAACCGCATCATTTATTCTTGTATAAATATTATCTATATCTTTTAAATACTCTGTTATATTCTGTAATGCGTTAGCTGTTTCTTCAAGATTTGATATAACACCTTGTATTTCATCATCACCATTAAGGTATGCTTTTGCGTGTTCAAGATTTAGGGCTATTTTTTCACTATTTAGTATTATACGCTTTCGTTCCGTTAATTCTTCCAATTCCCCGACGGTTATATCTGCATTTGACAACTCCTCAATCTGATAACGCAGCAAATCTATTTTTCTTTCACGCTCTGCTTCGTCCGATTTAGATTTATTTAACTTATTATCATAAGTTTTATATTCCTGATAGTATTTTAAATACTCATCTATATCACCTTGTAATTCACCAAACCTATCTATATAATTTATATGCAAATCTGTTGACATCAACTCGTAACTCTCGTGCTGTCCGTGAATATTAATTAAATTTATACCGATTTCTTTTAAAGCTGCTATCGTCGCCGGCCTGCCATTTATTCTGCAATTACCTTTACCGGATATATTTATTTCTCTTTGAATTATAAGAGGCTCGTTATCATCTATGCTATATCCTAAGTCAGAAATTATTTTTTTTAATTCATCTGTTATGTTGTCAAACTCCCCACAAATAATTGCAGATTTAGCACCTGTTCGTACTAAATCTCTTGGTGTTCTTTGTCCCAAAATAGCATTGATTGAATCTATGACAATAGATTTACCTGCCCCTGTTTCACCGGTCATTACATTAAGACCTTCTGAAAAATTTATCAATACTTTTTCTATTACCGCAACATTTTCTATATAAAGACTTTTTAACATAAAAAACAACTCCCTATTTGTTAAACAACAAATTTAATTCTCTTATAAGCGATAACGAACTATTTTCGCCGCTTGTAGCTATAAATATCGTATCATCACCCGCTATCGTTCCAAGAATTCCTTTAAAATCCATTTTGTCCATATAAGAACATATTGCCTGTGCCATTCCGCTAAGTGTTTTTATTACAACTATATTATTTGAATGTACAACCGACATAACTGATGCAGAAAAAAGTGTAAAAAATTTCTCTGACATATCATCTTTATTTACTTCGCTGCCTACAATATATTTATATTTTCCGTCACCTATCGGAGATTTTACCAATTTTAAATCATTAATATCTCTTGATATAGTTGCTTGTGTGACCTCATATCCTCTAATCTGGAGCATACGCATAAGTTCATCTTGTGTTTCAACAATATTATCTTTTATAATCTCCAATATTACTGCTTGTCGCTTGATTTTCAAATTTATATACTCCTTTCACTCAATTTTTCATTAAGCACCTTGTAGAATGTCTTATCTTTAAAGGTAATAAAATTCGCATAAATATCTGCTGACATCACTTCAACCACTGTATTTTTATTTATCTGTACAGATAATTGCCCATCTATAAACAACATTACATTTTCATTTCTCTCTGATGATGAATATATTTTTATTTTAGCATTTTCGTTAAATACAATGGGTTTGGAAAATAAAGAATATGCGGCTAATGGTGTCAACAATATGCATTTCATATTTGGCTGTATTACAGGACCTCCTGCTGATAACGAATACGCCGTTGACCCTGTTGGCGTTGATACTATCAAACCGTCTGCTCTAAAATGCCCTATATGATTATTGTCTAAATCGACATCTAAATCTATAATATTTGCCGTTGCTCCCCTTACAACCGCATCATTCAGTGCATAGTATTCTTTTGAATTGCCATTAAATTTTGAAATGACTTTTAATAACATTCTTTTTTCTATATTATAGTCACCTGTAAATAATCTGTTTAATTCATATATCTCGTTTGGTTCAAGACTTGCAACAAATCCTATCCTACCACAATTAACCCCAATTAAAGATTTATTTGCAGATGCAGCATATTTCGCTGCATCTATTATAGTACCATCACCGCCGACTGTTATCGCTATATCACAATTATTTATTAAATTTTCAATATCCGGCAAAAAAATTATATCTTCTGTGTTAAAGAAAATATTTTTAAGTTCTTGGGGCATTATTATCTGCGAATTGTTTTGTATAAGAATTTCTATTATTTTATGGGTACATTCTATCGCATTTTTGCGGGTGATATTCGGAATTAACGCTATTACCACAACTAAACTCCCCTGTCTAAATCAAAATGTGATTTTTTCACTAATAATTCTATATCCGTTTGAGATATATTTTGAGGATTATCTGACTTTTGTATAAATATTAAATATTCAATATTGCCTTCAGGTCCTTTCACAGGCGAAAAATCTAATCCTAACAGACTAAATCCATTCTCTAAACAGAAATTTACTATTGTATTAATAACCTCTATATGTACCGCAGGCTCTCTAACTACACCTTTTTTTCCTACCTTATCTCTCCCAGCCTCAAATTGCGGTTTAATCAAACATACTGCTTTTGCATTGTCCTTCATAAGATTTCTTGCCGTTGGCAATACCAATCTTAATGATATGAAAGATACATCAACACTGAAAAAATCTATTTCATCAGGTACTTGTTCTCTTGTTACATATCTAATATTAGTGCGTTCCATATTAATAACTCTTTCATCTGTACGCAGTTTCCAAGCAAGCTGACCGTATCCCACATCTATCGAATAAACTTTTTTTGCTCCGTTTTGAAGCATACAATCAGTAAATCCTCCTGTTGACGCACCTATATCCATTGTTATACAATCTTTTAATGATATATCAAAAACCTGAATAGCCTTTTCGAGTTTCAAGCCACCCCGACTGACATATCTCAGAGTTTCTCCTCTTACATCAATTTTTACCGTTGAATTATATAATGTCCCCGGCTTATCAGACTTTTGTCCGTCAACATACACATTTCCCATCATAATTAATGTTTTTGCCTTTTCTCTGCTTTCTGCATAGCCTAAGTCATATACTAATATATCAAGCCTTTTTTTCTCTGCCATTCTCAATATCACCCTTAATAATATTAAACATACCCATATCATCAAGCTGTAACTTATTTAAAATCGAAGTTACTGTGCCTTGCTGTATAAATTTATCATCTATTGCTTGTATAAAATAATAACCTTTATACGATTGTTCTGTAAGCATAGCATTGAAATGCTCAGCTATACCTCCATTTTTTATACCTTCTTCAAAGAAATATATTTTATCATATTCCAATGCCGCTAAAACCGCTTCTCTATCAATAGGCTTTATACAATTTAACTTTAATATATCTATGCCGATATTTATACCATACAATTTTTCCTTTGCCAGACAAGCATTTGAAAAAATTCTGCCGTATGTCACTATCAAAATATTACTTTTACTATCTGATTTATATAAGTCAAAATTATTGTTTGTGTTCTTGTAATTATCGGGTTTATAACCTTCTCTGCCTCTTGGGTATCTTACCGCTGAAACATTTTTATCCCTGTAAATTGCATTATGCAAAAATTCGCTTAATTCGCTATAATATGACGGACTATATATTTTAACATTTGGAATATTATTTAAAAATGCCGAATCAAATACTCCCTGATGGGTTTCACCATCTTCTCCGACTATACCAGCCCTGTCAATACATAAAACTATATGTAAATTTTGTGCTGATGCATCGTGTACTATCTGGTCATAACTACGCTGTAAAAAACTTGAATATACCGCAAATATTGGTATAATTCCCTCTGTCGCAAGTCCACAGGCAAAAGTTACTGCGTGTTCTTCTGCTATTCCCACATCAAAGAATCTATCAGGAAATTTCTCCGAAAAATTCGATAGTCCTGTACCTATTGACATTGCCGCTGTTATTGCACAAATTTTATTATCGTTTTCGGCTATATCTGTGAGTACATCTCCAAAAACCTTTGAAAAACATTCGTTATCTAAATTATCGGGATTTCCTTTATCTATATCAAACGGTGATACCCCGTGGTAATCTTTCGGACTTTTTTCGGCATATTCATAACCCTTACCTTTAATTGTGCTTAAATGAATCAAAACAGGTTTGTTTACATTTTTCGCACCCGATAAGACACTTATTAAATTCCCGATATTGTGACCATCATACACACCATAATAAGTGTATCCAAGATTCTCAAATATCGTTTTATTATCCATAACTATTTTCCGTACGGAATCTTTTATCCAACGAACAAATTTTAATAAAGGCTTATTTAAAAGAGGTATATGCGACAATGCTCTTTCTACCTTGGTTTTGGTGTTTATATAAGACGGTTTTATACGCAAAGCCTTTAAGTATCTTGACATTGAGCCGACATTCTTCGATATTGACATCTTATTGTCGTTAAGTATTACTATAAAATTTCCTTTAAAACGACCTGCATTATTTAATCCTTCGTATGCAAGTCCACCCGTTAATGCCCCATCACCTATTACCGCTATTGTATAACCGGCATCATTTGTTAATTTTTTTGCTGTTGCTATGCCAAGTGCAGATGATACAGATGTACTGCTGTGCCCTGTATTAAAAGCATCATATTCACTTTCATCTCGCTTAGGAAATCCTGAAATACCATTTTCTTTTCTTATAGTATCAAATTTATTATATCTTCCTGTTAAAAGTTTATGTGTATAACTTTGATGTCCTACATCCCACACAATTTTATCATTTACTGCTCCAAATACCTTATGCAGTGCGATGGTTATCTCCACTACTCCAAGATTTGATGCTAAATGTCCTCCATTTTTGGATACAGTATTTAATAAAATATATCTTATTTCTTCTGCTAACTCCTCTAACTGTGCAACAGACATATTTTTTATATCATCTGGTGATTTTATTTTATTTAAATATTTTATTTCTCTTTGCATTAGTATTCAAAACCTTTTTTAGTTTTACTTTCTTCTTTTAAGAAGATTTAAAGTTATTTCTTTTAAATTAGTTGTATCCAATTCAAATTTATCTAAAACGGCAATAGCATTATTTGTGAGTTCTTGTGCCAATTCCATACACTTTTCTACACCAAGTAAAGATACATAAGTCGATTTATTATTTTCAGTGTCGCTGCCTATTGGTTTACCTAATGTTATCGTATCTGATGTTACATCTAATACATCATCTATTATTTGAAATGCTATACCAATATTTTCTGCATAAATCTTTGCATTATTTATAAGTTCCTCATCTGCACCGGCAGATACACAACCAAGTTCACACGCTGATGATATAAGCATAGCTGTTTTTTTCTTATCCATTTCCTGCAAAACTTCAATAGGTACAGATTTATTTTCGCTTTCTAAATCTATAACCTGTCCACCTATCATACCATATACTCCGGCTCTTTGAGATAAAATATTTACCGCCTTTATACATTTATCAGCACCATTCATAGAAATCGTTTCCGGTAATGATAAAATTTCAAAGGCTTTTGTTAAAAGTCCGTCACCTGCAAGCAATGCCATATCTTCACCATATACAATATGATTGGACGGTTTTCCTCTCCTGAAATCATCATTATCCATACAAGGTAAATCATCGTGTATTAACGAATATGTGTGTATCATCTCGACAGCACAGGCAAATGGCAAAGCATTTGCCACATTCCCACCACACGCCTTGCAAAATTCTAATGTCAATATAGGTCTTATACGCTTTCCACCCGCACTAAGACTGTACTCCATAGCCTCAATAACTTTCTTTTCCAAAGTGTTATCATTATGATTTATATATAATTTTAATTGATTTTCTATTTGTTCTTGTAAATTGTCCATTACTTTCAACCCTCAATATTATCTGTAATACTTTTAGATAATGTTTCTATTTGCAAAGATGCTGTCTGTAAATCATTCTTACATTTATTAGTTAAGGCTACTCCCTCTTTACACAACTCCATAGTTTCACTGAGTGTTGCACTTTCACTTTCTAAAATACTAACTATTTCTCTCAGTCTACTAATATCTTTTTCAAAATTATCTAAACTACTCATTTTCTGCCCTCCTTAATGTCTAAAACACTACATTCTATTTCTCCGTTTTTTAATAGTACCTTAACCTTATCATTTACTGATATGTCATCTATCGTTGTAATAATATTATTTTCCTTATATAAAAGACTATAACCCCTGTTAATTATATTTTCAGGATTTAAAGTTTCAAGCATTACTTCGTGCATTTTTAATTCTTGCTTTTGTTTATATATAATATTTTCGTATGCTGATAAAAGTCTTTTTAATAAATCATTAATCTCATACTGATAATTCACTATATAATCTTTCGTATGGGATATTATATCCATATTAGATATTTCTTCAAGTATATCGTATCTATTAGGAACAACAATTTCCGCTGCCGCCGACGGTGTAGGCACTCTTAAATCTGCCACAAAATCACATATAGTAAAATCTGTTTCGTGTCCAACCGCTGATATTATTGGTATGTCTGCATTATATATAACTCTTGCAAGATTCTCGTCATTAAACGGCGATAAATCCTCAGTCGAACCACCACCTCTGCAAATTATTATAACATCGACATTTTTGGCTTTATCAAAATATTGTACAGCTTTTATTAATTCACTTGGTGCACCTTCCCCCTGTACAAGTACACCATACAATAATACTTTCGTTAACGGAAATCTTCTGCTTAATACATTTCTTATATCCTGTATAACCGCACCTGTTGGCGAAGTTATAACACCGATTGTTTTAGGCATATAAGGAATTGTTTTTTTATGATTCTCGTCAAAAAGTCCTTCATCTTTTAATTTCTGTTTTAATTGCTCGAAGGCTATCGCCATACTGCCGACACCGTCCGGTTGTATATCCTCTATAATTATCTGATATTGACCGCTTGGCTCATATACGCTAATTCTGCCTCTTGCAATTATATTCATTCCTTCCTGCAGGTCAAATTTTAATTTATGAATACCATTGAATATTATAGCTTTTAAAACACTTTTTTCATCTTTCAGTGATAAATATATGTGACCTGTTCTATGCTTGGTTAAATTAGATACTTCGCCATAAACATATACTTGTATAAGATTTTTGTCACTTTCTAACATTGACTTTATATAATAATTAATTTGTGAAATCTTTAAAACATTTACCATAATTCTCCTGCCTTTAATGCTGCCAATATTGCCGTTCCACAAGCATTATCTGATGAAAACTGTTTTTCCGCAAAATATGCGTTAAACTTTTTTGATAAATTTTCCTTTAAAAATGTACTTGACATTACTCCGCCCGAAAATAAAAGCGGTCTTTCTCCATATTCTTTTATTATTGCTGTACACATACCTTCTATTGCTTTATAAATATGTGAAAAACATTTTGCTGCAATTTCTTCCGCAGTTGCTCCGTTATTATATAATTTTCTGCAAATATTCTCTACTCCCGATAAACAACAATTTGTACCTTTCATTGCTGTATTAACTTTCATACAGCTATTTTTTGAAAAATAATTAATGGCTAATTTTTCCAAATCTGAACCTGCCGGAAATTTTAATCCCAACATAACTCCTGTTCTGTCTATAATTTGCCCTGCTGTTACATCTAATGTCTTTGCTATTATATCAGTTTTAAATATATATTCTTTGCTTGGATAGACCATTAAAGCCTCTGTTGTTCCTCCCGATAAATGAAATGCTATAAATTGTTCATTAATCAAATCAAGTTTTTTAGCCGAATAAAGTGCCGCCATTATATGACCTGCTTGATGTGAAAAATTGTATAATGGCACTTTTAATATTGACGATAATATTTCTGCTATTCCTTTTCCAACCATAAAACAGGGCATATAAGAACCTTCTATATCCCTTGGACAAACCGATACACCTATCGCTTCTATTTCATTACTATTTATGTTGTTATTATCGAAAATGGATTGTATTACTTGTGGTAATTGTTTTGTATGGTGAAATACTGCATCGCTTTGTCTTAGACCTATTTCACCTTCTTTAACAGGTAAAATTTTTCTTGATTGAATTATGTCTTTATTATGACTATTATACAATGCAGCCGATGTTGTGTAATTACTTGTATCTATACCTAAAAAGTACGGCATATCACTTATGAACCTCTTTTATAACTTCTTTATCTTTTGATATTCCTGCAAGTACTCCATTAACAAATGCCGAATCTTTTTCCGCACCATATTTCTTAGCCAAAATTACTGCCTCATTTATAGCCACATTAACAGGAGTAATTTTTTCGACTGCCATCTCATAGGTCGCTATTCTTATTATTGTTATAGATATACGAGAAATTCTGTTTATTGTCCATTTTTTTAAATTTCTTTGTATTATCTCATCTATTTTATTAATATTTGCATCTACTCCGCAAAATAACTTTTTTGCAAAATCATCTATCTCTAATTCTCTTGCTATTTCGGCTGTTTCTATTATTTCCTTTATATCATCATCTTTCGAAAAAGCTCTCTCAAATGTCAGTAAAAATGCCTGTTCTCTGGCATCTCTTTTCGACAAAGTTCTCTTTTTAGCTTCTAAATTATCTTTATTATTTTGTTCCATAAATCAATCGTCCTTCTTATTATTACATATATCAATATTATACCACAATCAATAATTAAAGCAAGTTTATTATATCTTTTGTATTAACTTTTGTTGCAGGATTTGTAGGATTACAATTGATGTGTAACACATCATTGAAAAACCCACATTTTTTCAGACTGACTTTTCGTCGGTCTTGTTTCTATGCAAATAACTAAAAATGCAGTCGAGACTTTCTTCTTGACTGCATTTTTATCTTTATCTTACTTTCTTATCTTAATGATATAGTTCTTCAAAAACTACATAAATTCGCAGAAAACTGATATTGCAAGAGTGGGTTCAAAAAAATTCGTGTTTTGTGGAACAAAATTTTTCAAAAGTTCTTGTGGGGTGTGGGTCAACGCCCCCGCACTTATAATAACTCTTTAATTAATTTATTTTAGCAACATAGATATATCAAATGCCTTTACCGAATGGGTTAATGCCCCTACTGAAATTATATCTACACCTGTTTCAGCAACTGCTCTTAGTGTTTCATCTGTAATGCCACCCGATGCTTCAAGCAGAGCCTTTCCGTTAGTAATTTTTACGGCTTCTTTCATTGTTTCGATTGACATATTATCAAGCATAATAATATCTGCACCTGCTGCAAGTGCTTCTTTTAATTCATCAAGGTTTCTTGTTTCAACCTCAATATTTGTCATATGACCTATTTTTTCTCTTAATTTTGTGATAGCAGGAGTAATTCCACCTGCCGCATCGATATGATTGTCTTTAAGCATTGCAGCATCGGATAAATTGTATCTGTGATTTCTTGCACCACCTGTGACGACTGCATATTTTTGCAGAGGACGAAGCCCCGGCAAAGTTTTCCTTGTATCGGCTATGTTGGCATTTGTACCTTCTACTATCTTAGCATATTTATTTGATGCTGTTGCTATACCGCTCATATGCTGCAGTAAATTTAATGCTGTTCTTTCGCCTTTTAATAAAGCCCTCATAGAACCGCTTATTTCTGCAATAATATCACCTTTTTTAACCTTTTGACCGTCTTTAATAAATATATCTGCTTTTATATTGCAGTCAAGCAATTCAAATACTCTTAAAGCTATATCTATACCACAAAGGATTCCTTCTGCTTTTGATACAAATTTAGCTGTACCGATTTGTTCCTCCGGAATTAAATAATCTGTTGTTACATCAAGGTAATTTATATCTTCAAGCAAAGCTGTTTTAATTATATTATCTACATAAATTTTATTTACTATCATTGTTTATAACCTCCGTCATAATTATATACGCAACCGTTGCAGCACTTCTTGCCTCTATAAAATCGCTTGTTATTTCATATCCGCCATTTTCAAGATTATTCAATATTTCTTTAATTCTTTCAAGACTTTGGGCAGCTTTTTCAGGTTTTTTGATAACAAAATGGACATCTTGCATTATTTTTCTAATTTCGGTTCTAATACCCTGTGGCAATTTATTTCCGCTGAGGTCCTTTGGAGCCGGAACATCAAATATAGTATCACTGTCTTTTCTTGCACTTAATTTTCTTGTAATATCCTCTGAGGCTCTCCTTGAAAATACAAGTGCTTCTAACAACGAATTGCTTGCCAAGCGATTTGCACCGTGTACACCTGTATGAGAACATTCTCCCGCAGCATAAAGGTCTTTTACTGTTGTTTCGGCATTAAGATTTACATCTATTCCGCCCATTAAATAGTGTTGGCAAGGGAAGACAGGTATTTTATCTTTTGTAATATCGACGCCTTCTTCAAGACATTTAGCATATATCATAGGAAATCTATTTTTTATAAATTCAGGGTCTTTATGTGTTATATCAAGATAGAATTTTTCACTATTGGTTTTTTCGCTTTCGAGCATTATAGCATTTGACACGACATCTCTTGGTGCAAGTTCTCCTCTTTCATCATATTGTTGAGCGAAACGTTCTCCGTTGCAATTTACAAGTATTGCACCTTCTCCTCTTACAGCCTCGCTGATTAAAAAGCGTTCTCTATCCTTTTCGGCGGCGAAAGCTGTTGGGTGAAACTGTATCCAACTTAAATGTTTAATATCCGAACCAAGCCTATATGCGAGAGTTATTCCATCACCCGTTGCGATTGCGGAATTTGTTGTATATTCATAAACTCTGCCAATACCGCCTGATGCTATTATACAATATTTAGCGAAGATATTTTCGTTTAAACCATCTTTATTTATAACTGATACGATGAAGCCGCCATTTGTCTTTTTTAATTCATAAACCATAGTATTTTCACACATATCGACATTAGGACATTTTTGTACCTGTTCAAGTAATGTATCCACTATGGCTTTACCCGTAGAATCCTTATGGTGAACTATTCTATGTCGTGAATGACCTGCCTCAAGTGTCATCTGTAATTTTCCTGTTTGGTCAATGTCAAAATCTACTCCCATTTCTTTTAATCTAAGGACATCACTTGGACCTTCTGATACAAGAACCTCAATAGCCGCAAGATTATTTTTATATTTTCCTGCTATAAGAGTATCAGCTATATGTAGTTTAAAATTATCGTGACTTTGGTCAAGAACGGCTGCAATACCGCCTTGTGCAAGAGAACTATTTGACAAAGTAAATTCTCTTTTTGATAATACAAGTACGCTTATATTATTTTTAAATTGCAAAGCCCCGTATAGACCTGCCGCACCTGCTCCTATAATAACTACATCATATTGCTTATTCATTATTCGTACACCTCTGTATTCGGTTTGAATTTTCTTACTTATTATGATAATCAAAAAGTTACACTTATTCCATTGTACCACATATCAAAACAAAATAAAATATATATCAACTTTTTATAACAAAAAACTTATTAAAACTTTATGACTAATTTTGTATAAAATGTAGAATTTTATATTTAAAATTAATTACTTATAATATTGAAAAATATCACGCAAGTTTCCTTTGCGTGATATTTACAACTTATAAAATTAAATGTATTAATAATTTGAAGTGCTTTTAAATTTTGCTTATAATTTTCTTATTTAAGAATTTCATAAAGAGGTTGACAATATAGGCAAAAACAATGCATAAAACGAATGTAATAACAAATCTTGTTCCTGCGTGATATATAATCCAGTTTTTAAAGTTTTTACTAACAAATCCAATTGCAACTGGAAGACCTTCATAAACAAATGCGTGTGTCATATATAATTCAAAACTGATTTTACCGATAAATTGCAATGGCCCACTTTTAAGAACCTTTGAAATTACGCCACGCTCACTTCTAAAAGCAATAAGAATAAATCCCATTGGAATAATCTGTATCCAAGCAGGATAAATATTTAGGTGAATTATATTTTTTAAAAAGAATGAAGCCAAAAATATTACAAAACTTGTGATTTCAAGAATATTGATATTAATATTTTTGATGTATTCCTGAATTTCAGGCATATACTCACAAATTATAATACCTAAAAATCCTTCTCCGAAAATTCTAAAATAAGGATTTACATAGCAGGGATATAAATAATCCCAATTATTCATTTTTACAATAATACATATAGCAAGCTCAATTAAATATGCACAAGTACAAACAGATAATATTATTTTACGATACTTTTCTCTTTGCTTACCATAAAGCCCTCTTACAAACCAATAGCCAATGAGGAAGAAAACAAATAATACAGAAATATACCACGATGGACCGTGAAACGAATAAAAAACTTTTTCAGAAGGAATAAACGCTTTAAATAGAAAAATATTGGCTAAAATATTAAAGAACCATAAAGAGCTGCCTATTGCTACTTCCTTGCCCATATCAGTATCCTTAGAAAGAAGAATATTAACCATAACTGCTAAAATAAAAACAATCAATGTAATAGGATACAATCTTTTAAGTTTATTTTTTACATAATTTCCGAAATTTTGACCTTCTTTCCACGAATAATGAAGAAAGAATCCCGAACATATAAAAAAGAATGAGGTGCAAATAGCACCGTGACGCATAAATAATTGGTGAAATGAGTGCCAAAATGGATTTGTAGAAGAACTTAAATAACTCATATGAGAAAATAAAATTCCAATTGCACATATCCCTCTCCAGGCATTATATGTATCAATTCGTTCTTTTTTCATTGCAGAACAACCCCTTTTTTAAAGAATTAATAATATATAATCACCCTACAAATTTGTCTACATTGTAACACAATATTGTATAAATGTCAATTTAAGTTACCGAGAAGTATATAATACACTTCTCAAAAATTTATTGATATTATGCAGTCTAACAATTTAGAAAACTTTTGTTTAAAGTCACCTATTGACAATATTCGATTAAAGTGGTATAAGTAAACTATATAGATTAAATGCTTTGATATGGCGTAAGTATAATGTAACTGATATTGCAGAGATGTCATTGGTAGGTGCGAAATGACAATCAGTATTATACTTTAATCCCCATTGAGCAGATTTGCCGAAATTTATTTTTATAATAAAAATTAAGTAAATACGTTTTCCAAGCGTTAAAGTGGAGTACATTAGCTTATGCAGATGTATAAAGTGGCTGTATAATTTACGGCAATTAAGGTGGTACCACGGAAGAAAAATTCCTTAGTCTTTCGTCCTTATTTTCGCAGGAAAATTCAGGACAAAAGACTTTTTTGTTGTTACCGCAACTAAAAAATTTTTATTATAGGAGCGTTTTTATAATGATTACTTTGGATAAAATTTATCACGCATCGTATGTTCTTAAAGATGTTATTAGACCTACTGATATTATCAAAGCTACTAATATACAATCCGATTCTCAGCTTTATTTAAAAACGGAAAATCTTCAAGTTACAGGTTCTTTCAAAGTCAGAGGTGCTTACTACAAAATTTCTCAGCTTACACCTGAAGAAAGAGCTAATGGTGTAATTGCCTGTTCGGCAGGAAATCACGCACAAGGTGTTGCTCTTGCTGCTACTAAAAATAATATAAAAGCACTTATTTGCATACCTGATGCTGCTCCTATATCAAAAATAGAAGCTACTAAAAGTTATGGTGCTGAGGTTTGTCTTGTTGAAGGTACATATGATGATGCCCACGAAAAAGCTGTTGAACTCCAAGCTCAAAGCGGAGCTACATTTATTCACCCATTTGATGATGATATGGTTATCGCAGGTCAAGGCACTATTGGTTTGGAAATTCTTGACCAATTACCTGATGTAGATGCTGTTATTGTACCAATAGGCGGCGGTGGACTTATAAGTGGTGTTGCATTTGCTATTAAATCCTTAAATCCTAATGTTAAGGTTTATGGTGTTCAGGCGGAAGGTGCTCCTTCTATGTACAAATCCGTAAAAGATAATGAAATTATCACTTTACCTACTGCAAAAACTATTGCAGATGGTATAGCTGTTAAAACTCCCGGCGATAATACTTTTGAAATCTGTAAAAAATATGTCGATGAAATTATTACTGTTACAGACGACCAAATTGCGACTGCAATACTTACTCTTATGGAAAAACAAAAATTAGTTTCAGAAGGTGCGGGTGCAACAACAGTTGCTGCTGCCTTATTCGGAAATCTTCCGATTAAAGGCAAAAAAGTTGTATGTCTTATATCCGGTGGTAATATTGATGTTACAATATTATCAAGAGTTATAAACAGAGGTTTGCAGACTTCCGGCAGACTTGCCGACTTGACAATAGAATTACAGGATAGACCCGGTCAATTAAGAGGTGTTTCCAAGATAATTGCTAATCTTGGTGGTAATATTATAGCAATAAACCACGATAAGGCAGAGTTGGGCAAAGATATTAATCTTTGTTTATTAAAGTTGTCTATGGAAACGAGAAATCACGAACATATAGAAGAAATTAAAAATGCTCTTATTGAACACGGATATAAAATAATCCAATAAATATTTATATATGGAGGTATATGATATATGTTAGAAAAAATTTATACTAAAAATGCTCCTGAAGCTCTTGGCCCATATTCACAAGCCGTAAAAATTAATGGTCTTGTTTTTACATCAGGTCAAATTGCTATCAATCCGGAAACAAATACTGTTGAAAGTGATACGATTGAAGGTCAAACTGAACAAGTTATGAAAAATCTTGGTGCTGTACTTAATGAGGCTGGTTCTTCGTTCGACAAGGCTATAAAAACAACTTGTTTCTTATCTGATATGTCTTTCTTTGCTGCTTTCAACGAAGTTTACGGCAAATATTTTACAGGCAAACCGGCTCGTTCTTGCGTTGCTGTTAAAACTTTACCTAAAAATGTATTAGTTGAAGTTGAGGTTATCGCTGAAATTTAGGAGTTTTCATAAAATTTTAATACAAATGAAATCTGCTGCAATCATATAATGATTACAGCAGATTTTTATTTCTTAATACTTTATATCTTCGACCCAGAGCATTATAAATTCACATCTTATTGTTGTTTTTTCTTTCTTTTGGCATATGGGAAAATCGCCATAGAGGTTGCTGAAATGGTCATCAGGATACAAATTGTAATAGGATAGGAATTTTTTGCATTTGATGTATCAGGTGCAGTATTATCAGGATTATCAGGATTATTAGGATTATCAGGAATTTCCGACTCCTCAGGTTGTAGTTCTGTAAATGTTTCTAAATTTGTTGAATCTACAACAAATCCTAAACGATAATATCCTTCTTTAGTTGTGGCTGTTCCTGAACCTGAATAATTATTTACATATACAGGTTTATTGTCGGTTGATTCCTCCAAATAAACAGTATGAGCTCCTTTATCAAGGGTAAGATTAATCATACCGTCTGAACTAATTACATATTCGATATATTCCCCGTTATCTATACGAATGTGAACAATTTTATTCACTAATGCAGATGTATCCTCATTATTTTGAGATTTAATATCTGTAATTGGAATATTAACTTCATATGTATCAGGGGAGGAATCGTTAGCAATTTGAATTCTGTTTGCATTAGTCGGAACAGAAAGTGGAACAGTTCCATTTTTTGTTTGTTCTAAAATATAGTTTTCTACGATTAAATCTTCGCCGCCAAGTTCGCCCATTTTTTCTGAATCTGCGAAAGCTGCAAAACTTGCTACATAATTATTAGTTGCGAGTAAAAGTTGTGTGTTCGTATCATCTCGATTTACGGCTATGCCATTATCAAGTATTACAGAGGTAACTTTTTCGCCGGATTCACCTGCCGGGTCATAAATATAAGAGAAACCACTAATTTGTAAAAAGCTGCCGCTAACGCGTTCCCTTATCAAAAGACCAGTGTTATTATCCTGTCCGGTGGTGACAAGTCCAGCTTCAATAGCATTATAAAGCTGTGCCGGTGTAACCTTTAGTACTTCAACCATATTTCCGTGATTGAATGCGTTTAATACATCACCTTTTGTTACTGAGCCATACGGCAGAGTTGCAGAAATACCTCCTCCGTTTTCAACTGCAATTACAGGAAGATTAAGTTTTTGTTGCTCAGCAAATTTTTTTGCATATGACGCAAATGCGTCTGTTACAAAATCACCATAATTTGTTTCTACAATACGCGGTTCTGCATAATCATAATAAATATAACCGCCCCACAAAGGCACATTATTAGTACATAATGATTTTTCTAATACAGAGCCTTGTTCTGCTTTAATATCTGTAAGGGTATCGGCAACAATTTGCTTAGCGGTTTTTCCGCTGTCTGTCAAGGCAAAGTTCATTGCTTCATCATAACTGATAATATTTCCGGCAGCAGAAACTCCATTTTCATCAAATGTCAGGGTTACCATACCCAATGAATTAAAGCCGGTTCCTGTTTGTATGATTGGAATAGATGTTTCTGCATATGTACCATTTTCTATTGTGTGACTGTGTCCGTCAACTACGGCGGTTATTTTTGATAGTTCTTCTGTATTAAGTCCTGCCAATAATTTTTCGCTTGTGCAGTTTACAGCAGACGCATTATCACCCATATGACATATTAATACAATAGCATCTGTTTTGTTGGTGAGTTCGGCTATCTGCTCTTTTACCGTATCCAGTTCATCAGCGAAAATAATACCTTCAAGTTGTGACGGATTGGTAGAAGTTGCTGTTGCAGTGGTTGTAAGCCCAATAAATCCAATTTTGTAGTCATTTACAGTTATAATTACATTATTTTCCAATAAAGGGCTGCCGTCCTTTGAAACATTCGCACTGAGAATAGGAAAATCAGCTAAATCTGCATTTGCTAAAAGTCGTGCAGCACCATAGTCAAACTCGTGATTTCCGGCGGTCATTACATCATATCCTGCAACATTCATCATACGAATTACATCAGCACCTTGTGTAATTGTTGCAAATGATGCACCTTGTGTAGCATCACCTGCATCGACTAATAGTGCATTTTCGGTAGAAGCCACAATTCCTGCAGCCTGTGCCATACCAATCGTACTTTCGCTTTCTTCAACTATTCCGTGAATGTCGTTTGTTGTGTAGATAGTTACAGTTGATTTATTCTGTTGTTCAGGTTGTTGTGGTTCAGCTGCCGAAACTTGCAGTACTATTGAACATAATAAAAATACTGTTAAAATAAAACTGAATAATTTTTTTGACATTATTTTTCCTCCTGTTATAATTTTTATTTTTGTTTAATTATCTGCTTTTTTAAATTCTCCCTCTCATATTATCTTTCAAGAGTGCCTTATTTCTTATGCAGCAGTTTATTTCACGAGCTGTAAATTTATTATACAATATTCACTGTTGGATTTCAATTATTTGTGTGTATGTAAAATTTAAGAAGGCTTACTTAATATTAAAGTAAGCCTTTTTAAATATATATTAAAAATATGATGAATAATTTAAAAATTAATTTTTCACTTATACAGGTATAACAGGAAGTTCATTTCTATCGGGTTTGCTGTTTGCATTTTCCTCTGATGGATTACTTTCAGTGGGAGATTGACTTTGCGTATCTGTTGGAGTTTTGCTCTCTGCCGGTTCACTTTCTGTGGGAGATTGACTTTGCGTATCTGTTGGAGTTTTGCTCTCTGCCGGTTCAATTTCGGTAGGCACTTTACTTGGTATGTCCGTTGTATTTTTACTTTCTGTTGGTTCACTTTCGGTAGGTGTTTTACTTATTATGTCTGTTGGTTTCCTGCTTTCAGTTTCATATGTATTTGATACTATTTCTTGTGTTATATCGCTGTTTGTATTTTCTTCTTTTTGCGATTCAAAACTTGTATCATTATCTGGTTTTTTTGATGTATCATTAATTCCATTTTCGTCAGTTAAAGATGTTGTTGTATCGTTAGCATTATCATTATCATTTTTATTACAGCCTGATATACCTATCATAATTGTAAGTACTAAAACGGCTATGATTGTTTTTTTCTTCATATAGGGCACCTCTCTCATATTATTTTTGGTACAGTATAACATAATATTTTTGTGATTTCAAGTTTTTTATAAATTAAGATATTTTTATTGCTCTAATTGTCATTAATTTGTTATATAAAACAAAAGTTAATACAAAAGATATAATTGGAGCCAGTAAGTAGACTATTGATTTTTACTGATCCTGGATTAGATGATGCTATGGCTCTCATCTATCTATTGAAATGTTTACCAAGCAATGTCAGAATTGACATATTCTGTGTTGGCGGCAATAAATAATAGTGCGCTTGTTTCTTACCAAAATGCGTGTTCACTTTTATATAACTATAAAAGATCAGAAGTTTACATATGGAAAACAGATTGCATCCCACAAAATTACAACTCCCTAGTTAATGTTCATGGAAGTGATTTTCTTGGACTTCCATATACCCAATATGGTAATACCAAAGTATATCCTGATGATTGGAAAGGCATTTCTGATAATTGTAGTATTCTAGTTCTCGCAGCTTGTACTCTACCATTATTATTAAACATAGATTACAAGTACATTAGTGATTTGATTGTGATGGGTGGATGTGAATCTCAACCTAATTATAATGGCCTTGAATTTAATCAAGCTATGGACGTTCTTGCGTTTTCAGCTTTTATAGAAAAGTATATTAACAAAGTAAGAATAATAACAGTAGATACATAAGCCATTATTATGGACTAAATTACAATTTGAACAAGGTATGTAATGTTCAGAAAGACAATAACTCGCCTAAAAGAGATCATGGGCAAGAGTTAATAAATCTTTTAAATGACAGCCGTTACCCTATGATAAGAAATATTCTATCAGCATTGCTTCAAAACGATGAAAACGTTGACGATTTAATCAATGTTCTGGGAACTTCAAGAATGGTCATCTTGAAAAGTATATTAGCATTAATGGAAAAGGGGTTTGTTATTTGGGACGAACAAAATGTTGATGTAATCAAAATCAACGATAGAATATACAATAATCACTTTATCATCAATAAATGCTTAGATAGGAATGGATGATATGGTTAAGATTGGAGCAGTTTTACAACAGCACTACAATAACCCGAAGCAGTTGGGATTTGATATTTTTAACTGTATTCTAAAGCTAGACCTAAATAGACTAGATAGTATTATATTTGATATAGAAGATATTAGTGGCAGATTATTTATTGATATACCTAAAGTTTGTCATTATGAATTGTCACTATAACAACGCCATTTCCAGATGTAGGTATAATTCTTTCATAAGGGTAGTATGTTATATGTGTGTCTTAATACTGTTTAATTGGATCAACAATCATAGTATTATATTTGCTTTTATAAACAACTCCAAACTGATAGTTGAACAATTCTTCAGCTCGTGCAAGATCTTTGATTACTTTAACATCATCCATCCTAGCAATAGGATAGATGTCAGAACTGGAAAACAACTGACACTCTGAAGTCTGGTGCAGGTTAATATACTTTTTTATTGGAGTGCTTTTTACAAACTCAATTGATACACCTTCGCTAAAGCATTCTACGTTGTTACCGTACTGAGGACAAGGGTTGAAATATGTTTCAACTTCTTCTTTCACAATATATCCTGCATCACGAATTAGTTTTCCAATTTCCCCGAGAGCATCAGCAAACGTAAGGAAGTCAATATTAAAAAACCTCTTCAAAAACCACGAGAACCCTGATTATAACATTTCTGTGAAACAAATGAAGGAAAATGTTTCAACGGCGATCCACCATAACGCACTCAAATTAACAGTATAGTCTAATGAATTTTGAATAACCTGAAATAATACCTCAACACCAAAAGCTATCATAAAACAAATAAGAGAAAAGATAACACGTTTCCCGATTGCAGCAATTATGTTGGATTTGTGCTTTATTCTTTGAGATTTAAGACCATTCTCGTAACGTTGAACATCGTTTGGTCGGTAAGAATGAGAATGAGACAAATACTCATTCAATATAACAGCTTTTGAAAAATCAGGTATCTGTTTATAGGGAAAATACTCATCATATTCGCTAGTTTCACTAAGCAGAAAACGATTATCGTAATATTCAAGCTGCCAATACTGATTAAGACGATTTAGAAAGTCAGTTTCAAAAGAAACAGGTTCTCTGTCCTTACTTGTTAGCTCATCTATATCATAATGCTTTGAAATATTACAAATGCTAATTTCACAAGCATAATTGTATGCGAGATTAATAATTGCTTCCGAATACTGGTACAACGCTTTACCGGTTTCTTGAGTGTTATTGCTACACTCTAGTAAACAATGAAGATAGTTTGATCTGTTATCACTTCCATAACACGGCAACGATATTCCAGTAGTACGGGGCATGACCGTCTGAATCCTTATCAATCCCATGACAACATATATCCCACATTACCTCTACATAGTGAAAGAACTCAATTCCCCAAGTATAACCACCTGAGATTTCATTGCTGCCATTAGCCGAGATAATTGAAGCTCCATGTAGCAGAAGATTTTCCTCAACTGAATTAGTACAGCCTATGTCTAGCTTTGTACCGTCATCACTGCTCATCGAAAAAGAACGAATATTACGCAGTTTACTACTAATTTGTCAAAGATTTGTATTCGTCGGAATCTCCTCGGAGAATGCAGTTTCTTTCCGTTATAGACAGTGCAGATGCTCTTTCCAAGTCTTTGTACTCCTGAATTGTGAATGAGCCAGCGTATGGAGGATTAACAATCTTAGGTCTGTTATCTCCCTCAGAATACACTGCTGCGTGTCCTTGTGGCAAGGAGGACACATAGTCTACTTGTGCTTCTGTCATATGCATCGCACCACCCATTAACGAACGGTCTTCTTCAGCAACAGTTCTATGAAGGATTTTCATATTAGTATTTTTGATTAAGTCAGGAGCGAGTTTTGAAGGGATTTGATCGGCTATCATAAAGCCTTGCTGAATGCCGGTCTTGCTTGAACGACCAATTTGCAGGATAATATTTTTCCCGCAATTTCTCCATCTCATCAAGAAACAAATCCATATTATTCTGACGGACTGTAAGGTCGCTATGATCCTCAGCAAACAAGACATCAAGGAAAAGATGCTCCACCTGCTGGGGTTCTTTTTCATATAGTTTTACAATCCCGTTTCGTGGGTGCATACGGCTGTTATCTATGAATATAGAAAAGCCTTTTGTCGCCGCATTGAACCTCGTCAAGAAATCAGTATGCTTCTCTGAAAACCATTCCTTTTGAAAAGTTTTCAATGCCCTCCATTTGAACAGTTCATCATTCTTGTCACCATAGAGCATATCTAAATTTGCTTCATATCGGTCAATCAATTCATCTAAGGTTGAAGTGTTCATGGCTATACCTCATTTTCATTATCTTCTGATGTGGATGGGTCAAACTCTTTCTCGTCAACCACACGAATTATACGCTTGATCTTCTCTATCGGATAGGGCGCTTCATCAGCCGGGTGATATTCTATCTTCGAGACTGGAACGATGGTTGTCTTGCCATCGTTTCCAACCGGCACAAGAACCCAATCTCCTTCGGAAACTTCATCGTCATCGCACAAATAACTATACTCCTGCCCGTATTCTTCAAAAGTAACAAAGACAAACATATAATCACTACTGCTCCGCTTTGCTTTTCCATAGATGTTAGAATCCATGATTTCTCCCATACCGTAGAAACGCATAAATTTCCAAACATCATCCATGAAATCAGACCAATCCGTAGGTAATGCCTTCTTATCGTATGAGCCGGAAATATTTCTTGGCTCTGCATACTTGTACCTTATCTCAACATTATAAGTTGTCACATTCATTGGATCGTCTATAACATCATCTGGATTGCCTTCTATTTCTTTCAGAAAAGAGTCAATATCATAGTCATCAAGAAAATCGGAAACACCTTCTCCAATATGGTATGTTCGGGTAATGTCGCATTCTTCACCAATTTTTTGGAAATGCTCGATTGTTTCTGCTTTCCTGTCTATATAGAGATGCTCATTATAATCACATGTAACAAATCCCCATGCTGCACCATCGGGAATTACTCCGGAGCGAATTTTAGTTACCCGTATATAATCAACCTTGATGCTCTCAATCCTATCCGATTTATAGGCTCCGTCAAAACAAAATATGAATTTTGTTCCTGTTGCAAATTGATAAAACGATAGCCATACACGACCATCTGCACGGATACTTAAATGTTGCTCTACTATGTCTCCCGGCTTCGGCATAGGGCCATAGCAAATATTATTTGATATCAGCCTGAAAAAAGTAAGTTTTCCTTTGGGGAACAAATTATTAGTATCATCTCTCATTTACTTGCCCTACCTTTCACAAATTCTCATGTCTTTTCCAGATCAAGACTTTCTGCTGCTTTTATGACCATTTCACGGTACTGCTGTTCCACTATGCTTGGTGACTTGATTTTAACTTTGCCTCCGAAGCCAAACACCCAACTCAAAAAGACATGGTTGACTGCCACATTAACCTCCAGCTTAAAGGAAGTCATATCATACGCATAGGTCTTAGCGTTTTTGCCGAACTTATCTATGATAGAATCCATGACACTGTTATCACAGATGAGAACCACATCATAGCGTTCGCTGTTGTACATATGCAACATTCCATTTGTGTATTCCGACATATCGAAGTCATCCGGCATAGGAACGGCATCTTCATCAAGAATATGCGGTGCCTTTGCAATGCGGTCAACTCTGAAATTGCCGATTCCGGCGTGTTTCTCGCTATATCCGACCATGTAATAATAGTCACCGTTCCAGACAAGCGCATAAGGAGAGAATTTGTAGGGAACACCATCATGTCTCAATTTCTGTTCTTTTTTTACATCATACTGAAAATACTGAAAAGAAATCTTCTTTCCGTCATTGATTGCTTGATTGATAGCGTCAATAACAACATAGATTCGTTCGTTTTCTTGCCTGATCCTGCCTTCAGACCATAAATTTCTCTTTAGGGAAGGAACATTCGATGGTGTGCCAAGCGTAACAATTTTTTTTATCAGTTCGTCGCTTTTCTTCTTTGTGATGAACTTAGAGGATGCAACTGCATCCACAAGAACTTTTAGTTCTGGTAAACTGAAAGTTCTCGCATAGTCGTTTAGATAGTATTTCTTCGGCTTCGATTCAATGATCTCAATTTCAAGTCCAGATTTGATTAGAAGATCAATATCGGACGGAATCGTGGTGCGGTGTGTAGATAGCCCATACTTATCAGAAAGCTGATTCATCATTTCTGCGTTCGTGAGGGGATGAGCCTCATCCGTATCCCGAAGCATCTTTTCAATATAAAGGAGTCTGAGTTTGCTGTCGTTATTCATCTTTTTCACCTCGACATCCGTTTCATCAATAAGTCACCGTTCTCCTTGAGCCACTTATCCCAAGTCCAATAGTCCGGCATCACTCGAATAACTTCCTTATAAAACCTCTCTGAGTGATTCATTTCTTTTCGATGACACAACTCATGCACGACAACACTATCAATTACTTCCAATGGGGTCAGCATCAGAAGGCAGTTGAAATTAAGATTTCCCTTTGCGGAACAGCTACCCCACCGGGAGCGCTGATTGCGTATTGTAATCCTGCCATAAGTCACGCCTACCTTTGGTGCAAAATATTGCACTCTCTCCGGGATAACCTTTAGTGCCTTGGCACCCAACTCCTGAATTTCATCAGATGTAAAGGGTTCTAAAGCATCAATTTCCTTTTGCCGCTGCTCAGCACGATTCAGGTTTTTCTCGATCCATGCCTTGTGCTTGAGAATGAACAGATTGATTTCTTCGTCGGAGACTTGCAGAGGTGCTTTAATCAAAACCACCCGTTAAACGGGTGGTTTGCTCTACCCCTAGAAGGGGGTAGTTACAGGCTTAACCCCTAAAGGAGTATTGAAAGTTTGTCACCGCATTACTATCACAGACAGCCGCTTGAGCGGCTGTCATTTTTTGCCTATTAATTCTTTTTACCCGTAAACGGGTCAATATACTCTTTTAGTGTTAGCTCATCATTCATATAATCTTCTTGAAGTTGATTCCTAATGTATTCAGATATTACTTTTTCATTTTTTCCAACCGTGTCTACATAGTAACCTTTACACCAAAAATGCCTATTTCCATACTTGTACTTCAAGTTAGCATGACGATCAAAAATCATTAAGGAACTTCTTCCCTTCAAACACCCCATTACTTGTGCCACACTGTATTTTGGCGGTATTGCAATAAGCATATGTATATGATCGGGACATGCTTCTGCTTCAAGTATCTCTATTCCCTTTTGTTCGCACAATTTTCTCAGTATCTTCCCTATATCAGCTTTTATCTGATTGTAGATTACCATTCTCCTGTACTTTGGTGCGAACACCACATGATACTTGCAATTCCACCTGGAATCTGCTAAACTGCTTATATCGTCTCTTGTCATGACGATACCTCCTCGTTATTTTTACTTTTGGTTGGCAGACCAAACTTATTATAACGCTGGAGGTTTTTATTTTCTACTCATAGCTAAAGCTTTTTTCTTCCCCCGGCTTAGCCGGGGGTTTTCGTTACACAACAAGGCCGCCAGTTCTCTGCGGAGATCCGGCGGTCTTTCTCTATCTGTTTCTAAAAGCAATATCTTACTTCTTTTTACGATAAGCTCGGAACATCACAAATGTGAGGACACACAGCGCAACACCAAAGCAAATACACACGCCAATACCGGCGTAACTCTCTAATACTTTGCAGAAAACCACGCTGAAAAGGATACTCATTGATATACCAACGCTAAACCCAACGCTTACAGCCGAACCTCGTTTCATTTCTGTTATCCTCCATTTTTCCAAGAAGCTATTACCAACATTTTCGGTTATAATGCAGACTTGGGGCAATTTTTTACACATTCTAAGCAAAGAATACACTCAGTACCGTTTTTTCGTTTTCTGCTGTTGTCCGTAACATCAACATCCATTGGGCAAACCTGTTTGCACTTCCCGCAGGAAACACATTTGCTTTTATCGCATTGTATCCTTAGTAGCGAATAATAGCTCATCGGTTTCAAAAAGACAGTGATGGGACCAACACGGGCAAGAAAAAGAGCCGACACAAAAATAAGTGAGGCAGCAAATACAATATATCTTATCCACTATTATTCGTCTTCTTCCGTGTCCGGTATTTCTCACGACCATTTCCTGTCTTTGCCGGATACAAGAAGGAGTTACTCCCCTTTTACTTTCGCAAGCCGCAAAAGTTATGGGTTTTACTGTAAAAACGCCCAAAAGCAGTAAAATATCATTTTTTGCAAGTTCTGTGCAGGCGCTATCAATCGCAAAGCAAAGCTCGTGAACATTCAGGTCTTTCCTGATTTGATAATCAGGGTAAATTCCCTGTGCGAACTCTCCAAGCTTTTCAACTGCCCTATCAAGATAGGCTGTCTCTCCAATATAGTCGTACTTCCTCGTATAAGCTTGATTTCTGTCTTCAAAGGTCGAAAAAGCATTTCTTATGTCTCTTTCGTTTAATTCCATCTGTTCCCCATACCGAGCTTTCACTGAAAATCTCTTTACATATAAGGTTCCGTTTGAATACAAGCGCATATTAAACTGTTTGAGAACTGCAATGTACCGCTCCCTGAATTGCTTTCAATCGCTGTCCTAACAGATTGCTCATCATAAGAATTAGGATATTTGTTGCTAACAACCGCTTTTTCAAAGTCGATGATATTCCAATCGGCATACTTATCGGCACAAATAGTATCTATCAACTGATAAACGCCTCTGATACAGAGTAGCTGATATGTAGATAACTCTGTATAGCTCAAAGGTTTATACGATAAGCCTGCCATTATAATCACCCCGCTCCAACTTTGTTAAGCTTACTTTGCATATTTCTTGAAGTTCTCAGCCTGTTCAAGCACTTCCTTATAAACATCATCTAATGTGACCGGTGGATAGTCAAACTCGTCAAGGAGCAAAATCAAATCCACTTGCAAATTCGCTTTAATGTCCTCACGGGTCGCCCAATCGGTATATTTCGATTTGTCGTCAACGATTATCTTAATGCGCTTCGCCAACTCAACCATTTTGTCATCGGGATACTCAAATTCGTACTTTTTGGAAACGGCTTTTAGAATGTCATAGAATGCCTTTTCCTCGTAGTCAATCCCCATACTTTGGAAAGAATTTTTCTCTTTCTTCAATTCCTCTAACAGTTGGGCGAGCTGCTCCGCCACATCATCGAGAACTTCATTGGCATACGCTTCGTCTCTGCAGCGGTTATTGTACTCATCAACGACTTTTTTCAGTCTGTCCGCAAATTCGGCACCCATTATCTTATTGACTTTTTTGAACTCGTCAATCGCCTGAGAGAGCAGCCTTTGCAGTATCTTAATCTTTGTGTTCGGAAGCTGAATAGCGTT
>CANQPS010000018.1 GCA_947625785.1 uncultured Clostridia bacterium
GTATTATTCAATGATATTATAGAAGCACTCGGAAAAGTCGGCGATAATGCACAGCAAGATGTATATGCTATGACATTGCCTTATTTAATTTAATATTGGTAAAATAAAATGATATGAATTAAGGATTATGTTATAGGCAAAAACTATAACGGGTTAGAGAAAAAAAGAACTGTACAAAAGCAAGAAGGTGTGATATAATAAAACATACCATTTAGATGTGTTTTATAGGAATTAAGAAATATGACATTGATTCAATTGAAATATGCAATTACAGTTGCCGGAGAACGTTCGCTGAATGATGCGGCAAAAAAACTGTATATATCGCAGCCCAGCCTTTCATCGACAATACATTCGCTTGAAAAAGAGCTTGGTTTTGATATTTTCATTCGTTCCAAAAGTGGGATAATACTTACCGTTGCCGGAGCTGAATTTATCGGTTATGCTAAGTCGGTTATTGAACAGTATGACATACTTGACTCCAAGTATCTGTCTCATATGAATCAGAAAAAACGATTCAGCGTGTCAATGCAGCACTATACATTTGCGGTCAATGCTTTTGTGGAACTCGTAAAACAGTATGGAATGGACGAATATGAATTTGAAGTAAATGAGACAAAGACTTATGAAGTAATCGAAAATGTAAAAAATCTCCGAAGCGAAATAGGAATTTTGTATCTGAATGACTTTAACAAAAATGTTATGATAAAGATATTTTCTGAGACAGGAATTCACTTTGTGCCGTTGTTTGAATGCGAAATTTATGTGTATATGTGGAAAGGCCATCCATTGGCAAAGCAGAAAGAAATTTCTTTGGAAGAACTTGAAGAATATCCGTGCCTTGGATTTGCATAAGGCGAACATAATTCATTTTATTTTGCGGAAGAAGTGCTGAGTACATATCAATATAAACGATTTATCCGTGCTAATGACAGGGCGACAATGTTGAATTTAATGGTTGGTCTGAACGGATTTACGCTATGTTCAGGTATTATCTGCGAGGAGTTGAATGGCAAGGATTATCGTGCAGTAAAGCTGAAATCGGACGAAAAAATGACAATAGGCTATATTGCTCGAAAAGATTCTGTATTGAGTGCAATCGGCGAAAAATATTTGCAGGAAATTGCAAAATATCAGGAGGGAAATCACAATGGAGAGGAAAATTGAGACAAAATGTCTGCATTTCGAGGAAGATGAGGGCAACATAAGCCATTTCGGAGCGATAAGTTTTCCGATTTATCAGACGGCAACTTATGCCCATACAGGAGTGGGAAAAAGTACAGGATATGACTACTCCCGTTTACAGAATCCCACAAAAGAGCATCTGGAAAAGGTGGTTGCATCGCTCGAAAACGGCACGGACGGTTTTGCACTTTCTTCGGGAATGGCGGCAATTTCGTTGCTTATGGAGCTTTTCAAACCGGGAGACCATATCATTGCGGATTCGGATTTGTACGGCGGAAGTATACGGCTTTTCCGCAATGTTTCGGAGAAAAACAGCATTTTGTTTTCAAATATAGACTGTTACAAGGAGAATATCGAAAAATATATAACTAAAAATACAAGGGCGGTTTACATTGAAACTCCTACAAATCCGATGATGCACGTCACGGACATTGCAAAAGCGGCTGAAATCACGAGAAACAACGGAATTATACTCATTGTTGATAATACATTTATGTCGCCGTATTTTCAGAATCCGCTTGATTTGGGAGCCGATATTGTTGTGCATAGCGGAACAAAATTTTTAGGCGGTCACAATGACACACTCGCAGGATTTTTAGTAACAAAAAATCCGGAGATTGCCGAAAAACTGAGATTTTTGATAAAAACTACGGGAGCAGGTCTTGCACCGTTCGATAGTTGGCTAATTTTAAGAGGAATAAAAACTCTTGGAGTCCGCATGGAAAAATCACAAGAAAATGCAATAAAAATCGCTCATTGGCTGAAAAAACAAGAAGCTGTTGCAGATGTAATTTATCCCGGACTTCCGGAGCATTCCGGTTATGAAATAATGAAAAAACAAGCCCGTGGTTTCGGCTCAATGCTGACATTCAGCGTAAAAAGCAAGGCTTTCGCTCTTTCAATTCTGGAAAAAGTCCGTATGATAAAATTTGCGGAAAGTCTGGGCGGTGTCGAAACGCTGATAACATATCCCACAACGCAGACCCATGCCGATGTTCCGCAGGAAATCCGTGAAAAGAATGGCATTACAGAAAATCTATTAAGACTTTCTGTGGGAATTGAAAATGCAGATGATTTAATTTATGAACTTGAAAAAGTTTTTCGTGAAACGGAGTGTGAATTAAGTGTCTGAAAGAAATCTCGATTTTGATAAAATTATTGACAGACATAACACCAGAAGTCTGAAATATGATTTTGCAAAAAGGCGTGGTATGCCGGAAGATGTGTTGCCTTTGTGGGTTGCAGATATGGATTTTGAAACGTCATCATACATTCAAAACGCACTGAAAGAACGTATAAATCACGGAATTTTCGGCTATAGCGAGGTTGAAACACCATATTTTGAAATTGTTTGCAATTGGCTGAAAATCCGCCATAACTGGATTCCGGAGGAAAAATGGCTTGTGAAAACGCCCGGCGTAGTTTTTGCACTTGCAATGGCGGTAAAAGCCTATACACAACCAAATGACGGCATTCTGATTCAACAACCGGTTTATTATCCGTTTTCGGAAGTGATTGAAGATAACGGCAGAAAAGTGGTAAGCAATGACCTATATCTTGGCAAAGATAACCGCTATCATATTGATTTCGGCGATTTTGAGCGAAAAATCGTTGAAAATAATGTCAAATTATTTCTGCTTTGCAGTCCTCATAATCCCGTTGGTCGTGTCTGGACAGTTGAAGAACTCCGAAAAATCGGCGATATTTGTCTGAAATATGGTGTTATTGTTGTGAGTGACGAAATTCATCAGGATTTTGTTTTCCAGGGTAAACACACAGTTTTTGCAAGTCTTGGCGAAAAATATGAGCAGAATTGCATTGTCTGCACATCGCCGAGTAAAACTTTTAACCTTGCAAGTATGTTGATTTCAAATATTTTTATTCCAAATACACAGCTAAGGCGTAAATTCCGCAAACAGGTCGATTCCGCAGGTATCAGCCAGTTGAGTGTTCTGGGACTTGTTGCAACCGAAACGGCGTACAGCAAAGGCGGGAAATGGTATATGGCAATGATGGCGTATATTCGCAGAAATCTTGAATTTGTCAGAAATTTCGTGGAAAATAATCTTCGGGGAGTTAATATGATTGAAACAGAGGGAACATATCTTGTTTGGCTGGATTTCCGTGACACAGGTCTTTCAGTCGATGAACTTGATGAAATTATCATTCACAAGGCGAAACTCTGGCTTGACAGCGGAAAAATTTTCGGCAAATGCGGTGAGGGTTTTCAGCGTATAAATATTGCCTGTCCGCAAAGTATTCTGAAAGATGCACTGGAGAGGATAAAAAATGCTTTAATAGGCTGAGCCTATAATGTATAATGGAAAATATATATATAACAATTCCTATATGAATGGTATATAATAAATGCAGAAAGCAAAAGGTGGTGTTAATAATGACGGAAATAATATGGTATGGCAGAGGCGGACAGGGAGCATTTACAGCGGCAAAACTTCTGGGGGCTGCTTATGCCTTAAAAGGAAATGCTTATTATGCACTTGCTTTTCCATCATTTGGACCGGAACGCCGTGGCGCACCGATAAGGGCTTTTACAAAGTTGAATATAAAACCAATTTTAGACAGAAGTGAGACAGAAAAAACAGATTATATCGTTATTCTTGATGAAACACTATACAGCGATTCACTGAAAAATCTGCTGAAACCCGGTGGAAAAGTAGTCGTGAATACAAAGAAAAAATCGGACGACAATATTTATTCATTTGACGGAAATTCAATTTCAGAAGAACTTCATCTTCCGATGTTCAACACTGTAATGCTTGGGGCAATTTCGGCATTATCGGGGATTGTTACTGCTGATGATCTGCACAGAGCAATTGAATTATATATGCCTGAAAAAATACAAGAGAAAAACAAACAGGCAGTAGACAATGCATTGAAAGGGGTGTGCAGATGAAACCTTATCTCAGGGAAAAGGAAAATTTCGGATTTGATGATATTCCCGAAAATACATCGTTTGAAGCCGGTTATCTTGTATCAGTCAACAGTGGTTGGCGAAGTATCAGACCGGTTGTGAATGTAGAAAAATGTGTTGGCTGTAGTCAATGTTATTTATATTGTCCGGACGGTGTAATTTCCATTGAAAATAAAAAGGCTGTAATTGATTATGATTTTTGCAAGGGCTGCGGGATTTGTCATAAAATCTGCAAACTGAATGCAATTGAAATGGAGGTAGAACGATAGTGGCTAAGAAATTCCTGTCAGGTGATGAGGCTTTTGCTGAAGGCGTAAGGCTTGCAAGACCGCAAGTAATATCAGCTTATCCCATTACACCGCAGACAATTGTTGTTGAACGTCTTTCGGAAATGGTTGAAAACGGCAGTCTGAAATCTGAATTTATTCACGTTGAATCGGAACATTCAGCTTTATCTTGTGCAATCGGGGCAAGTGCTGTTGGCGCAAGAGCATTTACGGCTACTTCCTCACAAGGACTTCTGTATATGGCGGAATGTCTGCTTTACGCATCAGGAGGGCGTTTTCCAATTGTTATGATGAATGCCAACCGTTCAACTGCATTGCCGTGGAATATTTACGGTGACCAGCGTGATAGCATTTCACAGCTTGACAGCGATTGGATACAGGCATATGCGGAAAATGCACAAGAGGGACTTGATTTTGCACTGATGAGTTACTATATTGCAGAACACAGGGAAGTTTCAACGCCGTTTATGGTGAATCTGGACGGATTTGTTTTGACACATACATATGAAACTGTAGATATTCCTACGCAGGAGCTTGCGGACGAATATCTTCCGCCATATGAAACCGATAACAGGCTTGATATTGAAAATCCGAAAAATCTTGCGTTTTCGGCAGGACCGGAACACAATTATATTTTCAAATATAAAGAACATCGGGCTTTATTGAGAGCAAAGAAAATTATTGCAGAGGCTGAAAAACATTTTGCTGAGATATTCGGCAGAAAGTACACGGGACTTCTTGAAACTTATCAAACAGAAGATGCCGAATATATATTGATAACACTTGGAAGTATTGCAGGACTTTGCCGTGAAATAGCCGATTTTTTGAGGGCAAAGGGCAAAAAAATCGGAGTTGTAAGATTGCGCTATTTAAGACCATTCCCAACAGAGGAACTTGTTTCAGCTGTAAAAAATGCAAAGGCTGTCGGCGTTTTGGAAAAAGATATTTCCTTCGGAAATGAAGGAACTGTTTTTACAAATGTAAATTCTGCACTGTTTCAAGCCGGAATTGGTATTCCGTCCTACAATTTTATCGGCGGACTTGGCGGCAAAAATATTTCGCATAAAGATATTGAAAAAATATTTGATTTAATCGAAAAAGGTGCGGAACATATTAATTTTATCGAAATTTAAGGCGGTGAATGAAAATGACAGTCAAAGATTTGGCAAAAGACGAATTTTTTTACGGACATAAAGCCTGTGCCGGATGCGGAGGAAGTCTTGCCGTAAGAAACGCTCTTAAAGTGATTGGAAAAAATGCGTTTGCCGTTTTGCCGGCAGGTTGTATGTCGGCAGTCGGATTCAATTTCCCACAGCTTTGTTTTGCAAATAATGCAATAATTTCCACATTTGCCGGAACAGCGTCAATGCTCACCGGGATAGAAGCAGGACTCCGTGCAAAAGGCATTACAGATTTTACGGCGGTCGGATTTGCAGGTGACGGCGGTACGGCGGATATTGGCATTCAGGCACTTTCGGGAGCAATAGACAGAGGTGACAACATTCTGTACATATGCTATGATAACGAAGCGTATATGAATACGGGAATACAAAAAAGCGGACTTACTCCGTTTGGGGCAAAAACAACAACTACTCTGGCAGGGAAAAATATTCACGGAAATATCCGTCCCAAGAAGAATATGTTTGAGATTGCAGCCGCCCATAATATTGCTTATGCTGCCACGGCAACGATCGGATATATGGAGGATTTTCTCACTAAGGTAAAAAAAGCATCAGGGCTCAAGGGAACAAAATATATCCATGTAATTGCTCCGTGTCCCACAGGCTGGGGAATTTCCGTCAGCGATACGGTTGAAATCGCCCGTGAAATTGTTGACTGTGGATTGTGGTATCTTGCGGAATATGAAAACGGCGAATTTATTCTGAATCACAATCCGAAACAGTTTACAGATGTTGCGGAATATCTGAAAAAACAGGGAAGATTCAGGCATCTTAATAATGATGATGTAGATTTGATAATTAGATCCAGAGATGAAAAGTGGGATAAGATACGAAATAACTGGAAATTTGGAAAGGATTGATTTTAATGGCTTACAAAAAATATTGGAATGAGGAAATCGAAACAATTGACAGAAAAGACCTTGAGGCTTTGCAATTGGAAAGGCTGAAAGAAATAGTAAAATTTTCTTACGAAAATTCGCCTTATTACAAGCGTTCATTTGATCAGGCAGGCGTAAAGCCAGAGGATATCCATCAGCTTTCTGACCTTGCCAAGTTTCCGTTTATCAACAAGCAGACGGAACGTGACACACAGGGAGTAGGTTCATTCCTTGGCGAGCTTGCGGCAGTTCCGGAGGAGGATGTTGTATTTATTTCTACATCCACAGGTTCAACGGGGGTTCCCACAATGAGTCCTTTTACAAAGCAGGATTTTGATGAATTTCAGGATACCGAAAGCCGCTGGTTCTGGCAGATAGGAATGAGACCCAACGACAGGTATGTTCATGCACTGAATTTTTCGCTGTATGTCGGCGGCCCTGATGTTATTGGTGCACAGAATACAGGAGCATTGTGCATATGGGGCGGAACATTGCCAAGTGAAAGGTTGCTGTATATACTGAAAACATATCAGCCTACAATTCTATGGACAAGTCCGTCATATGCATGGCAACTCGGTGAAAAGGCTTTGAAAAGCGGAATTGACCCGAAAAAAGATTTGTCAATAAGGAAAATTATTGTTGCCGGTGAATTGGGTGGTTCGATTGATTCAACACGCAAGGCAATAGAAGAACTCTGGGGTGCTGAATTGTATGATTTCTACGGACTTTCCGATATTTTCGGAGCTTGTGCGGCAATGTGTGAAGCAAAGGACGGTCTGCATATCTGTGAAGACCAGATACTTGTTGAAACTGTTGACCTGCACACAGGGAAAATACTTCCGCCCGGTTCAGTCGGAGAACTTGTATTCACAACGCTCCGCAAAAAGGCAAGACCAATGATTCGTTTCCGCACGGGCGATATTGGCTGGATAGACAGAACTCCTTGCCTATGCGGACGCACTCACGGCAGAATACATATAAACGGCAGAAAAGATGATATGTTTATCGTCTCTGCAGTGAATGTATTTCCGAGCGATATTGAGGCGGTTATACGCGATATTAAGGGCATTACAGGCGAGTATCTTATCCGCATTTTTGAAAAGGATTATACCTGCAAATACTCTGTTGAAATCGAGAAAAGTGCAGATAATTCCAAGAGTGACGAGGAAGTTTCGGCGGAAGTTTCAACAGCCCTCAAGGCAAGAATCGGCGTAAAGCCGTATAGCGTCGTTGTTCATAATGACGGCGGATTGAATACACGTTCGGAGCATAAATCAAGAAGGATTATTGACGAGAGAAATCTTGACTACAGCATTTAAGGGGGTGCAATATGCCTAAACTTTCAAGAAGAACGGCGGATTTTACCGATTCAGTTATTCGCCGTATGACACGAATTTCAAACAAATACGGAGCAGTGAATTTGTCACAGGGATTTCCTGATTTTGAACCGCCTAAAGAAATTCTGAAAAGGCTTACAGAAGTGGCAAATGAAGATTTTCATCAGTATTCAATTACATGGGGAGCACAGAATTTCCGTGAAGCACTTGCAAAAAAACATGAACATTTCACGGGAATGAAAATTGACCCGAACAGTGAAATTGTCGTGACTTGCGGAAGTACGGAAGCTATGATGTCGGCAATGATGAGTGTTACAAATCCGGGCGATAAAGTGATTGTGTTTTCGCCTTTTTATGAAAATTACGGTGCAGATACAATACTTTCGGGTGCAGAGCCGATTTATGTACCTCTTGTTCCGCCTGAATTTTCATTTGATGCGGACGTTCTGGAAGATGCATTTAAGAAAAAGCCTAAAGCATTGATTCTGTGCAATCCGTCAAATCCTTGCGGAAAAGTATTTACATATGATGAGCTGAAAATCATTGCTGACCTTGCGGAAAAATACGATACATTTGTGATTACGGATGAGGTTTACGAGCATATTTTATATGTGCCGCACAAGCACACATATTTTGCGTCATTGCCAAAAATGAGAGACAGGACGATTTCCTGCGGTTCGCTCTCGAAAACTTATTCAATCACAGGTTGGCGTTTGGGATATGTAATCGCCTCTCCGTATATTATAGACACTGTCAGGAAAGTACATGATTTTCTGACAGTCGGAGCACCTGCTCCGCTGCAAGAGGCTGCGGTCGTGGGACTTCGTTTCGGTGATGATTATTATGAGGATTTGCAAAGAAAGTACACGGAAAAGAGAGAGCTGCTCCTGAACGGTCTGGACGGTTTGAAAATTTCTCATACAACTCCGGAGGGAGCTTATTATGTTCTGTTGGATATTTCAGAATTTGGTTATGAAAGTGATCTTGTATTCTGCGAGAAGCTGGCAAAGGAAGTCGGAGTAGGAGCGGTACCGGGCTCGAGCTTCTTCAAAGAACCTGAAAATCGCTATATCAGACTTCATTTTGCCAAAAAGAGCAGTACGCTTAATGAAGCTCTGAATCGTCTTGAAAGCTTCAGAAAGAAAATGTCTCTTTAAAAAAATCAAACGACCTGAGAATCGTTCCTGTGATTTTCAGGTCGATTTTTTATGATAGCCTTTGCCTATCTCAGGTAATAGAATAATCGTATACCCCACCCTCTTGACAAACTGAAAAAATCTGGTATACTATAAACATACTAAACACAGTAGTATTGTAGGAAATAAATAAAATGAACTTATGGAGGTAATTATTATGAGTAATATTAAGGAAAGTGCACTCGAACTTATCGGCGGAACGCCAATTCTCAGGCTTAACCGCTACGAGAGGAAAGCAGGAATTGAAAATGTGACAGTTCTTGCAAAACTGGAGTATCTCAATCCGGCAGGCTCGGTAAAAGACCGTATCGCCCTTGCGATGATTGAAGATGCAGAAAAGAAAGGCATTCTCAAAGAGGGTGCAACGATTATTGAACCTACAAGCGGCAACACGGGAATTGGACTTGCGGCAGTTGCAGCGGCAAAAGGTTACAGAGCAATTCTCACACTCCCCGATACGATGAGCGTTGAAAGGCGTAATCTCCTCAAGGCTTACGGTGCGGAACTTGTTCTTACAGAGGGTGCAAAGGGAATGAAAGGCGCTATCGCAAAGGCAGAAGAACTGCAAAAATCAATTGATGGTGCTGTAATCCTCGGACAATTTGTGAATCCTGCAAACCCTGAAATTCACAGAAAAACGACAGGTCCGGAAATATGGGAGCAGACAGACGGAAAAGTTGACATTTTTGTTGCAGGCGTGGGAACAGGCGGTACAATTACGGGTGTCGGCGAATATCTGAAAGAAAAAAATCCTGACGTAAAAATTGTAGCTGTAGAACCTGCCTCATCACCTGTTCTTTCAAAAGGCAGAGCAGGCGCACATAAAATTCAAGGAATCGGTGCAGGCTTTGTCCCTGATACACTTAACACGAAAATTTATGATGAAGTGCTTGCAATAGAAAATGAAGACGCATTTGCAGAAGGTAAGGCTTTTGCGGTAAGTGAGGGAATACTTGTCGGAATTTCTTCAGGTGCGGCACTTAAAGCAGCAAAAATTCTTGCGGAAAGACCTGAAAACAAGAAAAAAACAATCGTCGTTCTTCTGCCGGATTCGGGCGACAGATATTTGTCAACTCCTCTTTTCAGCAATAACTGATAACAGCTTTTTGAATGGGGGTGAATGCAGAATGAGCGAAACAGCTGAAAAAAAGCAGAGTTCTCATTTAGAAATGCTTGAAAATCTCCTTGGTACTATGAAATACGGAAGTATTACCCTGATTGTGCAAGATGGGAAAATTATTCAGATAGATAAAACAGAAAAATACAGATTAAAAAGCTGACCGGAACGACCGGAGGTTTTGTTAAGTGAATTTCGCTTGCAATTCCTCCGATTTTTCTGTTTTACGATGCTGTAGCCGTTGGAAAGGCATAGGTCCGCAAAACCGAAATTGGCGGTTCGAATCCGTCCGGCATCGCCATATTGACAAAAAATCCCAACAGAAAGAAGTGATATTTTGAGCAATACATATGAAAATTTGCAAAAATCGCATCCTTGTTTCGGCGGACAGAAAAATAACGCCGGCAGAATACATCTTCCGGTAAGTCCGGGTTGTAATATTGCCTGCCGTTTCTGCGAAAGGGCGATAAATGACACCGAAAACCGTCCCGGCGTGACTTCAAAAATCATCACTCCGGACGAGAGCATCGAAATTCTTGAAAAGGCTCTTGCGATTTGTCCGGAAATTACCGTTGCAGGAATAGCAGGTCCGGGCGATACGCTTGCAACGGATTACGCACTTGAAACTTTCCGAAAAATTAGGGAGAGGTTTCCGCATTTAATCAAGTGTATGAGTACAAACGGATTGCTTTTGGATGAACGTGCAGACGAGATTATTGATGTTGGAATTGACTCCCTCACCGTGACGGTGAATGCCGTCGACCCTGAGATTGAGGCAAAATTAAATAAATATATAATTTATCACGGTAAAATTTATTACGGTGTTGAGGGTGCGGAAATTTTGATTAAAAATCAGCTGAAAGGCATTGAAAAAATTGCTGAATCAGGTGTGACTGTTAAAATCAATACGGTTCTTGTTCCGGAAATAAACGGTGGACATATTGAGGAAATTGCGAAAACCGTAAGTGAAGCCGGTGCAAAAATTTACAATATTATTCCGCTTATTCCGCAGTTTGAATTGTCCGGATATTCAGCCCCGACTTGTGTGGAAATTGACAAAGCCAGAACGCTTGCCGGAAAATATATCGATGTTTTCAGGCATTGTCAGCATTGCCGTGCTGATGCTGTAGGTGTTCCCGGAAAATCGGAGTACGGCGAGCAAATTTATCAGAGGAGAATTTCCGTAAAGGAGACGTTCTCACATGGATAATTATAAAATTGCTGTTGCAACTTCGGACGGAATTGTTGTCAATCAGCACTTTGGTCATACAAATCAGTTTTATATTTATGAAGTGCATAACAATATTTTTACAAAATCGGAAATACGCCACACAGAACCTGCCTGCATTTCAAAAGAACATGACGAAAATGCAGTGCTGAGAAATCTGAAACTCATAGAGGACTGCCGTTTTCTGCTTGTGAGCCGAATAGGCGCATATGCACAACAACAGGCTGAAAGTCTCGGCATTACGCCGTTTGAAATTCCTCTTATGGTGGAAGATGCACTTAAAAAAGCAGTTTCATTTGTTGAGGTACAGAATTTATTTGAAAGGAATAGATAAAGATGTCAGAAATTAGACAGATTGCAATTTACGGAAAAGGCGGTATTGGAAAATCCACAACAACGCAAAATTTAACTGCCGGACTTTGCGAACATGGAAAGAAAGTAATGGTTGTTGGCTGTGACCCGAAAGCCGATTCCACAAGGCTTTTACTCGGCGGACTTGCACAGAAAACGGTGCTTGATACGATACGTGACGAGGGTGAAAATATAGAACTTGACAGGATTATGAGAGAGGGCTACGGCGGTACACGATGTGTGGAATCGGGCGGACCTGAGCCGGGCGTAGGTTGTGCCGGACGTGGAATTATCACTTCTATCAATATGCTGGAAAATTTAGGCGCATATACTGATGATTTGGATTATGTATTTTATGATGTCCTTGGCGACGTTGTCTGCGGAGGTTTTGCAATGCCAATCCGTGAAGGCAAGGCGAAAGAAATTTACATTGTCGCAAGCGGTGAAATGATGGCTCTTTATGCCGCAAATAATATTGCAAAAGGAATAAGGCGTTATGCAAGAACAGGCGGTGTGCGTCTTGGCGGTATAATCTGCAACAGCAGAAATGTTGACCGTGAACTTGATTTGCTCCGTGCCTTTTCGAAAGAGCTTGGCACACAGCTTTTGTATTTTGTACCGCGTGACAATATTGTTCAGCGTGCGGAAATAAACAAGAAAACTGTAATTGAATATAAGCCGGATTCCAATCAGGCACAAGAATACAGAAATCTTGCGGCAGCGGTTATCAACAACACGAATTTTTCCATTCCAACGCCAATGACACAGGAACGACTGGAAGAAATTCTGCTTGAATTTGGTCTTATGGATTCGGCTGATGATTATCATATATAATTATAAATATAGGGGGAGATTTTTATGTCAAAAGTTTATCATTCTATTGCGGAACTTGTCGGTCATACGCCTTTGCTTGAAATACACGGCTTTGAGAGGGAACACAATCTTAAGGCAAAAATTCTTGTAAAACTTGAGTATTTCAATCCCAACCAGAGTGTCAAGGACAGAATAGCGCTTGCTATGATTGAGGACGGCGAAAAGTCTGGGAAACTCAAAAAAGACGATACAATTGTAGAACTCACAAGCGGAAATACCGGAATCGGTCTTGCGGCAATTGCGGCGGCAAAAGGCTATAAATTCCGTGTTTATATTCAAGACCAAGTAAGCCGTGAACGCTTTCAGGTAATTCACGCTTTCGGCGGTGAGACGGTGAAAATAACAGAAGTTCCCGAAATTGTGGAAAGTATGAAAAAATACGGTGCTGATTTTGTTGAATGTGTTAAGGCACTTGAAAGAGCTGTGAAAGATGAGAAAGTATGGTTTGCAGACCAGACGAGAAATCCCGCAAACCCGGAAATTCATTTCAACACTACAGGTCCGGAAATATGGGAAGATACGGACGGAAAAGTTGATATTTTCGTTGCGAATGTCGGCACAGGCGGCACTCTTTCCGGTACTGGAAATTTCCTGAAATCAAAAAATCCTGATATTAAGGTTGTCGGCATTCAGCCTACGCCGGATTCTTTTCAGACACCTGAAAATCCTGAACAGGAAGAAATTACAGGCGTTCATCCGTTCGAGAATGTCGAGGAGCGTTTTATTCCGGCAAATCTGGACAGAAAAGTCTACGATGACTGGTATGAAGTCCACACAAATCAGGCATATGCGGCGGCGAGAGAGGTTGCCCGTACAGACGGAATACTTGTCGGAGCATCATCGGGTGCGGCAATTTATGTTGCCCTACAGCTTGCGGAAAAACCCGAAAATGCAGGAAAAACAATCGTTGCAGTTCTGCCCGATACAGGCTTGCGTTACCTTTCTACAAATATGTTCAATGAGGATTTTAAAGTTGAATAATAATAGGGGGAATTTTTATGGCGATAAATCTTAACAATTCAAATGTTGCTACAAGAGAAAACCGTATCGGCTCAATTACAGGCTATATCGGCACTCTCGGCGACCTTGCGGAACAGAGCGAATGTGGTACTTTGAGAGGCTGTTCACGTTGCTTTTCGCAATCAAGCACTTGTCTTTCAAGCTGCGCATTGGGACAACTCTCAGCAATCCGTGATATTGCAATCATTCACCACGGTCCGGCAGGCTGTTCCGTGGCAAGTGCAGGTACATATTACCTTGATAAAGTTATGGCGAAAAAGCGTGGCGTTACAAATGATACAGTTTATGTCGGCACAGATATGAACGAAAAAGATACAATTTTCGGATCAGCTGAAGCCTTGCGGAAAATCATTCTTGAGGTCAACAGGAGATATTCTCCAAAGGCAATTTTCGTGACAAGTTCGTGTGCAACAGGAATTATCGGTGAAGATATTGACAGCGTTGTTGATGAAGTCCGTGATGAAATTGATGTGCCGATTGTTGCAGTTCACTGCGAAGGTTTCAAGTCAAGAATATGGGCAACAGGCTTTGATATTTCAGACCATGCAGTATTGAGTGCAATAGTCCAGCCGCCGAAACAAAAACGCAGCACAATAAATTTCAAGAATTTCTATGAGAGTGCAAGACCGGAAATTATTGAAATTTTCAAGAATTTTGATTTGGAGCCGATTTTCCTCTACTGCAATTCAACTGTTGAGGAATTGAGCCACATTTCGGAATCACTTGCGACAACTTGCATTTGCGGTACTCTTGGAAATTATCTTGGCAACGGTCTGGAAGAAAAATACGGTGTTCCGTATATCAGAACAATAAATCCGCTTGGAATCGTAGGTTTTGAGACGTGGCTGCGTGAAATCGGCAAAGTAACTGACAGAAGTGAATCTGTTGAAAAATATATCGCTGAACAGCGTGAAATCTACATTCCGCAGATTGAGGAAATCAAAAAAGAAATCAAAGACTTGCGTGCCGTTCTGGGAATGGGTCCCGGCTACACTTTTGAGGTATCACGTGTGCTGAATGAACTTGGAATTAAAGTCGTTTGGGCATTGGCGTGGCATTATGACAAGAAGTACGAAAACGGCGATGTTCCGCCGTCTATGGAGTATCTGCTTGAAAACGGTGTCGATTTTGAGGCAAGCGTTGCCGACCAACAGAATTATGAAGTTATGAACATTCTGCACAAATATCAGCCGGATTTGTATCTTTCCCGTCATCCGGGTTCGACGGTCTGGGCAATAAAAAACGGCACACCTGCCGTTTATGTTGCTGATGAGTACATGATTTTCGGCTATAAACATACGCTTGAATTTGCAAAATCAATTCTCGACAGCATTCACAACAGGAGTTTTGAACAAAATCTCGCAAAACGTGTGAAATTGCCATATACTGACTGGTGGTATCAGCAGAATGTTGACAAATTTCTTGAGGAGGCGAAAAAGTAATGGCTAAATTACTTGACAAACAGAGGTACAAATGCGCATTGGGTGCAATGCAGACTGTTCAGGCGATTACAAGAGCAATTCCGGTTTTACATTCAGGTCCGGGCTGTGCACAAAAATTATCCGATTCAATCGGCAGCAGCGGCTATTTTTCGCCGAATATTTTCCCCTGTACGAGTATCAATGAAAAAGATGTTGTTTTTGGCGGTGTGAAAAAACTGGAAACGACAATTGAAAATGCCTTGAAAGTTATTGATGCGGATTTATTTGTGGTGCTTAGCGGCTGTATTCCGGAGATTGTCGGAGATGATACCGGTGAAGTGGTAAGCCGTTTTAAAAATGCCGAAAAGCCGGTTATTTATGCATCTACGGCAGGATTTAAGGGCAATAATTACAAAGGTCATGAACAGGTCATTGACGCAATTATTGAGCAATATCTTGAAAAGTCAGACGAAAAAGAACAAGGTCTTGTAAATATTTGGGCAGATGTGCCGTATCAGGATTTGTTTTGGCTCGGCAATATTCGTGAATTGGAAAATTTGATTGCGGAAATCGGACTTAAGCCGAACACAATTTTCGGCTATGAACGTGGCATTGAAAATATTGACAGAATTCCGAAAGCTCAATTTAATCTTCTTGTTTCGCCGTGGGTTTCAGTCGGCAATATGAAGAAAATGGAGAAAAAACTCGGTATTCTTTATCTGCACTATCCGACTTTGCCGATAGGTGCATTTGAAACAAGTAAATTTCTGCGTGCTGTTGGGGAATTTGCAGGTATTCCGTCTGAAAATGTAGAAAGAGTTATTACTGAACACGAAAAATATTATTACTATCTCATTGAACGATATGCAGATATGTTCCTTGAAACCCGTGTTATGGCCAAACAGTTTTCCGTTGTGGCAGATGCGCAATATTCGCTTGGAATCACGAAATTTCTCGTGAACGATTTGGGACTTGTTCCGGCAAAACAATTTATAACGGACGATACGCCGAAAAATTTTCAGGAGCAAATCCGTGCAGAATTTGAGAATCTCAACTACGGCATTAAGGCAGAAGTTGAATTTGAGACCGACAGTTACAAAATTCACAGCGAAATTCAGTCCCACGATTACCACGGCTATCCGCTTATTTTAGGCAGTTACTACGAAAAAGAATTAACCGAAAAGTTATTCGGTCACTACCTAAATATCTCGTGGCCTGTGCAGGACAAAGTTGTCCTTGATGACTTCTATGTCGGCTATACAGGCGGAATCAGGCTGATTGAGGACATTTATTCCGTTGCCGTTCAGAGATGGAACTGATGGAGGGTAATATGTCCTATAAAATAGCGGTTGCGTCCTCTGACAGTAAAAATATCAATGAAACTTTTGGTTCTGCAAAAAGTTTTGTGATTTATGAGGTATCAGACGGTGTATTCAAAAAATCCGAAGAAAGAATCTGTATTACAGAAGAAAAAGTTGCAGAAAATAATTGTAATTCTAAAGGCTGTGGAAATTCAGGCGGGTGCGGTTCCGGCTGTGGCGGACAAGGAGAAGCTTCTTCAAAGGTGGAGCTTATTTCAGATTGCAGGGCTATAGTCTGTAAAAAGATAGGTTTTCATATTCAAAAGCAACTGGAGCGAAAAGCTATATCATCGTTCGATGTAAACTGCACGATAGAGGAGGCTCTTTATAAAATAACCGCCTATTACAGTCGTATCGACAGGCACGAATCACTTAGAAAATAAAATATATTTATAATTGACCGGACAACTGGAGGTTTTGAATTTCAGAAATCTTCGATTGTCTGGTTTTTTAATTAGAAAAGAGGTAATATCATGAAAAATTTAAAAAAACTTTTTTCATTCGTTTTAGTTCTGACATTGTTGTCTGCATTATTGCTCACAGGATGCAGCAGTGAAAATGATAACGAAGAATATGTGTTCAAGATAGGAACAGCAAACGGTTCTCTTTGTTTAGCTCCGCTTCATATTGCAGAAGATAACGGATATTTTGAGGAAGAATTCAAAGCTGCCGGAATCAAGTATGAACTTGTTGAAATCGACATACAGCAGACGGCTGATTTGATTGCATCAGGAAAAATAGATGCCTGTGTAAGTCTTACAGGAAGTCTTATACCGCAGATAGACAGCGGTCTGGAAATTGCCTTTACAACCGGAATTCATACAGGATGCACAAAATATTATGCTGCCGCTGATTCCGGTATCAACGATATGTCCGATTTGAAAGGAAAAAAGATAGGCGTTCCGGGAATGAGCGATTCCTCCGTTGTAGCACTGAAACGAATTCTCAATGACCTTGGAATCAGTGTAAGTGCAGACAATATGGAAGTTGAACTTGTTGTATATAATCTGACGGACTTACCACTTGCTTTGGAGAACGGTGCAGTTGATGCTATTGCTCTGCATGACCCTGTAGCTTCATCGGCGGAAAGCGAATACAATTTCAGAAAACTCTTTGATCTCACTGAAGATGGAAAATTTAAAGAAGAATATTGTTGTGCAGCGTTTGTGACAACAACCGCAGCACTTGAACATCCTGAGGCTGCCGCCGCTTATACAAGAGCGTTGATGAAAGCAGCGGCTTATGTCCAGGCTGAACCGGAAAATTCTGCTAAGCTCCAGATTGACAACAATCAGTGCTCCGGAGACCTGGAAAATAATGCTAAGCTTTTGGAATCCTACAATTATCAGCCATCTGTAAGTGCAATAGAAGATACATTCCGTAATGCCTGCACAGATTTGCTTGAAATCGGGGATTTGAAAAAAGGAAGAGATATTGAGCAGTTCACATCAGATCATATTGCTAAATTCGATGATGTTCCGGATAGCTATATTTACAATTCAGACGGAACTTTTTCAAGCGTTGACAGTAAAAAAAAATAATGAGTGACTGCTGTGGCTGAGAAATGCAGATTGGAAAAAAATAATGAAGAGATATATTACTATAATAATAAAATTAATTTTAACGATAATTGCAGTCTTGCTTTCCGTTGCTGCATATTACGGATTGAACGACAACGGAAAGCAGAAAGCAACAGAATATCCGTACTATGTATATTTCATACTGATTGTTTTAGGAATCTATATTATTATTGCAGCTGCATCGGTATTTTTGAGGACGCTTAGATCGAGGTTAGTGCATAAAGCACCGCTGCTTACAGGCATAATCATTTTTATCGCTTTGATTAATATTATTACTACAAAAACAACAATGCTTCCAACGTTGTATTTTCCTTCTCTTGACAGAATAATTGGCTTGATATATGAGCAGAAATATTTTCTTTTGGAAAACATAATCAGTTCACTTAAGCTCCTTATAACCGGATTTATATGGGGAGCGTCAATCGGATTTCTGACAGGACTTGCACTGGGATATAACAAAAAAGTTGGATATTGGTTAAACCCTGTGACAAAGTTCATAGGTCCGATTCCGACAACGGCCTGGATTCCGCTTGCATTGAGCGTTTTTCCGACAACGAATACTGCAAATATATTTTTAATTGCTTTTGCGGTATGGTTCCCTGTTACACTGATGACAAGCAGCGGTATACAAAGTACAAATCAGGTGCATTTTGAAGTGTCCAGTACATTAGGTGCATCAACATTCTATAAAGTTATTCATGTAGCGATTCCAAGTGCGATGCCAAGTATATTTTTGGGCGTATTCTATGGAACAGTATCGTCCTTTGCAACACTTATGGCGGTTGAAATGAACGGAAATTCAAGTGGAATCGGCTGGTATATCAACTGGCAGAAACAGGTTATGATGTATGATGGTGTATATGCAGGACTAATTATAATAGCCGTTCTATGTTCTTTAATACTAACATTGCTTTTCAAAGTAAGAGATCGTGTTCTGGTATGGCAGAAAGGAGTCATCAAATGGTAGGAAATATTTCAATTCAAAATGTCAGGAAGGAATTTGTTAATCAGGATTCTTCGCAGGAAAACATTGTTGCTTTGAACGACTTCACTCTTGATATTCAGCCAGGAACATTTATAAGTCTGATAGGACCGTCAGGCTGCGGAAAGTCAACGCTTCTGCGTCTGATTGGCGGATTGGATCGTCCAAGCAGCGGTTCTATCGTTCTGGACGGTAAGGAGATAAAAAAACCAGGAAGCGATCGTGGATTTGCGTTTCAGGGTTCTAATCTTTTTCCGTGGCTTACTGTCGAACAGAACATTTCTTTTGGATTAAAGGCAAGACATATTTATAAAGACAAGAAAAAAGATGTACAGGATTTTATAGATTTGATAGGATTGAATGGGTTTGAGAAATCTTATCCGCATCAGCTTTCAGGAGGAATGAACCAGCGTGCATCATTGGCAAGGGCATTGGTAGGTCACCCAAAAGTATTACTTCTTGATGAACCTTTGGGAGCTTTAGATGCATTTACAAGAATGAATTTACAGGACGAAATTCTGGAAATATGGCAAAAACACAGCATGACTATGATTATGGTTACACATGATGTGGACGAAGCGATATATATGTCGGATAGGGTCGTTGTTATGTCAGCAAGGCCATCGAAAGTAGAAGCTGTTATTGATATTGAACTGCCAAGACCTCGTGCCAGAGCACAGGACACATTTCAGGTATATCGTTCTAAAATTCTTGATATCCTTAATCTCGGCGGAGATATTGGAACGATTGAGTATCAGATTTGATTAGTCAAAAGGGATGTTTTGCAATTTTCTTGCAGCTCATCCCTTTTAGTGTATATGGAAAAGTCAGTGGCATTATAGGCGAATTATACTACAGGTTATAGGAAAAACATATTTGACAATTCCTATAGATATAGTATAATTAGAATGTAAGAGGATATTTCATACCATAGGAGGTGCTTTATGAGAATATCAACAAGAGGACAAAATGCAATCAAACTGATGCTTGACCTCGCTACCTATAATAACGGTGAACCCGTGAGACTCAAAGATATTGCCAAAAGACAGGATATTTCCGAAAAATATCTCGAACAAATTGTATCAGTTTTGCAAAAAGCGTCATTGGTAAAAAGTTTTAAGGGCTCACGCGGCGGATATATGTTACAATATCCACCGGAAAAATATACAGTCGGATATATTTTGAAAACTGTTGAGGGCAATTTAGCTCCTGTGGATTGTATCAGCGAAAATGGTGTTATTTGTGAAAATAATGGGACTTGCGTAAGCCGCCGCTTATGGGAAAAACTCTATACGGCGATAAGTGATGTGCTTGAAGGAATTACTCTTGCGGATATGCTTGAGTGGCAGAATGAACTTTGGACAGATCAATATGTAATATAAAGAAAGAAGGAAAATATATGGATAAAATCATTTATCTGGATAATGCAGCTACGACACAGGTAAGCGAGGCGGTTTTGAATGAAATGCTTCCGTTTTTCAGACAAACTTACAGTAATCCGTCAGCAATCTATGGCTTTGCAGAGAAAAGTAGAAAAGCGATAGACAAAGCGAGAACACAGGCAGCCGAGCTTATCGGTGCAAAATCTGAAGATATATATTTCACAGGCGGCGGAAGTGAATCAGATAACTGGGCATTGAAAGCGACTGTCGAAGCGTATTCTGCGAAAGGAAAGCATATCATTACCAGTAAAATTGAGCATCACGCAATTCTGCACACCTGTTCCTATCTGGAAAAGCAGGGCTGTGAAATTACATATCTTGATGTGGACGAGAACGGAAAAATTTCTCTTGACGAGCTAAAAAATGCAATTAGACCGGATACCATATTGATTACTATTATGACGGCAAACAATGAAATCGGAACAATTGAACCAATCGCAGAAATCGGCAGGATTGCACACGAAAACGGAATTCTTTTTCATACAGATGCGGTGCAGGCATATGGTCATATTCCAATTAATGTGGACGAAATGCATATTGATATGCTTTCTGCAAGCGGTCATAAACTTAATGGGCCAAAAGGGGTAGGAATTTTGTATATCCGTAAGGGCGTAAAAATCCGTTCTTTTATTCATGGCGGTTCGCAGGAGCGAAACAGGAGAGCGGGTACGTCCAATGTACCTGCAATTGTTGGATTTGGTAAAGCTGCGCAGATTGCGGGAGAAACTATGGCAGAACGAATCAAGCAGGAAAGAGAGATCCGTGATCATCTGATTGAACGGGTGCTATCTGAAATTCCTTACACAAGGTTGAATGGTCACCCGACAGACAGGCTTCCAAATAATGCAAATTTCTGCTTTCAGTTTATCGAGGGCGAATCGTTGCTTATACTGTTGGATCAGCTCGGCGTGTGTGCGTCAAGCGGTTCCGCCTGCACATCAGGCTCACTCGACCCATCTCATGTATTATTGGCAATCGGACTGCCGCATGAGATTGCACACGGTTCATTAAGGCTGACTCTGTCGGAAGAAACGACATTGGCGGAGATCGATTTTGTTGTAGATGAACTGAAAAAAATCATTAAGAGACTTCGCAATATGTCGCCATTGTATGAGGACTTTACTAAGAATCAAGAAAGAGGTTAAAAGTATGTACAGTGAAAAGGTTATGGATCATTTTACAAATCCACGAAATGTAGGCGAAATTGAGAATGCAAGCGGCATCGGAACAGTTGGCAATGCGAAATGCGGAGACATTATGCGTATCTATCTGGATATTGACGAGCAGGGTATTATTAAAGATGTAAAGTTTAAGACATTTGGCTGTGGTGCGGCGGTTGCGACAAGTAGTATGGCTACAGAATTGGTAAAAGGAAAAACAGTACAGGAAGCGCTTACCGTTACCAATAAAGCAGTTATGGAAGCACTGGACGGATTGCCGCCTGTAAAAGTGCATTGTTCCCTGCTTGCTGAAGAAGCTATTCATGCAGCATTGTGGGACTATGCGGAGAAGCACCATATTGTAATTGAAGGATTGGAAAAGCCGGTGAATGATATTGCTGAAGTTGTCAAGAATGAGGAATATTGATCATGGGAAAGTTGAATGAAAATAGAGTAGAACAGATTGTTCAGACAATACTGAATGATTATGAAGATGATAAATATGTCAATAATACTGATTTGTATAATCAGCCTGATAAGAAAGCAATCATTGAACTTATTGAGAAACTTCTTAAAACTCTCTATCCCGGATATTACAGTGATAAAGTCTATAAAATCTACAGTCTGAGAAACAATATGTCTGCTGCGATAGAGGATGTAATATTTCATCTGAACAAGCAGATTATGATTGTGATGAGATATTGTTTTCCGCTTACTAAAATGACCGATTCAGAACTGGAAGATAAAGCAGAGAATATGACATTTGATTTTATGGAAAAAATTCCTCAGATACGAGAATATCTTGAAACGGATATTCAAGCAGCTTATGACGGCGATCCTGCAGCAGAAAGCAAAGCAGAAATCATATTATCCTATCCCGGATTATATGCAATCTCCGTTTACAGGATTGCTCATGAATTGTCTTTGATTGGTGTACCGATGATTCCGAGAATTATGTCGGAGTACGCTCACAGCATTACCGGTATAGACATTCACCCTGGTGCAGTTATCGGAAAATACTTCTTCATAGACCACGGAACAGGCGTTGTTATTGGTGAAACGACTGTAATCGGCGAACATGTAAAGATTTATCAGGGAGTGACGCTTGGCGGTTTGTCCACAAAGGGCGGACAAAATCTGAAAGGTGTAAAACGTCACCCGACTATAAAAGACAATGTGACAATTTATTCCGGTTCTTCTATTCTTGGAGGAGATACTATAATAGAAGAAGATGTTGTAATTGGCGGAAATATATTTGTAACAGAATCAGTTGCTAAAGGGACAAGAGTAACTGTAAAAGCACAGGAACTGCAGTTTAAATAATTGGGGGATAAAAACATTATGACAATAAATGAATGCCAGGAGGAAATTATTCGACTGAAAAAAGAAAAAGATATTTGTATTCTTGCCCATAGCTATCAGGCAAGAGAAATTATAGAGGTCGCCGACTTTACTGGGGATTCCTACCAACTCAGCGTACAGGCAAAGAATGCATCGCAAAAAAATGTTATTATGTGTGGTGTGCGTTTTATGGCGGAAACTGTGAAAATACTCTCTCCAAATAAAACGGTGTTGCTTGCAAACTCTACTGCCGGATGTCCGATGGCGGAACAAATGGACAAGGAACTGATTGAAATGGTCAAAGAGCAATATCCGGGTTATACGGTAGTTGCTTACATAAACACGACCGCAGAGCTTAAAACTATCTGTGATGTTTGTGTGACTTCATCTTCTGCCGTCAAAATTGTACGAAATTTGCCGAATAAGAATATTCTTTTTATTCCGGATTGCAATTTAGGCGACTATGTAGCAAAGCAGGTACCGGAAAAGAATCTTAAGCTTTTACAGGGCGGTTGTCCGATTCATGCACGGGTTTCTTCGGAAGATGTTAAGGCGGCGAGACAAGCACACCCAAACGCCGAGGTGCTTGTTCATCCGGAATGCACACCTGATGTATTGATGCTTGCAGATTTTATCGGTTCAACCTCAGCAATTATGGAGTACGCAAAAGCATCTGACAAATCAGATTTCATAATTGGCACTGAAATCAGTATTGCCCAGCATCTTTCCTATCAATGTCCGAAGAAGCATTTTTATACACTGTCCAAAAATCTGATTTGCCCGAATATGAAAGCAACTTCTCTTGTTGATGTATATAATGCTGTGTCAGGTGTGGGTGGAGAAGAAATTCTGCTTGATGATGAAACTATTGAAAAAGCACGCTTGTGCATCGACAGAATGATTGAATTGGGGTGATGCGATGAATAAAAAGGCTATTATTGCTATGAGCGGCGGAGTTGATTCATAGAATATGGAATTAACATTACAGCAGATTTCAGCTATGCCAGAGGATTCTTATATATATGTTGATGTGCGAAGTGAAATCGCTTATCAGCACGGCCATATAGCGAATGCTGTTCATTGGAACGGTGTTGACAAAATCACTTTTCCTGAAAACAAGAGGATTATTGTTTATTGTACTTATGGTGAAAATAGTATTCCTTTGGTTGGAAAGCTGAAAAAAAGTGGATATGATGCATATAATTTATCAGGCGGTTACAGGGAGTGGCTGGTTCATAATTCTGAAGAACTTAGCGATGAAGAAATCAACAGATACGACAGACAGATTATTTTACCACAAGTAGGAAGTGACGGTCAGCGAAAACTGAAAAATGCAAAGGTTTTAATTATCGGAGCAGGCGGACTTGGTTCACCGGCGGCTCTGTATCTTGCCGGAGCGGGAATAGGAACTATAGGCATTATGGACGCTGATACTGTGAGCATTTCCAATCTTCAAAGACAAATAATCCATAATACGGAAAATGTAAATCAGAACAAGGCTGAATCTGCAAAACTGGCACTTCAAAAATTAAATAATAAAATTACTGTGAATGCATATTCTTATTTTCTTACGGCAGAAAATGCAGAAGAAATCATAAACAAATACGATTTTATCATTGATGCGGCGGATAATTTTGAAACCAAGTTTCTCATCAACGATGTATGTGTATTGCAGAAGAAACCGTTCTGTTATGCAGGGGTAATGCGTTTTGAGGGACAGGTAATGACATATGTTCCGGGAAAATATCCTTGTTATAGATGCATCTTCGAGGAAATCCCTGAAAGCGGAACGGTTACTAATTGTAGTCAAGCGGGGATTATTGGTGCTGTAGCAGGAATTATAGGCAGTATTCAGGCACTTGAAGCAATAAAATATATTTTGGGAATCGGAGAATTGCTTATCGGTAAAATGTTTATTATAGACGGTTTGTCTATGGAAACACGAATTGCAAGATTTGCAGTAAAAAATAAAAACTGTAAGGTATGTGGTGAAAAACCATTGATAAAAAATATAAAAGATAATGCAGAAAAATATGCAGTCAATGTATGCAAACTGTAATAATTAGAAAGGCGGGGATATTATGGCAAATATACAATATTCTGGTGTGCGTGAAAGTAAACCGGGAAGAATCAACGATTTAGGAACGACAGGAAAAGAAGTTGAAGAAAATTTCAGAAAAGGCTGTCTGAAAAAAGCAGACAGGAGCTTTGCACAAGGACTTCAATGCCAGCAAATAAACAGTATGGCAGCATTAATGTCGTTAGAAGATTCTGTATTTATATCTCATTCACCGCAGGGCTGTGTTGGATGTTCCATTATGGCTGTTGATATGTACCGTGTAGGACAGGCCCACAGAGGAATCAAGAATATCAAGAATCCAAGAGTTATTGTAACGAATATCGATCAGAAAAGCGTTGTATTCGGCGGAGAGCAGAAACTTCGTGATTCTGTAAAAAAGGCGGTAGAACGCTATAATCCGAAACTGGCATTTATCTACGCATCATGTGCTTCCGGAATCATCGGAGATGACATTGACGCTATTGCAGGAGATTTACAGCAGGAATATCCGGATACGCTTATGGTGCCTATTCATTGTGAGGGATTCAAATCCAAGATATGTGCATCAGGCTTTGATGCGGCATTTCTTGCGATTAACAAATATATTCTCAAAAAAGAACCTGTACCCAAAGAGGAAGGACTTGTGAATTTATTTGCTCCTACAACAGTGAGCTATGCAGATCAGAAAGAAATGGAGCGTATGCTTTCTCAGATAGGTGCAAGAGTAAACTATATTCCGTTTTACAGCTCATTGGAGAAAATTAGAAAGATTCCTGCTGCACAGGCTTCTACTTCTATATGTAAGGTTTTCGCTGATGAGTTTATGAAAACCCTTTGGGAAGATTACGAAATTCCCTATTCTCATACCGTTATGCCTATTGGCATTCGTAATACGGATAAATGGTATCGTGGTATTGCAAAGGTACTCGGCAAGGAAAAGAAAGTAGAGGAAATCATTGCAAAAGAGCACGAGCGTATTGAACCCTTGGTAGCTGAACTGAAAAAACGGCTGCAAGGAAAACGAGTATTCATCTGCGGCGGAACAGGACGTTCTTTTGCGGCGGCAGCCTTAATTGATGATTTTGGAATGGAACTTGTCGGACTTGAAACGCCTACTTACGATGAAGACGCACAGACAGATATTGAATATCTGAACGGAATACACAAAAATTTTGTTGTGGATATTGCCAATATGCAGCCTTTTGAACAGGTGAATCTTCTTAGCAAACTAAAACCTGATGCGTTTATCGGAGTACCGGAATGGGCGTCGAAGTTATCTATTCCGACTACTCATGTACTTGACGGAAAACGTCCGACAATGGGATATGACGGATTGCTGTTTTTGGGAAATAAAATTGCGGATCAACTTCAGAATCCAGGATTTAATGTCAAACTTGCACAACACGTTAAATTGCCGTATAAAGATTCGTGGTATCAGGAAGACGCTTTTAAATACATCAAAGGAGATAATTGATATGTCACAGATAATGGAAAACCCAAGAGGCGGCTGTGTTCTTGCCGGAATCAATTCCGTCCTGGGAGCGATCAACAGAATTTGTCCTATTTTACATTCAGGACCGGGCTGCTGTATGCAGACAACGGCGGCTGAACAAGGACAGTCAGGACATAAGTCCTCCTGTTTTATCAGCGGTGTATCGCTTCCATCCAGTAATATGCTGGAAAAAGAAGTTGTATTCGGCGGAACAGAGAAATTGCGTACAACGATTCAAGGTGCAGTAGATATCATAGATGCGGATGCTTATTTTGTTCTTACAGGCTGTACGGCAGGAATTATTGGAGATGATATTGTAAGCGTAACACAGGAATTTCAGAATAAAGGTCACGCAGTCTATCCAATCGAAACACCGGGATTTGCAGGCGACAGTAATTTGGGATATGAAATTGTATGGAATACAATGATCGATCAGATTATTGAGGAAAATGTTCCTAAAGATGAAAAGCTTGTGAATATTTTTGGAATTGTTCCTTATCACGATCCTTTCTGGAGTGGAACTCTTGAAGAGATAGATCGTATTCTTTCCCGTCTCGGACTAAAAGTCAACACATTTTTCACAAAAAATCAGGGGATAGAGGATATTAAGAAATGCTCCGGTGCAGCACTGAATATTATTGTGAATCCGTGGCTTTTCAAAGGACCTGCAAAGAAGTTTGAGGAGAAATTTGGTGTTCCGAGTATTAGAATACCCGGAATATTTATCGGAGCAACTGATACAACAAAATTCGTAAGAGTAGTTGCAGAGGCTTTGAATCTGGATAATGAATTAGTGGATATTGTGATTCAGTCTGAAGAACAGTATGTTTATAATTATCTGGCACAAGCTATCGGCGTTGTAAGCTGGAAGCGATTTGCAGTTGTTGCAGATGCAAGCAATGCAGTTGGTATTACAAGATATCTGGCAAATGATTTTAGTTTCACGCCTGTTCTTGTTATCATTTCTGAACCTATTTTCCGTCCCGGCGATAAAGAACGTATAATTGAACAGATAAACGATATGGAATATGCAGTACCGCCCAAAGTGGTATTTGCAGCAGATCAGTATGAAATCAATCAGGCTTTGCTGAATGAGGAAAAAGAAATAACGCTGTTAATTGGCAGCAGCAATGACCGTGAGGTTGCTTTAGAAAAGGATATACAGTTTATTCTGGCATCGTTTCCAATGAGCGAAAGATTGATATTCAATCGTACATATGCAGGGTATAGGGGCAGTCTTACTTTTACAGAAGACTTATATGATAATTTATAATAAAAGACGAGTTAAAATACAATGGCAGGAAAAGATATTCAGAAATTACATAATTTTTTGAGGGAAGCTAAAACATATTCTTAGTAATTTTCAAATACTTTTCATTGACTTTAATAAAATAAAAAAACCGCATTATACCGAAAAAGTCAGCAATAATGCGGTTTTGGCGGAGGACAAGGGATTTGAACCCTCGCGTCGGTTTCCCGGCCTACTCCCTTAGCAGGGGAGCCTCTTCACCACTTGAGTAATCCTCCATTAGTGAAATACTAATTTATAAACTTTTTAATAAAACTCAACCTTCTTTCGAGGATTGAGTTTTAAGGTGGCGGAGAGAAAGGGATTCGAACCCTTGGTACCTTTCGGTATCACTAGTTTTCAAGACTAGCTCCTTAAACCACTCGGACATCTCTCCAAGCAACAATAATATACTAACATAAATAAGGCGTATTGTCAATACCTTTTTGAAAATATTTATAAATTTTTTGTAGGATTACAATTGATTTGTTACAGTTAATTTACCACAATCAAAATAACAAAGGATATCCTATGTACTATGAATACTGTAACAAAAGATAGAAATGTTTGAAAAACTCCAAGAAAGATTTAACGCATATGAAGTTGACGAAATGATAAAGTTATCTGGTGTAATCCTTGAGCTTGCGAATAAGTATGATGAAATGTACGATATAAAAATTATTTGACAAATTATTACCATAACGGTAATATTTATAAATATAAAGTGTTGGGAGAATATGATCTCTTTCGTGTGGATTTTTTGCTTGACAAACTACATACAAAAATCTATAATGAAAATATAGGAGAGAATAGTATCTATAAAATGTTAGATGTGTTTCGTAGGGAAAATATTGAAATGGAGGTATTTTTATGGAAATAACATATGATAGCATATGTAAAAAATTGGGCTTTACACCTGAAACATATAAACCTGATATTTCTGATTATGAAGACGATTCAAAAATAAATCCTTTTTCAATTCTTACAAATGAGGAGTCGGATTTTTTGTTTAATTATTTATTTAATAATTAGTGTCTCAACCGCCCTGAGTAATCAGAGCGGTTTTTCTATACCCGAAAAGAGGTGGTAAAAATGAAAGTATAGGATTACATAAATGAAAAATATAAAAAAGAAGTTGACTTCAAAATAATAGAAATTAACGAAAAAATCCCATTATCAAGCGTTTTATGCTTAATAATGGGATTTAAATACAGACGCGCTGTGAGGGACTCGAACCCCCGACCTTTTGATTCGTAGTCAAACACTCTATCCAGCTGAGCTAACAACGCAATTTTGACTGCTTGACTATTATATCATAATACTTTTTAAAAAGCAACCCCTAAATTTAAATTTTTTCAATTTTTTTATAAAAAGTATAGTATATAGCTTGACATATACGGGTACGGGGTATATAATAGCTTTATAAGGAGGTATAATTAATGGAAGATTGTTGTCATAAAATTAAAGAGAGAGCCGAAGATGAATATAAAAGTTTAATCAATCGACTAAATCGTATAGAAGGTCAAATAAAAGGAATAAAAAGAATGGTTGAAAGGAATGCTTATTGTACAGATATATTAATCCAATGTTCTGCGGTAACGGCAGCGATTAACTCATTTAATAAGGAACTTTTAGCTAATCATATAAAAACCTGTGTCGCAAATGATATTCGTAACGGTAATGATGAAACTATTAACGAATTGGTTGAAACATTACAAAAACTTATGAAATAGAGAAAGGTGGGTTTAAGTATAAATTGGAGCAATATTTAATCAGTGGAATGAGTTGTGCGGCTTGTAGTGCAAGTGTCGAAAAAGCTGTATTGAAAGTTAAGGGTGTCACTTCGTGTTCAGTAAGCCTGTTAACAAATTCTATGACCGTAGAAGGAACAGCAAATATTGGGGATATAATTTCCGCTGTTGAAAAGGCAGGTTATGGTGCAAAATTAAAAAATTCCAAAAATGTTGGACAATCTAAAAGTGATGATAATATTTTTAAAAATAAGGAAATTCCTATTTTGAGAAATAGATTAGCAGCCTCATTAATATTTTTAGTTATATTAATGTATTTTTCTATGGGACATACTATGTGGAATTGGAAAGTTCCAAAATATTTTGAAAATAATCATATAGCTATCGGATTGCTGCAGTTAATATTGACGGCTATAATTATGGTGATAAATCAGAAGTTTTTTATTAGCGGATTTAAAGGATTTATTCATAGAGCACCAAATATGGATACATTAGTAGCATTAGGGTCTATGGCGTCATTTTTATATAGCACTTGTGTATTATTTGCTATGACATCAGCACAAATTTCAAACGACCATAATAAAGTTATGATGTATATGCACGAGTTTTATTTTGAATCAGCGGGTATGATACTGACATTAATAACACTTGGTAAATTACTTGAAGCATATTCCAAAGGCAAAACAACAGATGCGCTAAAAAATCTTATGAAATTAGCACCTAAGACGGCAACTATTATAGTTAATGATAAAGAAACAGAAGTACCTGTCGAGGAAATTAAAAGGGGCGATATATTTGTTGTAAGGCCTGGGGAAAATATAGCAGTTGATGGAATAATAATAGAGGGCAATAGTGCCGTAGATGAATCCGCATTAACGGGAGAAAGTATTCCAATAGATAAAGCAATAGGTGATAAAGTTTCATCAGCAACTATAAATCAATCCGGATTTATAAAGTGTGAGGCTACTCGTGTAGGAGAAGATACTACATTATCACAGATTATAAAAATGGTAAGTGATGCCTCAGCCACAAAAGCACCAATAGCAAAAATAGCCGATAAGGTATCAGGAGTATTTGTACCAATGGTAATTTGCATATCAATAGCTGCAATGTTGATATGGCTATTAACAGGTTCTGGATTTGGTTTTGCGTTAGCAAGAGGAATTTCGGTATTAGTAATAAGCTGTCCTTGTGCATTGGGATTAGCAACACCTGTTGCAATAATGGTAGGCAATGGTGTAGGTGCAAAAAATGGCATACTATTTAAAACAGCCGCATCTTTGGAAGAAACCGGTAAGATACAAATAGTAGCACTTGATAAAACAGGAACAATAACAAATGGACAACCAAAAGTTACAGATATAATACCGATAAATAATGCAAGTGAAATAGAACTTATGCGTTTAGCATACTCATTAGAGATAAAAAGTGAACACCCGTTAGCGAAGGCAATTATAGGAAAAGCAGAAGAAATGGATATAAAACCGTTTGCAGTATCTGACTTTAAAGCATTATCCGGAAATGGGTTGTCCGCTGTTCAAAATAATGATAAAATTATAGGAGGAAGTTTTAAGTTTATTTCTGACAATGTAACCATCTCGAATGAGATAAAAGAAAAAGTAGAATCTTTATCAGAGAAGGGAAAAACTCCGCTTTTATTTTCAAGGGATAATAAGTTGATAGGAATTATAGCCGTAGCGGATACCATAAAAGAAGATAGTCCTGAGGCAATAAAAGAATTAAAAAATATGGGTATAAAAATTGTAATGTTGACTGGTGATAATGAAAAAACCGCTAACGCAATAGGAAATCAAGCTCAAGTAGATGAAGTTATTGCAGGGGTATTGCCGGAGGGTAAGGAGAGCGTAATTCGTTCATTGCAGAAAAAAGGTAAAGTTGCTATGGTCGGTGATGGTATGAATGATGCTCCGGCATTGACAAGAGCAGATATAGGTATCGCAATAGGTGCAGGTACTGATATAGCTATTGATTCTGCCGATATAGTATTAATGAAAAGTACATTAAAAGATGTTCCAAAGGCAGTTCGTTTGAGTAGAGCAACATTGAAGAATATACATCAAAATTTATTCTGGGCTTTTTTCTATAATACAATAGGAATACCGATAGCAGCTGGATTATTTATACCGATTTTAGGTTGGCAGTTAAATCCTATGTTTGCAGCAGCAGCTATGAGTTTATCAAGTTTTTGTGTTGTTACAAACGCTTTAAGGCTGAATTTAGTAAATATAAATAAGTCTTATAGAAATAAAAAAATCAAAACAAAAAATATTAATAATAAATTAAAGGAGTACGATACTATGAAAAGAACAATTAAAATTGAAGGAATGATGTGCGGACATTGTGAGGCACGAGTTAAGAAAAGTTTGGAGGCGTTGCCACAAGTAAATGAAGCGATAGTAAGTCATACAGATGGCACAGCGATAGTCAGTCTTAATAAAGATGTAGCAAACGATATTTTGAAAGATGCAGTAGAGGCACAAGATTATAAGGTATTATCAATAGATTAAATTAAAGACAAGCATATGCAGAGCGATATATCTGTATGTGCTTGTTTTTATTTGTCGAAGTGTATATAATTATAAATAAAGTGAGGTGAATACTATGTCATCATATACCGAGCTTATAAAAAATTTTGAAAAAATTCGGGATTATATTAGAGAATTTTATATTTATGGATTTAAAAGCAGGGAGGAATTTAATAAGAAAAGCAGTCGTTCTTATGATGATGAAAAAAGGCGAATAGAAAGTTATTTAGAAGGATATATGGGATTTAGAAATTCTAAAAGCGGAAAAAGAATATTTATCAATATTGACAGTAGAAAAGTCAAAGCAAATCCATTATATAGGGCATTAAAATCTAAAAGTTTTACAGATAATGATATAACATTACATTTTATATTAATGGATATTTTTGTGAATAACAGCAAACTATCAGTTAGTGAAATTAAAGAAAAGATATATATTAATTATTTAAGTTATTTTGATATAGAAAAATCTTTTGATGATAAAACTATTGCCAATAAATTGAATGAATATGTAAAAATAGGTTTATTAAGTGTCGAAAAAATAGGAAAGCAAAATATATATGATATTGTAGTTGATAAAATAGAACTAAGTAAATTTAAAGATATAATATTATTTTTTTCAGAAGTAGGATTTTGCGGTGTAATAGGCAGTTATTTGCTGGATAAATTAGATAATAAAGACAGCAGTTTTATTTTTAAGCATCATTATATAGTACAGGCTATTGACAGCGAGGTATTATATAAATTGTTTGATGCGATGTCAAATAAAGAATCGATTATTATAAGTAATTATACCCGTCATTCAAATGTTGAAAGGGAGATTGAAGTTATACCAATAAAAATATTTGTGAGTGTACAAAGTGGAAGACAGTATTTAATAGCATATAATAATATTATGGAAGATTTTCGTTCATACAGATTAGATTATATAACAAAAGTAAAAGAAGGTAATGTTGTAAATAATTTTAATAAATTGCGTAGAGATTTTGCAGAACGAGTGCAAGGTAATATGTGGGGTGTAGTATGCAATAAAAATCATATGCAGCATATTGAATTTACCATAAATATAGATGAAGATGAGTTATATATTTTGGATAGGTTGAGAAGGGAAAAGAGATGCGGAAGTATAGAAAAAATAGATGATAATACATATAAATTTAAGGCAGATGTATTTGATGCGAGTGAGGTTGTTACTTGGATAAGAACATTTATATGTCGTATTAAAGATATACATTTTTCGAATAAAGCATTAGAAGATAGATTTAAAAAAGATATTAAAGATATGTATAAATTATATGATATTGAATAGGAGGTGTAAAATGTTATTTAATGAAATTTACGGTTTGTATTATAACACCGTATCGAAAATACTGTCAAAAGCTATTGATAACAATCTTAAAAATGAAGATATTGAAAAAATCATTCGGGAAAATGCTTTTAATGAAAGCAATCTTATAATTCCAAGATTATTAAAAGAAAATAAGTGGCTGCTTCTTGACGAAAATTATAAAACTCCGATAAAAAATAAACCTGACAGACCAATGACTATTTTGGAGAAAAGATGGCTCAAATCAATATTAATTGATAAAAGAGTAAAATTATTTATGGACATATCACCAGATATATTAGAAGATATTAAGCCTCTATTTACAGAGGACGATTATGTGTTATTTGACAAATATAATGATGGAGACCCTTATGAAAGTGAAGAATATATATATAATTTTAGGAAAATTTTATCAGCAATTAAAAGTAATTCACCATTATTATTAAGTTATTTTAACAGAAAAAATATTTTAAATAAGGCTATTGTAAAACCTGAAAAATTAGAATATTCGGAAAAAGATGATAAATTTAGACTTGTAACATCAGGCTGCAGCTATCTGAGATTAGTAAGACTTTCAAAGATAAAATACTGCAAAATCTTGACAGATTACAAATTAAATAATAATCATTTTATGCCGAAGGATAATAAGGAAAATATTGTTATAGAACTTATCGATTATAGAAATGCACTTGAAAGAGTTATGATACATTTTTCGCATTTTGAAAAAGAGGCTGAAAGAGTATCATATAATAAATACCGTATAAAGATATATTATGACAGCAGCGACCGAACGGAGATGGTAATAAGAATATTATCATTTGGGCCATTCGTAAAAGTTATAGAGCCGGAATCATTTATTGATTTAATAAAAGAGCGTTTAAAAAAGCAAAAAAATCTGTGGACTTAAAAAAGAGTTCGCAGACTTTTTTTCTTGATGTGTCTTATAATATATGATAAGATAAATTTGCAAGATACTTATGTTATTATTTGAAACAATAAGACGGTACATTAATAGTATGTATGCCGGTATCTTGGGAATATTTTTAAGAAATATTCATTTGATTAAATAATATTAGCTTTTAATATTATTAAAAAGTGGTTTATTCAAGATAGAATATAACTCACTTAAGTATTATTTTGTTAGATAATACTTTAGCAACAGAAATCCGGTCACGATTTCATTCAATTGGTAAAGTTCTCATTTTCCAAATGGAACGATTTTGGTTCGAATCCAAAGCATTATCATTTTAAACTTTTAAGCAATTACTAAGTTGATATTAAAATTTTATACAAAATCAATAGATTTTATATAAAGATAATTTAATATTAACACTGAGATATTTGCCTTGTCTGTAAAAGGATACCGAGTAAATTGCATCAATAGTCAAAATAGTATATATTTCCACTATTGTGAGATTGCTCTTAATTTCATAGCCGTAAATATTTTGGTAGTGGTTGCTTAACGATTATTATAACTTTTAGGAGGTTATTTACATATGAAGATAATAATTAATGAAATTCAGAAAGGTTTGCTTTTTAAAGACGGTAAATTTGTAAAAATGCTTGATGCGGGAAAGTATCGCTGTCCTAAATCAGACAGAAAAACAATATTAATTTTGCCGGTTAATAAAGCTATAACAGAAGAAACGGTAAATGAGTGGTGCGGATTAGATGTATTACTGCAAGATGGAGAATTTGCTTCTAATACGCAATTTATTGATGTAAAAGATGATGAAATTGTAATACATTTTGTAAACGAGCAATTTACGGATATTTTAAGTAAGGGCAGATATATATTTTGGAAAAAGGCTGGAGAACATAGTTTTAGAAGATTTGATACTTCAATTCCTGAACTTCCAAATGATATTTCGTCTTATGCAATATCAGTTTTAAAAAAAGAAAATTTAATAAGTTGTATATCGGTAATGAATTATGAAAAATGTCTTTTATATTATGATAAAAAGTTTGTTAAAATTCTTGATGCAGGAGTTTATTATTTCTGGAAAGGTAAAGTTTCTATTGATTATAAGCTTGTAGATACAAGATTAATAAAAATGGATATTATTGGACAAGAAATTTTAACTCAGGATAAAGTTTCTATAAGAGTTAATATGGTCTGCAATTATCAGGTAAGAGATTATGTTAAGATTTTTGATGAATTTGACAATTACAAAGAACATTTACATATAACAGCACAACTTGCCATAAGGGAATATGTAGGCAAGCGTAAGATAGATGAAATATTAGATAATAAAGAAGATATGTCAAAATATATTTCTCAGAAATTAAAAGAAAAAGGAAAAGAATTGTATCTTGAGGTAACAGAGGCAAGCGTTAAAGACATAATTCTCCCGGGAGATATGAGAGATATAATGAATACAGTGCTTATAGCCGAGAAGAAGGCACAGGCAAATGTTATCGCAAGGAGAGAAGAAGTCGCATCAACTCGTTCATTGTTAAATACAGCTAAACTTATGGAAGAAAATAAGACACTTTATAAATTAAAAGAGCTTGAATATATTGAGCGTATTTGTGAAAATGTTGGAAATGTAAATATAAATGGCGGAGGTGATATTTTATCACAACTTGTTTCTATGTTAGATAGCTCGAAAAAACAGTAAAAATATTTAAAAATAAGAAAGGGGAGAAATGATAAAATGAAAGAGGTATTGGGTAAATATAGTTGTGCCAAGATATATACTGATATAGTAGAAGATACTGCAATAGAGCAGATAAAACAATTATGCAATCAAGAATTTACCAAAGGCTGCAAAATACGCATAATGCCTGATGTACATACAGGGGCAAGTTGCGTAATAGGATTTACCGCTGATTTGGGGCAAATGATTATACCAAATATAGTTGGTGTGGATATAGGCTGCGGAATGCTGACGGTTGAGTTAGGTAAACAAGATATAGATTTAGAAGAATTTGACAATATAATATACCAATATGTTCCAAGTGGGAAAAATGTTCACGAAGGCAGAGTAATAAAATATCCTGAATTACAAGAATTACATTCATATAGAGCATTAAAAAAAACTAAGTGGATAGAACGCAGCATAGGAACATTAGGCGGTGGAAATCACTTTATAGAAATTGATAAAGATGATGAGGATAATAAGTATCTTGTTATACACACAGGAAGCAGAAATTTAGGTAAGCAGGTAGCTGAATATTATCAGGATATGGCTTATCAAATTCAGAGAGGTGCAGATAAACTCTTTGAATTACAGGAGAATTTAATAAAGGAATACAAAGCAGCAGGAAGAAAAAAGGAAATTCAGAATGCTATTAAAGAGTTAAAGAAGGACTTTGAATTAAGAAAAACAGAAGTGCCAAAAGAACTTTGTTATTTGACAGGAAAATACAGAGAAATGTATCTGCACGATATGAAAATATGTCAGGAATTTGCTGCACTAAACCGAGTTACTATTGCAGGTATTATATTAAAAAAATATTTCGACAAAAATATTTCAGATTTTCAGTATTTTGAAACTATACATAATTATATTGACCATAAAAATAATATTGTGAGAAAAGGTGCAGTATCAGCACAAAAAGGTGAAAAATTGCTAATACCAATTAATATGAGAGATGGAAGTTTAATTTGTATAGGTAAAGGAAATGAAGATTGGAATTATTCTGCACCGCACGGAGCAGGAAGATTATATAGTCGAAATAATGCTAAAAAGAACTTTACAATAGAAGAATTTAAGGATTCTATGGAGGGAATTTTCAGCACATCAATAAATGAATATACACTTGATGAAAGTCCTATGGCATATAAAAATATGGCTGACATTGTTGATAATATCACTCCAACAGCAGAAATAGTTAAAGTAATAAGACCTATATATAATTTTAAGGCAAGTAATTAAGTGTTAGCCATAAATATATCTTCTTTTATAAAACAAAAATTAAATTAATTTATATATTTGTAAAAAAGTTAATGACAATATATGCAAAATATGTTATAATTTTAATGTTTGTAAGATAAAATTGGGAGGTATAAACAATGGCAAATAAGGAAATTCCATACAAGATATATTTAAGTGAGTGTGAAATACCAAAACAATGGTATAATGTTCGTGCAGATATGAAAAATAAACCGGCACCACTCTTAAATCCGGGAACACTACAACCGATGACCGCTGAGGAATTAAGTGTAGTATTTTGTGATGAACTTGTAAAACAAGAACTGGATAATGATAATAGATATATCGATATTCCGGAAGAAATTCAAAATTTTTATAAAATGTATCGTCCATCACCACTTGTAAGAGCATATTGTCTTGAAAAAAAATTGCAGACACCTGCAAAAATATATTATAAATTTGAGGGAAACAATACAAGCGGAAGCCATAAATTAAACAGTGCCATTGCACAGGCATATTACGCTAAAAAACAAGGATTAAAGGGCGTTACTACCGAAACCGGTGCCGGACAATGGGGAACAGCATTATCAATGGCTTGTTCATATTTCGATATTGATTGTAAAGTATATATGGTAAAAGTATCATACGAACAGAAGCCGTTCAGACGAGAAGTAATGAGAACCTATGGTGCATCAGTAACACCATCTCCGTCAATGACAACGGAGGTTGGCAAAAAAATACTTAGTTTGCACCCTAATACAACAGGCAGTTTAGGTTGTGCTATTTCAGAGGCGGTTGAGGTTGCTACAACAACTGAAGGCTATCGTTATGTATTAGGAAGTGTTTTAAATCAAGTATTATTGCATCAATCTATCATAGGTTTAGAAACAAAAGCGGCACTTGATAAATATGGAATAAAACCTGATATAATAATTGGCTGTGCTGGTGGCGGTTCAAATCTTGGCGGCTTAATATCGCCATTTATGGGAGAAAAATTAAGAGGAGAGGCAGATTATAGATTTATAGCAGTAGAACCGGCATCTTGTCCAAGTTTCACAAGGGGTAAGTTTGCATATGATTTTTGTGATACGGGAATGGTTTGCCCGCTGTCTAAAATGTACACATTAGGTAGTGGATTTATACCATCAGCTAATCACGCAGGCGGATTGCGTTATCACGGTATGAGCTCAACATTGTCGCAGCTTTATGCTGATGGGCTTATGGAGGCAACATCGGTTGAACAAACAGCAGTATTTGAAGCGGCAGAATTGTTTGCACGAGTAGAGGGTATATTACCCGCACCTGAAAGTAGTCACGCAATAAGGGTTGCAATAGATGAAGCTGTAAAATGTAAGGAAGCGGGAGAAGAAAAAACCATATTATTTGGGCTTACAGGAACAGGATATTTTGATATGGTTGCATATGAAAAATTCAATAATGGCGAAATGACAGATTATATTCCAACAGATGCAGATTTACAGGTAGGATTTGATGGAATACCGAAATTTCCCGGCAATATGGTATAAAATATAATCATTTAGAGATTTATATTAGTAAGGAAATTGATGATTTATCCCATTTGTCTTGATCTTGGAAACTTAAATCAGTATAATATATACAAAATTCAGATAAACAAACGTATTATATGTTTATAAAAAATCTGATAATATATTGTAGTAATCCTTTTGAACAAATTAAATCAGGAGCTAAAACAATAGAACTCAGGTTATATGATGAAAAGCGTCAGGCTCTATCAGTAGTAGGCGATACTATCATCTTTACAAATCTTACTGAGTATGCAGATTGATAAAGGAAGTTGAGCTTGTTCAGAAATCAGGCGGCAATGAGCTTGAGTGAATCAACATTGAGGGTGCAGACTTTGGCAATACAGAAATATTCGTAGGAGATGGTAATATCCTGCATTGTTTCCTAATCGCACAGTATTGCCGGGAAGAGCACTTATTCTAAAAGGAGGTCAGACAGTAATGAAATCAGTTTCTCTTGAAGAAATGGCAATTCTTTTGAAAAATATGGACAACTACAGAATTATATACCACATAAGACCGGACGGAGATTGTATCGGTTCAGCCTATGCATTGGCTCTGTCATTGCAGTCAATAGGAAAAAAGTGTAAGGTGACTGGAGAGTATCCTGTTCCTGATGCACACATTCCTATGACAAGCAAGATTACATCTGATGATATAGATGAACCGGTTAACATCGCAATAGATTCCGGCTCACCTGACCGACTCGGTATTTATCAGAGCGAACATTATACATTCTGTATTGACCATCATATGGACAATTCAGTTATAGCAGATTATAAATATATCGAGGATGATGCCGGGGCTTGTTCGGAAATAATCCTGAAACTAATAAAGATTATGGGAGTAACCGTAACGAAGGAGATAGCTGATCTTCTTTACATGGCTCTTGTAACGGATACAATGTGTTTCAGAACATACGATACTACACAGCAGTCCTTTTTGACTGCCGCAGAATTAGCAGGATACGGGGCAGACATTGCCGGCATTGGTCGCAAGAATATGTTTGTTAAGTCAAAGCAGAGAATAGCTTTAGAGGAGCTTTTGAAGAACAGCTTTCATTTCAGTTGTGACAATCAGATTCTCACAGGCATCATTACGTTGAATGATTTGAAAACGGCTGATATAAAGGATTCTGAACTCGAAGGAATAAACTCTTTTGTAGATCAGGTTGAAGGCGTAAAAATAGGTGTTACTATCCGTGAATTGCCGGACGGTAACACCAGATGCTCTATGAGAACGAATGATAACATTTCTGCTAATGAGATATGCCAGCTTTTAGGTGGCGGCGGACATTATCATGCAGCTGCGTGTATTCTTGAAATGTCTGTAAATGAAGCAAGATTTGTTATTGAGCAAGTCTGCGAGAACTACCTCAGAAAATATGAAAGTGGCTGTGTAATCATCAGAGATAACGATTATGATGAAGAAGCCAACAAAGAACTGACAGATTTTATGTTTGAGATGCACCGCATTTTAGTGACTAAGAACAGGGGTGTTGAAGTAACTCTGACAAGACTCCGAAGAATATGCCGGAATTTTGATGAAATTAATACAGACGGAACAGACGAGGAATTATTACAGAGTGCGGAAGAATACAGGAATAAGCTGCTATTATAAAAAAATAACGATTTAAATTTCTACAAAAATTAAAAAATCAAAGTTTCAGTCGTTCAAAAACGAATGAAACTTTGATTTTTGACTCACAATCCAGAGGTTTGTTTAGTTACTTCTGCAAGCAACTGGTTCTTTCGACTTGCCAGTTCGTAATAAATATCAATTGGAAATCGATAATTTAAGGAGCCTTTCTTTCCTCTTCCGTGAAAATCAGATGCCGCACTTTGCATCAAACCATATTCATTTGCGTAAGTTTGGAGTTGTTTCTGTTGTTCGGAAGTATAAGTGGAATATAGCGTTTCCATCGCCATACCGCCACAGTATTTGAAATCCTGAATAAGACGAATGACCTGTTCTTCTGTGAAATTATAACTGTATGGGTGACAGAGTATGGGTATTCCTCCGGCATTTTGTATCTCAATAACTGCAATATCCATAGGTATGTATTTACTGACATCATAATGGACAAAGGCTTTCCGTTTGCCGAAATCCCCTATATATTCGTCAAAAACTTCCTCAACATTTGCGGCTAAACCAAGACTGACAATCTTTCTTGCAATAGCCATTCTGCTAATAAACTCCTGATTCATTTCACTGCGAAGGTCATTGTATGTAAAATTAGCTTCAAGGCCTGCATCACGGAGTTTCAGAATAATGCTGTTGACATATTCTTCACTGTCAAAACGATTGTGCCTGAGTACATTGACAAAATGATTTGTATTCTCGAAATCGAGTGCGACAATATGAATTTCTCTCTGCTCACCGGTATCGGGAATTGTATAACTGGTAGAAACTTCTGATCCGTTGATCAACTTGATGTCAGGGTATTTTGCCTGCAATTCGTCAATATCGTCAAACGAAATATTATGGTCGGTTATGGCAAGAACACCAATATCGTTTTTTATTGCCTCTTCAATAACTTCGGCTCTTGAAAACCCGCCATCGCTTCTTGTGCTATGCGTATGAAGGTCGCAGTATAGTTTCTTGTTTTTCATGATCATTTCCTCCCATTAGTATAATGTGTTTCATTGTTTTATTTTTTATTATACCACTTGTGTCAAGTTATGACGAGAGTTTTAAACAGAAAAAAGGAAATAGCTCTATCCTTTTACTTAGAAACCAGATAATTACACATTGTTTTTCAATAAAATTATCAATGACAATTGTATAACCTGTAGCAACTTTGGTGTCCAATAGTATTATTTTATCTACACAAACTATGAATGTCTCTTCATTTGTTTCTGAATTTCTATATAGTCTTCCAATCAAGGCATATATTTTTTCAACGGATGGAAAGTTTGAACCCCAACTAAAATAATCCAAAATATCCTTTAAGGCGTTTGGAGTTACTAAAACAATATCTTTTGCCAAACTTTGTGCTTTTACCCAAGCATCAGATATTATGGAATTATCTCCTTTAATTTCTTTTATTAATGATATTAACATATTATTATTGATAAATTCAAATTTTAATAACTACTCTTATGTAGTATTACTTTTACAATTGTCCACCCCACTCAATAACAGTGAATCCATTCCTTGTAATAGGTTTTACATCATCAGGAGAAATAAGACAGTATTTTTATCAGCTATATATATATATCATAAATATCCTAAGAACCTCATCTGGTTTTGGGGTTATATCCATCTTATAATCATTTTCGTAATCTTTACAAAAGAACGAAATGGCATTATATTCATTTTTACGCAATATAGGATACCAGTATACAATAAATTCATTGTATTCACGGGGCAGCAACCCGAATGAAGATAACTTTTACCGCTACATTGGTTCTTGAGGGCTTGACACGATGCTATTATATCGATGACAATGAGAATGACATTACCAGTGGTTTTTCGACAAAAGGAACAATGTGTATGGATGATGGAATGTTCGGCTACAATGAAAGTCTGACCACTACACTTCCAAACTCTGGCCGTCCGAATACGACGAGGGAAAAACCATGGAGGGCATCGACAAAATGCTCTCCCGCCTGAATATCGGTTATATTGACCTGCTCCTTTTGCATCAGCAGGTGGGCGATTACATGGGCGCGTGGCGGGAGATGGAAAAGGCGGTCGCACAGGGAAAATTGCGCTCCATCGGACTTTCCAATTTTGAATCCGAGCGATTAGAGGAAGTCTGCGAAGCGGTGACCGTCAAGCCTGCCGCCCTGCAGGTTGAGTGCCACCCCTACTATCAGCAGAACGATCTGATTATTCTCCGTTGGCACATTCAGGCGGGAAATGTGATCTTCCCGAAATCCACAAATCCGTAGCATATCCGGGATAACTTTGACATCTTCGACTTTGCGCTGACCGCAGAGGAAATGGATAAAATCGCGGCTCTTGATTGCGGCAAACGGTTTTATACGGCGACATTGGAAGAACAGGAGCGCAACTTTTCCCACTGGACTCCGGCAGACTGATAAACGGAGGATATAACTTAGGCATTTTTGCAATGTAAACATGGGGTATATCAAGAACGCCAAAATGTGGAATCATTTTTGAACGATATGGGTAAATTGAAGTACGCAGCGCAGGATATATTCTGTGCTGCGCATTTTTATAAAAAGATAACCATTTAGTTTTTCTTCATTAAGACAAATACCGTGGCATTGCTAAGCAGCCTCATATGAGTGCAATGTGCAAATCTTGTGAAAGACAGAAGAAAATTTAAAAGAGGTATTGACATCGTGTCAGAATAGTGCTATACTTCATATTGACACGATGTCAGAATAAAAATTCGGAGGTACGATACTATGAAGAAAAATATCGGTTCCAAGCTGGCGCTTTATCCCATGCCTATAACGGTTGTAGGTGCAATGAACGGCGATAAGCCGACATGGACCTTGGTAGGGCATCTGGGGATTATCGGTCATGACTGGGTGCTTGTCAGCCTCGCCGCACCGCATTTCATCAATGGGTGCATCAAGGAGACGAAAAACTCTCAATCAACCTGGTGGACGATGCAATGCTGCCGGAGGCGGACTATGTAGGCTCGATCAGCGGTGCGAAGGCGGATAAGGCTTCCGTGTTTGAATATGACCTTGGGGATGCGGGTGCGCCAGTCATTCGCAAGTCACCTTTGACTATTGAGTGCAGCGTTGTGGATGTCTACAACATACCGAATTTTGAGAGCTTCATCTGCACCATCGACAACACCTATGTGGCCGAGGAGTATCTGAATGAAAAAGGAAGGATCGATTATGATACTTTAAAGCCGGTGCTGTTTGAGTTTCCAACCTATCAATATCTGAAAACCGGCGAAATAATTGGACAATGCCTGTCTTTCAAAAAGACGCCGGAAAAATAAGGAGGATGCAAGATGCCAAAAGGATCACCGGAACTGACAGAAGCCCGCAGGGAAGAAATCATTAACGCCTGCGAAAAGCTCTATCAGACTAAGAGCTTCAAGGAAATCACATTAAAGGACATTGGCAGCGCCACCAGCTTCACCCGCACCTCGATTTACAACTACTTTCAGACGAAAGAGGAAATTTTCCTGGCCCTGCTCAAACGGGAATACGAACTGTGGATCGCTGACTTGAATCAGATCATGGCGGAAAACGTAACGCTTACTAAAGACGGGTTTGCAGACAAATTGGCACATTCTCTTGAAAAGCGCGCGCAACTGCTCAAAATCATGTCCATGAACCATTATGATATGGAGACCGGCAGCCGCCCCGAACGACTCGTCGAATTTAAGGTTGCCTACGGCAACTCCTTAAAAACGGTCATGCATTGTTTAGAGTGGTATTTCCCGGAGATGCCGATTGCTGAAAAGCAGCAGTTTCTCTACACCTTTTTCCCGTTTATGTTTGGGATTTATCCGTACACGGTTGTAACACAAAAGCAACGGACGGCGATGGAGGAAGCCGGCATCAACTATGTGTTTATGTCGATTTACGAGATCACCTATAACTGTGCGAGAATGCTGCTCGGAGAATAAAGGAGGTTTGATGATGAAGTACGCAAAATTAGGAAGATCCGACTTGAATGTTTCCCGTATCTGCATGGGCTGTATGGGCTTCGGCAACGCCGCAACCGGGCAGCATAGCTGGACGGTGGACGAGGCGCAGACCCGCGAGATCATCAGGCATGGGTTGGATTTAGGAATCAACTTTTACGACACCGCCATCGCCTACCAAAACGGCACCAGCGAGCAGTATGTGGGCAAGGCACTGCGGGACTTTGCAAAGCTGGACGATTTTGTGATCGCCACCAAGTTCACGCCCAGAACGCAGGAGGAAATCGATGCCGGTATCAGCGGGCAAAAGCATATCGAGAATTATCTGAACCAAAGCCTTCGCAACCTCGGCCTGGACTATGTGGATCTCTACATCTACCATATGTGGGACTACCACACGCCCATGGAGGAGATCATGGAAGGACTGCATAACGCCGTAAAGTCCGGCAAAGCTCGGTACATCGGCATTTCCAACTGCTTTGCGTGGCAGCTCGCCAAGGCGAACTTTTACGCAAGAGAACACGGGCTGACGGAGTTTGTGTCCATCCAGGGACATTACAACCTGATTGCCCGCGAGGAAGAACGGGAAATGATACCGTTTTGCAAAGACCAAAATATAGCGTTAACACCGTACAGTGCCCTGGCAGGCGGGCGGCTCAGTAAGCGTCCCGGCGAGACCAGTAAGCGGCTGGAGCAGGACGCCTACGCGAAATGTAAGTACGATGCCACAGCCGAGGCGGACGGCAGGATTATTGCCCGCGTGGCGGAACTGGCCGCGTGGCGCGGCGTGTCCATGACGGAAATCTCGCTTGCATGGCTGCTTACTAAAGTGACCGCCCCGGTGGTGGGCGCGACAAAGTTCTCTCATGTGGAGGGCGCGGCCAAGGCGGTCGATCTGGAACTGACGCAGGACGAGATTGACTATCTCGAAGAATTGTATGTGCCTCATACCTTAGTCGGTGTGATGGCGCAGAACGGCAAACAGAAGGCCGGAAATGTAGTATAACAAGGAGGAATTTATCATGGAAAAGATTACACAGACCGCAGGCAGGAATCAGCTCGGCGACTTTGCGCCGGATTTCGCCCACTTTAATGACGATGTTCTATTTGGAGAGAACTGGAACAATCAAGACATTGACCTGAAAACTCGCTGCATCATTACTGTTGTTGCGCTGATGTCGTCGGGCGTCACCGATTCGTCGCTGACTTATCACCTGGAAAACGCCAAGGCACACGGCGTGACGAGGGCAGAGATTGCCGCCATCGTGACCCATGTGGGCTTCTATGTCGGCTGGCCCAAAGCGTGGGCGGTTTTCCGTTTGGCGAAGGACGTATGGAACGAGGAAGAACCGGCACTGACGGAGAAAGACAAATATCAAAACACCATTCTTTTCCCCATCGGCGCACCGAACGACGGCTTCAAGCAGTATTTCATCGGTCAGAGCTACCTTGCGCCGGTATCGAAGGAACAGGTCGGCATTTTCAACGTGACCTTTGAGCCGGCGTGCCGCAACAATTGGCACGTTCACCATGCCGACAAAGGCGGCGGGCAAATTCTCATTTGTGTCGGCGGTCGCGGGTACTATCAGGAATGGGGCAAAGACGCTGTGGAGATGAAACCCGGCGACTGTGTCAACATCCCTGCGAGCGTGAAGCACTGGCACGGCGCCGCGCCGGACAGTTGGTTCTCCCACTTGGCGATTGAAGTCCCCGGAGAAAACGGATCTAACGAATGGCTGGAGCCGGTGGATGACAAACAATATGGAGATTTGAAATGAAAATTAAAAAGTTCGTTACGATTTTACTTGCACTTGTTATGGTGTTTGCCCTTGCCGCCTGCGCAGGCAACACCGAATCGACTGAAAACAACGGAAATACCGGCTCTTCGCAGAATGCAGAAGATCAGTCCGCAACACCTTCCAAAGCAGGAAATGAAAGTGTTGAGTCCAGCGAAACGCCGAATTCAAATTCGGGTGATACTGTTTCCGAGCCGGATAATGAGCCGGAGAGTAGCAAAATCCTTGTGGCCTATTTCTCCGCTACCAACAACACCGAGGGAGTAGCGCAGAAATTAGCGGATGGACTTGGCGCTGACCTTTACGAGATCACACCGGGGCAGCCCTATACGGACGAAGATCTGGATTATGGCAATTCCGGCAGCCGTTCCTCTGTGGAAATGAACGACCCGTCCGCCCGTCCTGCCATCTCCGGTTCTGTGGAGAATATGGAGCAGTACGATGTCATATTCATCGGGTATCCTAAACTGTAGTATCCTATTCGCTGTGTATAGCGTGTACGGTGTAAGGGAAATGGAGGGAAACAGAACTGCATACACAGCAGGAAGAAAAAAGTGTGTATCGTGTTAGACGGGGTTCGGTCATGAAGGTGACCGTTTTTTTATTCCCTTGTAGTAAGAGGCGATTAAGCCCTCTTAGGCTTAATCGGCTTAATTGCCAAAGAGCAGGAACAGGCTGGTGCGTCAAGGACGGCGAAGCCGGGAGTGGAGATTTTGCGAAGCAAAATACTACTCCGTATCCTTGACACAGCAGACGGTTCCTGCTAATAAAAAACATATCGTAAAATCGCTTTGAAGGCACATGGAAGAAAAACCGTGTGCCTTTTTTTATTTTCAAAATTCAGGAGGATAAAGGATTCATGAAAAAGGAAACAGATCTCGCAGGCGTAAAATCTGTAGCCAAGATGTTGCTCATGACGGATGTCCATGAAACGGAATTCTCACCTGTCGTGGTGCAACACCCATTCACATCTTCCGGTATTGTTGTTCTGCCGGAAAAAGGCGGTGGGAATTTCATGCCGCTGGATATTACACGGAATGCAGACAGGCTGCAGCGATGGAGAAATGCGGTCGCCTCTGCAATCGACCATGCGGATAATGTATTTCGGATATACATGATGGTCAATAAACCCTACGGCTTGGCGTTTCTGAAATATGCTGCCCCCTACTTGTCGAAAAATGATTTTTCGCAAATTCTTTCGAGCGCCTG
>CANQPS010000019.1 GCA_947625785.1 uncultured Clostridia bacterium
GGAGCGGATGACGGGGTTCGAACCCGCTACATTCACCTTGGCAAGGTGACACTCTACCAAATGAGCTACATCCGCATATTACGATGCCTTCGGACGGAATCGAACCATCGACACGGGGATTTTCAGTCCCCTGCTCTACCGACTGAGCTACAAAGGCATAAGTGGCGACCCGGAACGGGCTCGAACCGTCGACCTCTAGCGTGACAGGCTAGCGTTCTAACCAGCTGAACTACCGGGCCACTTATGGTGGGAACAACAGGGCTCGAACCTGTGACCCTCTGCTTGTAAGGCAGATGCTCTCCCAGCTGAGCTATGCTCCCACATCTTTCAGTTCCACGATTTTTAATCATTTCCCTGACGACAGATACTATATTATCATATCTGAAAGAATTTGTCAACACTTTTTTTAAATTTTTTTTATTTTTTTCCCGGGTTTTTTATAAACTAATTTTACTATCTGAAAGGATAATATTCATTTCAGGTTCTGTTCTATCAATATTATTAAATGTCAGTTTTTATGTATACCATTATCTATAACATCAATTTATAAAATTTATATTCCTGTTTCTTATCTCGATTAGACGGGCAAATTACGGAAAAAACAGCTATCTTATTTTTTAAGACAGCCGTTTTAACTCTATCCAACAGTACTAACTACATTAATATCATAACTAAAAGTATAATCCATATAATCTATAATTACAGATACAATTCCTTTTTTACTTGTATCAAAATTTCTTATCATACTGTCGTCAATATCAATACATTCTATTTCATCATTACTGTATGCTATTAATAATGTTCCGCCGCTTGTATCGACACTTTCGCCGATATTATAAACAGTTTTATCAGGCAGAGTATTTAATGATACACTTAAAATAATCTTATCATTTATCTTAATATTAAAACTTTTTTGCAAACCAAAGGCACTAACATTTATTTCATTATCTCCGACTGATAAATCATCATAATACAAATCAGCACTTAATAGAGGTATTTCAATAACCTTGCCATCAAAATAAGTTGCTCTAATTTTTCCATCGCTTAAATCAATTTTTTCGTCCACATAATACTCTGTTTTTGATGGCAAAATTATATCTATACTCTTTGGCATTTCGTTGCTGACTGTCACCTTAAATTCAAATATCGACTTATCTTTAATATAATAATTATTTGTGGTAAAGGAAGGATAATATATATATTCCCCGTTTAAAAATGTATTAGAATTGTCAGAATTACTATACCAACCATTTATTTTTAATTTTACAGTTTCACCATTTGAAAGCTTACATTCTACCTCTTGAATATCCGGAAATTTTATATTCTCACCTGCATATATTTCAATATTTTCAGGGGTATCTGTAACTGTATCATCTATAAATATTATCGGATATAAAATTTCCAATAACTTTGGCTCTGCATTATAAGAATTATCAATATTATTATAACCTACTATATATATACCATTTTCTTTTGATACAAATATAGTTGTATCGTTATAACCGCTTACACCTGATATATATGTTATATTATTTAAATCATTATATTTTGAAGGGACTGCATTTATATTTAATTTATCATTTTCAAATGATGGATTATTTTTACCCCAACTATATACACCATCTTCACATACTGCATACGATTGACTTCCGTTACTAAAAACATAACTTGCAATACCTATATTTGATATACAATAAGGGGTAATTGCACAAGTACAATCTTCAGACACATAATGTTCATCATAATCTACCTGACAATTAACGCCATTTCCTATAACCCCAAAGTAATTGTTTCCCCAAGTATATACCTTACCATCACTATCCACAGCTATTCTTATTGATATATCAACTATATTATTTAATCCATTTACCTGAATTAAATCCTTACTGCATTTACAATTATCATCAATATAGTGTGTGTCGCTCTGTAAATTACACACACTGCCATTACCCAATTGACCCTCAACATTATTTCCCCAAGACCATACTGTTCCATCATCTTTTAATATGTACCCACATAAATCATCAATAACTATCTTTTTAAATGAACTTAATTCAAATACATCTTCAATTAAAGCTCCTTCTACATTACTGTTAAGCATTAATACTGTATAATTATTGTCATTATTTTTTCTTACATAGTAGTCCCCACTGGCTGCCACTATATTTTTTAATCCATTAATTTGAGCAGCTTGAGCAATCCCATTCACTTGTATATCAGTACTCCAAATATACACATCGCCATTTTTTGATATACCTCTGTTAGCATCTATAAGTTCATTTATCGCACATATATCATAAACTTGTGTACTATAAAATTTATCATCATTAATATAATATATAGACACTGTGCCATCGTTAAATAATACAGTATATCCACTATTACTTGGATAAACTTGCTTTACATTAAATTCATTTATTACCCAGTTGCTTATAATATTTTTATTATTATAGTCATTATCATTACTTTTTTTAAATAAAAGATATCCCACAGCAGATAAAATCAATACCAATAAGACAGACAATAATATTATTATTTTTTTGTTTAGTAACTTCTCTCTCATAAAGACACCATTCCCAAATAAAAGTAGTTATATTATACATATATCATAAATTTACACAAAATACAACCCAATTACAAAAGTACTATTTAAAAATACTTATTATTATTTTATAAAAAAGTTAATATATTAATTTTCTTTTTCTGCCATTTCAGATAAGTATTGATGAAATCAATTGCACATAATGAAGTAAAAATGGCAAGCAGATGTTTTAGTATTCTGCTTGCCATATATAAAAGTATTAATGATTTTTATGTTTTGTATGCTTTGATGAATTGGGATAGGAATAAATACCTATCTGCCAATATGAGTTTTCTTTCCCGCAAAAGCAGTTAATAATATAGTTGATAGAACAAACAATGTTAATGATACAGCTATATTTGAATTATCGCCTGTTGGTACTTCATTATTACCAGGATTTGCAGGGGGATTTTCCGGTGAACTTGGTTTTTGTTCCGGAGTGGTTTGTTCCGGTTTATTTTGTTCTTGTTCAGCAATCTTTACATCATAATTACCGCAGCTATATAAATCCGCATAACCGTTTGCAAATCTCCAATATGATACAAGTGCATAAAGTACTTGGTCTGTTGCCATAAGATTATATTTCATATTTGATTTGATATGTGCAAAAGAGCCATCTTCAACTCTAAAAGTTAAAATCGCATCTAAAAGCGTATTGCCATTCTTAATAAATCTGTTATCTGTTGCCGGATCTATACCAACCATTGTAACGGCTGCTAAAACCTGTGCAATACTTTCTGCATTTTCACTTCCCCAAGATGAATAACCACCGTTACTATTTTGCATAGCAGATAACTTTTCTAATGCCTCATCTATAACCATTTTAACAGTAACATTTCTTTCTTCTCCAGATTCGAAATTGGTATATGTATATACCGTATCATCATTGTAATATGGTGCAAGTGCCTGAATTGCCATAGATGTTATATCAACATCTGAATTTATTCCAAAAAGTGCCCAACCTGCATAATTTCCATTACTGTCTTTAAGCTGTAATTCCAATAATTGTTTTATCATATCATTAAGTTTATATTGTGCGTCTTCCGGAATCACAACGTTTTTAGATGTATTAATAGCATTAATAGCATAAATCAAGCCATTTATTCCTTGGTTTGCAACACCTCCTGATAATACACAGTTATATGTTCCATCTGCTAAAAGATTTATTTTTTGATTATTATATTCTCCAAAATCTGTTGCATCTGCACCCAATGCAGTTAAAGCAATAATACCCCTACTCCATTCTGTTGATTTTGATGTACTCAAAAAACCATCGTTAGCATTATATAAATCGCTTACATTTTGTTCAAGTGCCTTTAGATAATCATTATATCCTTCGCCATCATCATATTTGTACTCAGTTCTGCCGTCCGAATATTTTACTGAATATCTTCCCATTGCAAAAGCCAACCAATCAGTTGAAGTTGTTCCAACTAATGATAATACTTTTTCACTTCCGAGTAAATTTTCGCTGTCCGGTGCAGTGTTAGTTTTTCTTCCTGAGATACCACTATTTATATATTCTTCAAGCTGTGCAATTAATTTTTCATTGCCAATACTTGAAATATTCTCTTTTATAAGCTGCTTTTTAACTGTAATAGTAATACTGTCTGTATCATTGGTGCCGGAATATGAATTATATACACTATTAATATTTATAACTGTACCATCTTCTACGGGTATTTCTCTAAGATATTTATATTCGGTATCGCCAACAGAGTATGTTACAATGGAATTATAATTTTCTACATCTACACTTAACTTAATGCCTGTAACATTTTCTGCAAGTGTAAGTGTATAATCTTTAATATCCGTACTAAATTCAGGCGAAATTGTTCCATAACTGCTGTCAAGATTTATACTTGTAATCTTGGCACTTTCTTTTGACCAATCACTGCCAATATCTATACCCCAAAGACAAGTATATTTCCATTCTATAATATCGCCGTTTTCTACATATATATCGTTCATACCCTTATCAGAAAACCAATTATTATATGTGAACATCCAGCCACTCATATCACCACAAGTATAATCACCTAATTCTTCGTAATAAACATCATTTACTGTAAAGCCATTAATACTGTTTAAGTAACTTTCCGTACCGACATAACTTATACCTAATTTATCTAAAAGTCGATATGTTACATCTGAAACACTGTCACCCTCATAAAACTCCACCGTTGTATCTGCAATAATAACACCTATTGGTTCTTCGATGTCACATTCATCAATTCTTTCAACGGTATCCTCAAAACTAATTGTAACATAACCTAATATGCCATTTGAACTTTCAGCTCTTGCTGCTGTTAAAAAACAGCCTGACATAAGTATCATAGTCAAAACATAGACAATAATCTTACCGGTTATGCTTTTTCTTAAACTAACCATCACTTATTACACTCCTTAATTTGAATTATTTTATATATGATAAACCCAACAATAGCAATAAATAACAATATAATAAAAATTATTATAATATAGAATTCTATTTTACTGCTTTTATTATTATCATCATATTGAATATTGCTAACATTGTCGGAAACCATATCAGATTTATTGTTATTAATATTGGAATTTTCCAAATTACTGAATACTTTACTTTCCTGAATATCACTTGATGTAATGCTGCTTAAAATTTCACTCGATGTATTATCATCTCCATTACTTTCAATATCACTTGAAAAATCATTTAAATTGATTTCGTTTTCACTTGATACAATATTACTTGCAGTACTTTCTTCCCTATTTTTTGAGGTATTACTTACTATGCTGTTTGATAATACCTTACTTTCATTTTTACTTTTTATATCGCTTTCAACCTTAAAAGACTTTACAGCATCATTCAAAATATTGTATGCACTATCAACAGAGCTTTGAGCAGCATCTACACTTTGCAGAACATCAATGGCATTTTTATATGCACTGTCAGTCTTAATATTTGAATCTAAATTATTTGCTTCGGCTACAAGTCTCGTTAAATCATCTTTATTTGCAGTATTATAATATGGTTCTTCCCCACTCAAAATATAACTATCACCAATATCTCTACCTAATGATAATGTAAATTGCAGTCTTATAACATCACCATCTTTGACAGAATATTCACTCATAGAAATACTTGGAAATTCATTATTTACACAATACATCCAACCGGATTCACTTGTAAAATCAAATTCCCCGATAAAGCCATTATTTGCATATTCGCTGATTTCAAATTCGTCTAAATGCTCATTAATGCATTTTGGAATAGATGGAGAAATATCTAATATTTTATAATTTTCAAGTGATTTACCCTTATTTGAATTTATATACCCATCAAAATTCCTTATGCCTTTATTGCCCGAGGATATATATGCAAGATAAAAGCCCTCATCTTCCGAACCACTATAAAAACACAAGTATCCATTACTATGTAATGTATTGGTAATTATTTTGGCAACATTAGTATTCTTATCGACCTCTAAATTAACAGGCTCCATAATATATCCATTACCTATTGTAAATAACTCTATACTCAAAGTAATTTTTACAGTGTTATCCGCAAAAACAACTAAAAATACAAACGAATAAATTAATGTCATTAAAGTTATTCCAATGGCTATACTAAATGATATAACCTTTTTCATATTAAAAATCACTCTCACTAAATAAAAATGCTGTACCTCTTAGGCAGAAGTACAGCATATAATTACACAACAACAATAGAGAGAATTCAAATAAAAAAACTCTCCCAATAATACTAAAAAATTATAGCTACGCTATCCCACTTGCCCAAAAGCGTATCATAAATATAAGTATACAGTGGGCATTCCGACTTAATGACCTATTTACAAAAAAAGTCAAATTACGATAATGGCGGTTGCGTCGGATTTTCACCGAACTTCCCCCTAAAATATCCGCATAACTTTTGGCAGATATACCTGAATACTTTTAATTATTCAATTTACATAACTGGTATTATAATACTTATAAATTACTTTGTCAAGCAATTTGTTCACCTTTTGTGAGGCTTTGCCCTGCACCCCACAGGTGCTTTGCTCTCAGCCCATTAAGGGAACTTTTTGAAAAATTTTCCCTTAAAACCCTCAAAAACTTTTAATTTTATATTTAATGATATACAAACTATTCACGAATACAATTTTGATTTTATTATATTTTTTATTGTTATGATTTCATTTATTGTCGTATATAGAATTATTACATATTGTTATTTTCAAAAAATAAAAAAATCACACCAAAAAGAATAATGTCAGAATAACTTGTTTAATCTAAGATGAGAAAATATTATGTTTGCCATCTCATTTAACACAATATAAATTTAAGTCCCAAGCCGGTATATAAGGGTGTTGGCGTAAATAAAATTTATAACCGCTATTTATACTATTTACAAGTAAAGGTAATTTGAAAAAATCGTCACAATGATGGTAAACTGCTATATTCATTTTCGGAGAAAAATTTTTAATAGTATTTATACCGCCAATTAATGCTTCATATTCTGCCCCCTCAACATCAAACTTTATATATGAAATATCATTTCCGTTCAAAATACTGTCAATAGAAGTAACTTGTATAGCTTTACTTTTTTTATTGATATTAATATTTTTATCTATTGAGGAATTGCGTCCGCCCTTATTTTCAAACATTAGTATATCAGGCTTGTTCCATATACCATATTGGTATAACTCAATGTTATTAAGTTTTTTAGCATATAAAGATAATTTTCTGAATGTTTTTTCGTCCGGTTCAAGTGCGATTATTTTGGAATATTTTTTACTGCCCATATATTTTAAAAATTCTTCGATAGTATCTCCACGATATGCACCCAAGTCAAGATATTTTTCATTTTCACGAAATTTTATTATATCAGAAAAAACTTCTTGTTTATCCGAATAGCTGTCTAACAAATAATTTAACTCTCCTGTAAAATAAAATTTTAATGTATTATCAAAAACCTTTAATGAATGTTTATCTTCAAATAAGTCCCTTGCCTTTTCTATATTGTTGTTATATTTATTGATAAAATCACAATCGCATATTAAATCCCCAAAAACCGAAATACTTGGGACTAATGTTTTATATTTAGATGCTACTTTTTTAATATTCTCCATAACATCTTCAAGCTGTGATGCAAAACATACCAAAATTATAAATTCTGAAAATTCCTTTTCAATATCGCTTAATTTTTTAACCTTATAACCCCTATAATATTGCCCTCTGACAAAATCATCACTCGCCATAACACCGCTCGGTTTTAAATCTATTTTTTCAAGCTGATTTATAACTTTATCAGCACCATTTCCCATTCCATAAAGTATTATTGGCAATTTACTTTCCTTAACTGTTTCAAAGCAACTTTTTTTATTTTTTAAAATATTATATATCATTGTTAAATGCTCCCTGAGAGTAAAAGGCTGTATCATAAAATATGATACAGCCTCTTTATTTAAATTTTTATTTTGTATAACGCTTATATGCCTTTCTCAAATCTTTGCCTGCTGATTTATCTATTCTTTCAACATTTGAAATATATTCTTCAAGTTTAGCCTTATTATCTCTTGTAGCCATAAAGAAATCAATAAAATCATACTTTCCTTTATCTTCAATCTCACACAACGCAAATATTGATTTAATATTAACTTCTCTGAACGGTTTAATAATACACATTTTAAAGAATGCTTTTTTAGCTAATTCATAGGTATCCCTGTTAGTAGATGCTAAACCTTTGATATATGACAAGTTATCATCAACCCATAAACGAACAACAGCCTCTGCTATTTGATATTTTGGTGATTTAGGTGATGCTATGAGTGATAAATCAATGCCGGTTTCAATCACTTTATCAATTATATCCATAGGCTCAATAGTTACCCAAGCTGCATAAGGAACTTCTATTGTCTGGAAACCGTGATGTTTTAAGGCAACATTTACATCACAAAGCTGTAAAATATCATTTTTCTTTGTTTTTTCGGTTAAAAACTCAGCTATTACGGCTCTCTCTGACTGTTCAGATGATGAATACAAACTCTTTAATAATTCTTGAACACTCATTGCTTCATATACAGATACATCAACTTCGTGATGTTGTTCTTTTTCCTTAACAATTTCAGGTACTGGTTCTCTTTTAGAAATTGTAATTAAAGGTTCATTATTATTGGAATTATTACCTTTATTTACACTTAGAACTTCTCTTTGAGCTAACTTAGGTTCAGATGTTACATTATTATTTGCCGTTTCTTTTTGACTTTGTGTATTCTTAGTCAATGATTTTCTTAAAGAAGTATCAACAGTAGCAGGACGACCGGTATTTTGAGCTTTTTTATTTGGTATATGAGTATCATTATTTTCATTAACAAGTGAACTTTCTTGTTTTATATCATTTTGAACAACTTCGACTTTTTCTTTTGCCTTCTCAATTATTGGCATATCAAGTTTTCCTTTACTTGCCAATTCTTCTTGTACACGCTGTTTTGCCTGCATAAGTTTTTCTTTTGAATAACTGAGTTTTGGGGTATATCGTTTTTTAGGCTCTTCTAATATTTTTTGTTCCTGAACCTGTGATGTTTCGACAGGTTTTTCTTCAACTGTTGAAATCTCTTGAACTTCGTGCTTTTCCTCGGTTGGTTCTTCCTCAACCTCGTATTCTTCCTCGGTTGGTTCTTCTTCAGCCTCGTATTCTTCCTCGATTGGTTCTTCCTCAGCCTCGTATTCTTCCTCGATTGGTTCTTCCTCAACCTCGTATTCTTCCTCGATTGGTTCTTCCTCAACCTCGTATTCTTCCTCGATTGGTTCTTCTTCAGCCTCGTATTCTTCCTCGATTGGTTCTTCCTCAACCTCGTATTCTTCTTCGATTGGTTCTTCCTCAACCTCGTATTCTTCTTCGATTGGTTCTTCCTCAATCTCGTATTCTTCCTCGATTGGTTCTTCTACAACTTCTTCGTATACGGATACAGGCTTCTTATTAATATTAATCCTCAAAGGATTGTATAATTGATATTCACCCTCTTGATAATCAATTACATATTTTACTTTATGACCATCATCTGAATACTGATAAGGAATAGGAACAACTTTCCTTAAATATGTATATTCAACAACATTATTGCCTTCCATCTCATCATTTAGTTTTTCGATAAAATCAATAGCCGTCTTTACCTTTTTATCAGATATATTATAAGTTTCCAGATAGTCAATGAACTCGTTGATTATACTAATTCTGTTATTGTCAGTGCATATAGGATAATAACGATTATAGAAATCAATCATATCGGAGATATGCGTTGCATTTATAAGTTTATCTACTATATTTTCATAATACTCACTATTCCATACATAATCTATACCTAACATTTTTGAAATCTTATTAACAGATTTTCTAAGTATAATAACCGTATCGGAATTTTCTGCAATTATCAATGCATAATTAAGCAACTCTGTAATTCTGTCGATAAGGGCATCATCACATACTACTTTATTATTTTCTATTGCCATCTTAGCATCAGGATAATCAACAAACTTATTCATCTCATCAATAGAATTACACTTGATAAGGTTTTCGCTTACCATATTGCTATACAATTCAACAAATACATTATTATCAGGTGAATTTTGCATTACATCAAGAATTTTAGATTTCTCTTTTATATTTTCGGTACTGTAATATAATTTGATAACTCTTTCTGCGATACAGCCGTCTGACCAATAATTTTTACCAAATAATTTTACTAAACTATTTACATTTGATATTAATCTTGAAATAGCGTTTGAATCATTACAACTTTCTGCATTAGTTTTTATTATAATTTTTATTTTTCCGGCAAGTGCACTATCGAGTTTAATATAATTGTTTTCTATACTGTACTTGTACTCCATACTATTGAACAAGTCAAGTATATCCTCAATACTTTCGGCTTCACTTATTTGATTATAAGCATATTTTGCAAACTCTTTCTGGAATTCGCTATTCTCGTCTGAGCCTATCATCATATTGAATATTCTTTTACGCTCATATACAGGTGTACTTTCTTTAAAATAAAGTGACAAAGCACCTCTCGCAACAGAACCGTCCTGCCAGTAATTTTCGCCAATGATTTCGGAGATTTCCTCTATTGTCGAAACAACATCTGTAATATCGTCAGCAGAAGTACTTTCCGAAATACGCTTTATTAACGCTTTTGATATGCTCTTTTTAAAATCTGCACCGTATCTCACAAAACCGTTTTCGATGGCTGTTTTTGTTTCAAAGCTCGATATAATATTATAAATATCATCAAGCTCAGTACATTCTTTCACAGCATCATTTACATACTGACCATATAATTCAAGAAAATGCCTCTTCTCGTCAGAATTAACCATAAGATTAAATAATTTTCTTTTCTCATAGTTATTTATGCCCCTGCGTGAATAAAATGCTATTGCACCCTTTGAAATAGAGCCATCTTGCCAATAGTTATGACCAAATATCTTGGATATTAATTCAATATGTTTAACTACTTCAGATATACTTGTAACATTTGCACTACCCTTCATAGATTTAACAAGTGCGTTTGTTACAGCAGTTTTAACCTTTTCAGTACATTTCAAATATTTGCCGTGTATTATAGTTTTAACTTCGTTTGATGTCAACAATACGGTAATATCATCAAGTGTAAGGTCACCTAACATATAATTTTCAATATAATCCGCATAAAATTCAAAGAAATATTCTTTTTCGTTTGAATTTGTCAACAAATCAAATATTCTTTTTTTCTCGACTGCCGGAATTTCTGCATTTGAATACAACTTAATTGCACCTTTTGCTAATAATCCGTTTATCCAATATTTATTACCAAATATATTATATATAGTATCAAGATTTTCTTTTACATTTGAAATATCATCTGCAACTTTACCTTTACTTAATTTTATTAATACAGCTTTTTCGATACTATCTCCTATGTCATCATCATATTTTAAATATCCATTTTCTATTACCAAAGTAGTTTCCTTCATTGAAACTACATCACATAAATATTCAATATCATCGCTTTGTACAAGAATATCCTTAATAACCGATGACAAACTTTCCATAAAATATTCTTTTTCAGGAGAGTTCACCATCAAGTCAAATATTCTCTTTTTATTATAAGAATTTGTTTCCTCATCAGCATAAAGTTCAACAGCGGCATTAGATAAATCCCCGTTAAACCACGAATTAATATTAAATAGCTCAGATAAATTTTCAATAATCGAAATTAAATCCGTAATATCTTCAATCGATGATATTTCTTTTACAGCAAACCTAATACAATTTGAAATAATCACATCAAGTTCCTGTGTACAGCCGATATATCCGCCATCAACAGCAGTTTTTACCTCCTTCATAGTAAAGAGATTATAAATATCTTTAATATTATCGCAGCTATATGCTAATTCGTAAATATACTCAGCATATAAAGACATAAATATCTCTTTTTCTGATGAATTAAGCATTATATTAAAGAGTTGGCTTTTTTCAGATTCTAAAACTTTATCATTTTTAAAAAATTCTATTGCACCCTTTGATATAGTACCGTCATTCCAATAATTTCCGCCCAGTACTTCTGATAGGTTTTGAACTAAATCAATAACATTACCAATACTTTCAGCTAAAACGGATTTAGAAATTTCCTTAATTATAGCCTTTGAAATATTATTTATTATAGCATCATTACACTCTGCGTCCTTGTTTTCAAATGCAAATTTTGTTTCTGAAGATGCTATCATATCCGATATATCTTTTAGGTCCTCAAGATTTGACAACATTTCTTCGACATAGCTGCCATACATAGAGAAGAATATTTCCTTTTCGGCAGATTGTGAAATCATTGTATAAATCTTTTTCTTATCATAATCGCTTATATCATTTCTTGCATAGAATGACATTGCACCCTCTGAAATTGAGCCGTCACTCCAATAATTAGCACCTATTGTATCGGATATATCTTCAATAGCTGTGATAGCGTCCGTAATATCATCAACAGAAACACAATTTTGAATATGTTCAACAAGACACTCTGAAACTCTTTTTTTCATACCATCAGTAAATTGAATATATCCGCTCTTTATAACGGTTTTTGTTTCAAAAGATGATATAATTTCGTAGACTTTATCAAAATTTTCGGCATTTTCAATGGCACTTACAAAATATTCAGCATATAACTTCTGGAATTTTTCTCTATCGTCCGAGGAATTCATCATACTGAATATTTTTCTTTTTTCATAAGAGCTTGTTTGAGGCTTAGCAAAGAATTTAATTGCTCCCTTTACAACATAATCGCCGTTCCAATAATTTTTACCAAATACATTAGCAATCTGTTCTATTGCAGATGTTGTATATATAATATCATCAGCAGTCTCACTATTTTCGAGGTGCTTTTCGATTAATTCTGCAATTTTATCCTGCATTTCTTTGTCACACTCGATATAGTTTTCCTTACCGAGGAGTTCTGCGTCAAGTGAAACCAATATATCATAAAACTGCGAAATTTGTGTACTTTTTTCTGTTACTTCTTTTATAAACGCATTACATTTTAGTTTAAACCTATTTTTCTCATTTTGTGACAGCATAAGTGCAAGAACTTCTTTTCTTGCCTCTTTATCTTTTAGGACATCGCAATACAGGTGGAACACACCGTCTGCTATACAACCATTATCCCAATAGTTTTTACCAAATGTTGTTATCAGCTTATACATAGCATCAGAAATATCTATAAGTTCTTCTGATGTTTCACAATGCTCAACTTGATATGTAATTACATCTGTGATATTTTGTATAAAATTATCATCGAATTTAATATAATTTTTTTTGATTAAAGTTTGTACCATAAAGTTTTCGATAACATCAACAACATCCGTTATTTTTTCTGAATACTCTATCTGATGATTTATATGCTCAACAAGATACTCTTTGAATTTACTTGCGTATGTCGATGACTCCATAAGCACTAATACAGATACTTTTTCATCACCGGATTTTTCTTTATCAGAATACAATTCAAATGCTTTTAATATTATAATTCCATCGTCCCAATAATCTTCGCCAAAAATGGTAACTATTCTTTTATATATTTCCAAATAAGAACGCAAAGAATCGCAGTCTGCACAAGAATTTAATTCCTTGCCAAGCATATCACCAATATCATTTATTGTTTTTTGTTCAAAAGTAACCGCACCGATTTTGACAAGATTTTCGGTATCAACCTTTTCCAAACGGGCAACTATATCTTCAAGTGACTTATATCCTGTCAATGCTGCACTTATTTGTTCACCGCATTTTCTTTTAAAGACTTCTGCATTACATAACGATACTATTGAATCGGCAATTCTCCTTCTTTCTGTCTTATCAATAAAATCGCTGCTGTAAAGTTCAAAAATACCTTCTGAAATCTGTTTATCATCACAGCAATTTCCTCCAAGAGCCTCAGAAACCTGATTTGCCTCTTTAATAACCTCCTGTATATCTTCAACAGACATACATACAGATAATTGTGCTTCAAGTACCTTGCCTACTTCTTCTTTTACTTTTTCGTTACATTCAAAATAACCGTGTTCAAAGAGCTTATTAACATTATTTTTAACAAGATATTTATACAATACGCCTAATCTTCTTGAAACGCTTGCTCTCTCAGCTATTCTATCGCAGCATTTTTCCTTAAATCTTCCGTTAGGTTCATTTTCAACAACAAGTTGTGCTATTCTTAACTTTTCGTCAAGCAACACTCTGCCGTTAAAAAATATATTAAATGCACTTCGAGCTATAAAGTCGCCGTATTTCTCTGAACCTAAATAGCTTGAATAATTATCTATAAGATTTTTCATTTCATCATAGGTTGAAACTTCTTTAAACATAACTCTTGCCGCAAAAGAATCAGATTTATTAGAATTTATATTTAGTATTTCCTCAGCTATTACGGTTGAATGAGCACCTATTTCCTTTATTTTTTCAATAGTATGTTGATTATTTGCAATAAACATTTTTGAAAGTATATCTTCAACTATCATAGCCTTTTTATTTTCATCGTCTATATATTCACAGTGGATTATATAATCTATAAAATCGCTGTTATCCTGAAAAACCCTGTCGCTTTTTGAATTACTGATAAGTCCGAATAAAGCATTTATCCATATATCCAACGGTTCTTCCTCTTCTTCAAGGAATACTTTATAATCTTCTAATAATTCCGAATAATGGTCATCATCAAGATTAATAGCATCATTTTTTGAAATCATTAAAACAACTAATTTTTCCCAAGCGTTTGTATGGCCATCAAGAATTTTTACATTTGCATCTATTAAATCAATCATTTCTTTTAATTCTTTGTTACGCTTTAAAAGGACATTTTCCGTAAATTTCATAGCAAATTTAGCTATATAATTATTAAGGTCTATATCAAAAGTATCACCCAATACATAAACATTTTCCCCTTCTGTATCGAGTGTATTGTTTCTAAAATAAAATGTAAATCCCTTTTCGTTATGTGCCTCATCGAAAGAAATATAATCAGCCATTTTTCTTAAATCGTCTGGGAGCATTGAATGTATAAGCAGCATAATATTTCTGGAAATTTCCGCAAATGCGGCAGCAGGTTTATTATTTACACAAATACATAACGGTTCATCTACTCCCATTACTGTTCTTAGAACTCTTGTAAAAAAGTATGCTAATGATGGCCCGTTAAAATTGTACATTCTTATAATATCCTCTATCGCATAAGGACAGCCAAAAAAGCTTCTTTCGGATAATTGACCTTCATATCCGTCTTTATCAAATACATCAGGCGATAAATAATCATCAGGCTCTAATGGCTCGTTATTTTCATTTATCATAGTATATATGTGTATAAATAAAGGCAGACCCGGTACAGGATTTTTACCCATTACATCAGGCTGAACTTCTGCCAATATATATGACTCTAATTCATCACTATAACAAAATTGTTGTACAGGCACGCTGCTATGAATATTAAGGCAACATTTATCTACAAAATTCTGTAAACCTCTTAAAGTAGCAGCATTACGAGTAGATGATGCAATAAGTCCAAAATCTTCTTCTGAACTTAAAAGAAGCGTGTCCGACCATTTGCAGTAGTATTGATTAAATTTACTCACCTTTACTTCACCTTCCCAAAAACTGAAATATATATATTAAAACTCATTTTATTACAGATAACTATACTTTATACAAATATGTAAAGTTAGTCTATTATCTATTTAACATATACATAATAACATATATTACATTCTTTCGTCAATAGAAAGTATATATTATAAACAAATTATTTAAATTTTCATAATATCTTTTCCTATATTATGCAAATAAAATCTTATAAGATTAATAACTGTTGTTATATTGATATATCAGAAGAATAATTAGCTATTTTGACATTATAATATAAAAAGATACATACTGATTTATAGGGTGGTTAATATGAAATATCGTTTGAAAGTAAGTAAGATAAAGAAAAGCCGAATTTTTTTTATATTTATATGTTTTATTATAATAATCCCATCATTTATGTTCGGCACATATATAGCCGAAAGATACAAAAGTACAATTATGGATTACTATAATAAAATAGTAGTTAAAGTCGAAGAATATTATAATATTATTTCAAAAGCAATAGAGGATAATTTGAATTTACACTTTGAATTACCTCTAAAATAGAAAAGATGATAAAATGAATAACAATATAAATCAATTATTACAAAAATACTTTGGATATTCGTCATTCAGACAAGGTCAAGAAGAAATTATCAATAATATAATTGATAAAAGAGATGTACTTGCAGTTATGCCAACAGGTGCCGGAAAATCTATTTGTTATCAGATACCAACATTGTTATTTGATGGTATTACTATTGTAGTATCTCCTCTTATATCACTTATGGCAGACCAAGTCGCCGCACTAAATAATAACGGTATAAGAGCAGCATATTTCAATAGTACACTTACTCCAAGACAAATGTATTTGGCTATGCAAAATGCCAAAAATTATCTTTATAAAATTATATATGTTGCACCTGAACGACTATTTAACATTGAATTTATTAATTTTGCAGTTAATACAAATATCTCATTAATTGCCGTTGACGAAGCACATTGTATTTCCCAATGGGGACACGATTTCAGGCCAAGTTATACAAAAATTATAGATTTTATAAAATTACTGCCAAATCGACCTATAATAACAGCATTTACTGCAACGGCTACTAAAAAAGTGAAAGATGATATCTGCACTCAATTGGGACTTATAAACCCATTTATGCTTACAACAGGATTCGATAGGAAAAATTTATATTTTGCTGTTGAACAACCATTTGAAAAAACTCAGTTTGTTATTAACTATATAAAAAATAATCCAAATAAATCCGGCATAATATATTGCACAACAAGAAAAAGTGTAGACAATCTTTACAAAAAACTTATAGAAATAAATATAAACTGCACAAAATATCACGCCGGTATGCAAGACCTTGAACGACAGGAAAATCAAAAACTTTTTATATACGATAAAGTAAATATAATGATAGCAACAACGGCTTTTGGTATGGGTATAAATAAATCCAATGTTGATTTTGTTATACATATGAATATGCCTATGAACATAGAACAATATTATCAAGAGGCAGGTCGTGCGGGAAGAGCCGGTCAGAAAGCTGACTGTATTCTGTTGTATTGTCCGTCTGATATTAAACTTAATAAATTCTTAATTGAGAAAAGTGCCGAAAAAAATCAATCTGACGAAAAATCAAAAAGGGATTTTATACAAAGTGAGCTTGAAAAACTTAAACTAATGACTTTTTACTCCACATCTCAAACTATATGTTTAAGAAAAACGATACTAAATTATTTTGGGGAAAAGACTTCGTCAAGATGTGAAAATTGCAGTGTTTGTCTTAAATTAAATCCCCAAAAATCATATATTAATACCAGTATATATACTCCTTTAACAAATGAAACATCTATTGATAAATCCCTGTATAACAGACTTCTGCTTTTAAGGTTAGCTATTGCTCAAAAACAAAATGTTCCGCCATATATTATATTTTCAAATCGGACGATTGAAGAATTAAGTATTCAAAAACCGGTTACTATGCAAAAACTTATGCTTATATATGGTATGAGTGCCGTAAAATGTGATAAATATGGAAATATGATTATTAAAGAAATTAAAAACTATCTTTCAAAATATTGAAATCACAGTGTATTTTTGATATAGTTTTTATAGAACAATTTAACAATAAAGGATTGATTTTTTATGAAATTAGGTATAGTAGGATTACCGAATGTAGGAAAAAGTACATTATTTAACGCCATAACAAATGCAGGTGCTCAATCTGCTAATTATCCGTTCTGTACTATCGAGCCAAATGTTGGCGTTGTTGCCGTTCCGGATAAAAGACTTGATAAACTCGCTGAAATGTATAATCCTGATAAATTTACACCGGCTACTATTGAATTTGTCGATATTGCAGGACTTGTCAAAGGAGCTTCTAAAGGCGAAGGTCTTGGAAATAAATTTTTGTCGAATATCAGAGAAGTTGATGCTATCGTACACGTTATACGCTGCTTTGAAAATGACGATATTGTTCACGTTGAAGGAAGTATTGACCCCGCAAGAGATATTGAAACCATTAATGTCGAACTTATACTGTCAGATATTGAAATGCTTGACAGAAGAATTGACAAAACCCAAAAACTTTTAAAGGGTGACAAAAAATATCAGCAAGATTTGGATTTTTTTAATCGTGTAAAAGAGGCTTTAAACGAAGGCAAACCCGCAAGAAGTGTTGAATGTACAGACGAAGAAGCAGAATTATTATCAAGCGTTGCACTGCTTACAAATAAACCTATTATCTATGCCGCTAATATGAGTGAAAGTGATTTTACTGATGGTATTGAAAATAATAAATATTTCAAAGTTGTGGAAAAAATCGCAAAATCCGAACATTCTGCAGTATTACCTATTTGTGCCGAAATAGAGGCAGAAATTTCCGGTATGGAATACGAAGAAAAAGCTATGTTTTTATCAGAAATGAACCTTGACGAATCCGGTCTTGACAGATTGATTAGAGCTTGCTACGATTTATTGGGTCTTATATCATACCTGACAGCAGGTAAACAAGAGGTAAGAGCTTGGACTATTAAAAAAGGTACAAAAGCTCCTCAAGCTGCCGGTAAAATTCATACAGATTTTGAGCGTGGATTTATAAGAGCCGAAGTTATATCTTATGAAGATTTAATTGCCTGCGGTTCAATGACTGCCGCCAAAGAAAAAGGACTTGTTCGTTCAGAAGGAAAAGACTATGTAATGGCTGATGGTGATATTGTTCTTTTTAGATTTAATGTCTAATAAAATATATTTGATTAAAATAAAAATTGCATCTTTAATAAGATGCAATTTTTGTTTTATTGTAAATAAAATATAAAAGTATTGACTTCTCAGTATTTTTATGTTACCATATGTCATTCTCTTATAATAATGAAAATCGCACGATTGTTTCAAGTTCCACTACGGAATATGTACATTGTTTAATAAAGAGAGAATAATTTTATTATTCTTTTTCAATTTCTTTTGTTTTTCCTTTTATAATAGTTATAGCTTGATGATTATTGCATATTTTGACTTCCTCACCGCCTTCTTCATATTCGCCGTCTAAAGTCCACGCAACTTCTTCATCTGAGCGAAATACTATTTCCTTACAATGTTTAAATATTATATATTCATCTGCGGTAAAATTATTTGTCAAAAGTGATGATACTATCTTCTGTAATTCGATATATGACTTTGGATATTTAATTAATAGTAATTCATATAATCCATCGTTGTAGCTTACTAATTTTGAATCTAATTTCATAACGCCTCCCAATGATATAGAATTACTCACTGCTCCGAAAATATAATCATCTTCAAAAAACATATCATCGGCTTTTATCCTCATATGAATACGATTCAAATTTTGTATATCCTTTACACTTTCCATAACATAAGCAAAATGCCCTAAGACTTTTTTCATCGACTGCGGAACTGAATACGAACATTCAGTAAATGCACCAAACGACGCTGTATATATAAAATATTTGTTGTTAAAACTTCCAATATCTATTTTATATGGCTCACCATTCATAATTATTTTTGCAGCTGAAACTAAATCCTTTGGCAAATCTAAACTACTTGCAAAATCATTTGTTGTCCCCGCCGGAATATAACCGATAGTTTTTCTGTTTTCGCATTGCATTACACCGTTTATTACTTCGTTTAATGTTCCGTCACCTCCACAGCAAACTACCATATCAAATCTATTTTCACTTTCTTTTGCTATTTCCGTTGCGTGATATTTACCATTTGTAGTTTTTACTGTTACCTCATAATCATTATTACAAAATTCTTCAATAACCTTTAATATATTTTTCTTTGAATTATTTTTGCCTGAATGTGGATTTATTATAAATAATATACTTTTTCCCATATTAGCGTACCCCTGACTTATTAGTTATACCAATTATTTATATTCTAATGCAATTCAAAAACTTTTTATACAATAAAATAAATAATTTTACAAAAAGTTTACATTAATTATAATTTATTTCCTTAATATATAAACTTTTTGTTGAAAAAATGTTCAAGAAATGTTAATATATATATAATTAAATTATGAAAGGTTTGATGTAATAATGAAAGTTTGTCCGCAATGTAATCAGCAAAATGAAGATTCAAGTCAGATTTGTAACCGATGTGGTCATCAATTTGTTTCGCAAAACTATCAGCCCCAACAACAATATAATGCCCAACCTTATGACAATCAATTATATAATAATCAACAATATAATAATCAACAATACAATAATCAACAGTATAATAATCCATCATATAACAATCAACCGTACGATAATCAGCAATATAACAACCAACAGCCTGTTTATACTGCTCAACCACAATACCAACAACCTCAACAAATATACAATGATAATTACAATAACCAATATAATCCTTATCAACAGCCAAATATGGCTGCTTATCCAAATCAGCAGCAACTCTCTCCTTTTGCGACACCTGCTAAATCAAGAACAAAATTCTTTATAATAGGCGGCATAAGTATTATTGTTGTAGCTGCAGTAGTCTTAATTCTTATATTGGTACTCGGCGGTAAAAAAGACGGCTATAAAGATTGGGGAAAAGCTCTTGATGCTTATGTTAAAGCAAAAACAGAATTTGATGTAGATGCTGCACTATCATTAATTCCAGACAAAGTGTATGACAAGTATGATGAAATTTATAGTGCTATGTATGGTTCCTCATTTAAGGAATATATTGAAAGTACTGTACGTGAAGCCTCCGATGACTACAGAGATATCTATGGCGACGACAACCATTTTTCATATACATATGACCCAGAAGATGTAGAAGAAATGCCTTCGAGTGATTTATCAGGCATATCATCATCATTATCAATTATGGGAATTACGGATATGGTTGTAAACTCAGGCGTAGAAGTTAAAATTTCAATTACAGTTACAGATTCAGCAGGTACATTTATACGAAAAGAAAACGACTATGTTGAGCTTGTACAAATTGATGGAAAATGGTACTCACTTGCCCTTATAGATTTTATGTAAATTATAACCGATAAATAAAAATAACTCATCGACTTAATTTTTGGTCGATGGGTTTATTTTTACTAAAATATACAATGATTTAACGGCCCGTTGCCCTTACCTAAATTTAAATTACTTTTAATAGCTTTTGTAACATATTCTTTGGCAAGTTTAACACTGGTATATATATTATATCCATTAGCCAAATTTGATGCTATTGCCGATGATAAAGTACAGCCTGTCCCGTGGGTATTAGGATTATTTATCTTTTCAGCCTTAAACCAATAAATATTACTTTCATATATCAACATATCATCAGCAGTATTTTCTAAATGTCCACCTTTAATAAGTACTGCTGTTTTTATTTGATTATGTATTATTTGACCTGCTTTTATCATATCATCAGAAGATAAAATTTTTATGTTGCTTAATTCCTCAGCCTCAGGAATATTCGGAGTTATTATATTCGCAAAAGGAAATAATTTTTTTACAAGGCAATTCACAGCATTTTTATCAAGCAATAAACTTCCGCTTGTCGAAATCATTACAGGGTCTATAACAATATTTTTAGGCGAATATTTGTTAAGCATATCAACAATAGTGTCTATTGTTTTTTCGACCGATACCATACCTATTTTTACTGCGTCAGGAAAAATATCACTAAATACACAATCCATTTGTTGTTTTACAAATTCGGCAGGTGTATTAAATATACCATAAACGCCTGTTGTATTTTGTGCAGTTAATGCTGTTATAATGCTCATTCCATAAACTTTGTGTGCCGTAAATGTCTTCAAATCTGCCTGAATACCTGCACCTCCACTGCAATCTGAGCCTGCAATAGTAAGAACTTTTTTCATAATAAAGCCTTCTTTTTCTTCCAATCTGATAAACTGTTACAATAAATGTCTGATATAGCTTTTATTTGTTCGCTTTCCTCTTCGGAATATTTATCATATACACCTACAACTTTAAAACCGGCCTTTTTTGCCGTACAAATTGCATAATACGCATCTTCAAAAATTATTGTTTCATCTATATTTGTGCCAATTATGTCAAGAGCTTTTATATAAATATCAGGACTTTCTTTACTGCTGCCTACTTCCCAACAAGTCACTATATCATCAAAATAATTTAAAATATTAAGTCTTTTAAAGGCATTTTCAGCGTGAATTTTATTTGTAGCAGTTGCAACGCACATTCTTATACCTTGATTTTTAAATTCTTCAAGAATTTCAATAACACCACGCTTTAATTTTATTTCATATTTATACTTATCTTTAATCATATTATTTATGCTATTCGATATATCGTTCACCGTACATTTTAAATCATATTCTTTAATCATATATTCAGCACTCTGTGTAAAAGTCATTGGCTTTATTACTTGTTTAAGGTCTTCTCTTGGAACACAGCCACATTTTATAAGAAAATCATTCGCTATATTATCATACATCTCCATAGAATCTAAAAGCGTTCCATCCATATCGAAAATTACACCTTTTATATTCACTCAATCACTTCCTCCAAAAGTTTACATAAATCTTGTGTAACTTTTCGCACATTATTGCTTGAAAACAACAAAGATACAACAGCTATTCCGCTTATACCACTGCCTTTTAATTTAGTGACATTAATATTATTAATACCACCTATCGCAACAACAGGTATAGATACAGATTGACAAATTGATTTCAATGTATCAAAAGATATTTTTTCGGCATCTTTCTTTGTATTTGTCCCAAAAACTGCACCTGAACCAAGATAATTCGCACCATTTTTTTCGGCGGTAATTGCCTGTTCAACCGTTCTTGCCGATACGCCTATAATCTTATTTTTGCCAAGCAATTTTCTTGCCTCAATCGGTGACATATCATTTTGCCCTAAGTGTACACCATCAGCATTACAAGCAATCGCAACCTCCACATTATCATTTATTATAAGAGGAATATTATATTTATCTGTAATTTTTTTAATACTTATTGCTCTTCTAAGAAGCTCATCTTTTGTAATATTTTTTTCCCTGAGTTGTACCATAGTTACACCGCCTAATATGGCTTCTTCAACAACTTCTTCAAGGGTTCTCCCATTTAACCAATATCTATCTGTTACAGCATATAATTTAATTTGTTCTTTATTCATTGTAGTTTACCCCTCAGAAATACGCAAACATTATTCGCCCATCTGAAAATATCATTTTTCTGTACAAAATTCTACTTTCTCACCTGCAAGAATTTTATTGGTAGTTCTCATAGCACACATTTTTCCGCACATAGAACAGGTATGTCTATCCTTCGGAGGTGTGCTTTCAAAATAGGCTTTTGTTTTATCAGGGTCTATTGCATAAGAAAACATTTCCTCCCAATCAACTCTACGGCGAGCATCACTCATTTTATTGTCAATTTCTCTGGCATTTGGTATGCCCTTAGCAATATCAGCCGCGTGTGCTGCGATTTTAGAAGCAATTATTCCCTCTTTTACATCAGATAAATCCGGTAATCTCAAATGTTCCGCTGGTGTAACATAGCACAAAAAATCTGCACCATTAGCAGCCGCTATTGCACCTCCTATTGCCGAAGTTATATGGTCATATCCCGGTGCTATGTCAGTAACTAATGGACCAAGTACATAAAATGGTGCATTATGACATAATCTTTTTTGAATAGTCATATTTGCAGCAATTTCATTCATAGCCATATGACCCGGTCCCTCAACCATAACCTGAACATCTTTTTCCCAAGCCCTTTTTGTTAAATCACCAAGTTCTATAAGTTCGGCAATTTGCCCTGCATCTGTACTGTCGTGTATTGAACCCGGTCTTAACGCATCACCCAAACTTATAGTAACATCATACTCTCTTAAAATTTCTAAAACTTCGTCATAATACTCATAAAATGGATTTTCATTTCCTGTCATTTCCATCCAAGCAAATAACAGAGAACCCCCTCTTGAAACAATATTTGTCAATCTGCCCTGCCTTTTAAAAGCCTCTACGGCTCTTTTATTAATACCGGCGTGTATGGTCTGAAAATCTACACCTTCTTTTGCGTGAGCCTCTACAACCTTTAAAAAATCTTTTGCGGTAATATCAAGTAAATCTTTTTCAAGATAACCAATTGCATCATACATAGGAACAGTCCCTATCATAGCAGTTGAATAATCAATAAGCTGTCTACGGAATGTATTTGTTTTACCATAGTTACTCAAATCCATAATAGCTTCAACACCAAATTTTATTGCCATTTTAGCCTTATCCATCTCAACAGTATAATCTTTACAGTCACCCGATATACCCAGATTAACATTAATTTTTGTTTTTAATCCCTCACCAATACCCTCAGCACTCAACGATTTATGATTTATATTAGCAGGAATTGCAACTACACCCTTTGCTACTTTTTCTCTAATTATATTTACATCTAAACCCTCTTTTGCAGCAACAACCGCCATTTCTTTTGTTATAATACCGTTTTTAGCGGCTTGCATTTGTGTTTTATACTCCATTGTATATACAATCCTCTCTATAATATAATAAAAGCAGGATATACACATTACACAGGTATATCCCACCATAATAAAAACATATACTAATATAAAAGTGTGGAATCCCTACGCTGGTATTATCCAAATCAGGTACGGTCGAAATTCAATTATTTCCTCTCAGCCGAAATTATCAGCTCCCGCTCACACTGTATATTTTATTATATAAAATTTAAAGTGTCAAGAACAATTTTATTTATTAATGAGTATAATATTCAAATTCCTCGTTTGCAAGTCTTATGGTACAACCATCATCAAGTCTTACAGGCTTTTCTGGGGCGATTGCTCTGCCATTAACAAAAGTTTTATTCGTCGATTTTAAATCCCTTATAAATACTTCGCCGTCTTTTACCAAAAATTCAGCGTGGGTTCTGCTAACCGCTTTATTATCCCTTACAATATAATCAGCATATCTAAAATCCTTGCCAATCATAAATACGGGCCTATCAAAGTATATTATTTCACCTGTTGAAACTCTTAACAAATAAGGTTTGAACTTACCACCTGCTTTATACCCAGCACTAAATCTATTTATTGTATTGCCCCTTCCTTTTTTAAATTCCTCATAATTAGGTACAGTTGGCATTGTTATATCAGGTTCGAGTTCCTGCTTTTTAGGTAACCTACTACCACAATTCATACAGAAACTTGCACCTATATTACCCACCGCACCACATCTTACACATACAGGAGGTTGTTCCTTAACTGGTTCAGCTTGCTTTTCTTCTGTTTCATCTTCGAGTATGAACTCAACACCGCAATTCTTACAAGAACGACTATCAAAATCATTTAATGTATTACAAATAGGGCACATTAATTGTTCTTTTGGTTGTTCTTCATCTTCAAGTATAAATTTAATACCACAATTAATGCAAGAACGATTATTTGCATTATTAACAGTGTTGCAATTTGGACATAAAACCTGTTCCTCAACAACTGTTTCTTCAACTGCGACCTCTGAATTTTCTTCTTGCTGTTCTTCAACATCTAAAATAGGCTCAATTACCTGTTCTTCTATATTTGGTTCTTCAACTGCAACCTCTGAATTTTCTTCTTGCTGTTCTTCAACCTCTAAAATAGGCTCTATTACCTGTTCTTCTATGTTTGGTTCTTCAACTGCAATCTCTGAAATTTCTTCCTGCTGTTCTTCAACCTCTGAAATAGGCTCTATTACTTGTTCTTCTATGTTTGGTTCTTCAACTGCAATCTCTGAAATTTCTTCTTGCTGTTCTTCAACCTCTGAAATAGGCTCAATTACCTGTTCTTCTATTATGTTTGGTTCTTCAACTGCAGCCTCTGAAATTTCTTCCTGCTGTTCTTCAACCTCTGAAATAGGCTCTATTACTTGTTCTTCTATTATGTTTGCTTCTTCAGCCGCAATCTCTGAAATTTCTTCCTGCTGTTCTTCAACCTCTGAAATAGGCTTAATTACTTGTTCTTCTATGTTTGGTTCTTCAGCCGCAATCTCTGAAATTTCTTCCTGCTGTTCTTCAACCTCTGAAATAGGCTCTATTACTTGTTCTTCTATTATGTTTGGTTCTTCAACCGCAACCTCTGAAATTTCTTCTTGCTGTTCTTCAACCTCTGAAATAGGCTCTATTACTTGTTCCTCTATTATGTTTGGTTCTTCAACTGCAACCTCTGAAATTTCTTCTTGCTGTTCTTCAACCTCTGAAATAGGCTCAATTACCTGTTCTTCTATGTTTGGTTCTTCAACTGCAACCTCTGAAATTTCTTCTTGCTGTTCTTCAACCTCTGAAATAGGCTCAATTACCTGTTCTTCTATATTTGGTTCTTCAACTGCAATCTCTGAAATTTCTTCCGGTTGTTCTTCAATCTCTGAAATAGGCTCAATTACCTGTTCTTCTATTATGTTTGGTTCTTCAACTGCAATCTCTGAAACTTCTTCTTGCTGTTCTTCAACCTCTGAAATAGGCTCAATTACCTGTTCTTCTATGTTTGGTTCTTCAAACGCAACATCTGAAATTTCTTCCTGCTGTTCTTCAACCTCTAAAATAGGCTCTATTACTTGTTCCTCTATTATGTTTGGTTTTTCAACTGCAACCTCTGAAATTTCTTCCGGTTGTTCCTCAATCTCTGAAATAGGCTCTATTACTTGTTCTTCTATGTTTGGTTCTTCAACTGCAATCTCTGAAACTTCTTCCGGTTGTTCTTCAATCTCTGAAATAGGCTCAATTACCTGTTCTTCTATGTTTGGTTCTTCAAACGCAACCTCTGAAACTTCTTCCGGTTGTTCCTCAACCCCTGAAATAGGCTCAATTACTTGTTCTTCTATGTTTGGTTCTTCAACTGCAACTTCCGGAATTTTTTCGGTTTCAAGAGGCTTTGGAATTGGTTTTAATAGTCTTGTTCCACATTCAACACAGAACTTATTGCCTTCTTTATATTCTGTACCACATTCAGGACATAATAATTTTGGTTTTTCAATTACTACTTCTTCAATCTCCGGTTGTTCCTTTTCATCATCAAATATAAACTCAGCACCACAAAATTGACAAAATTTATTGGTAACAGGGTTAGCTTTATTACAATTACCACATATTATTTCTTCAACTACATTATCTTCATATTCTATTTCTTCGTCAGGAATTTTATAATCATCAATCGAGAGTAAAAATGACTTAATACTATCAAAATCTATAGTTTTTGCTCTGCATATAAAATCTAAATATTTATTAACATAATCGGAAGGCTCATTATTACAAAACACAGCTGTATAAGCAACATTAATAAAAAAGTCTTTTCGCATAGGTGTATTATCATATCCGACAACAGGAAAATACAAAAATCTCATATCATTATCCCAAAACGGATCAAGATATATATATTTCGTATTTAATACAATTTTAGAACTTTTTAAAAGTGCATTTTCATTATTCTTCATCTTGTCACACAAGGAAATCATTATTTTTATAAAATTCTCTTTATTTACAACACTTTTGAATATACTTTCTATCGGAATAAGTTTTGTCACATCATATGTAAGTATAGTACCTGTCTTTCTTTTTGAAACATCGGGAGCTATAAAAGTTTCTGTACCTATATTATTATTAAGAAGACCAACTTCTCTGTAATTGATTTCTTGATCTGAACTTAATTCAGTAGTCAGTGTAGCATATCCACCACCGTAACTAATATTAAAATTATTCATAATGTGCCACTCCATTTCGTAATAAGTATTAATACTATACAAATCTCCTATTTTACTTTATTGTATATATTGTAAAATATTCATTTTAATTTGTCAATCATTTATATACATAAATTCATAAAATCTTCTAATTAATTACTATACTCAGTTAAATTCTTAACAAAATCTGTAATTTATATATTTTTATCTCTATATTATACATAAAATGATTTTTCAATTTTTCTGAAATATTAGCCAATTGGTCACAGTTTTAGATTTATCAGTATAAACAAAATAATCTTAAAAATATTAATAAAAACCCCTTGACAAATTTTTATGATTATGTTATTATACTCATTGTTAGTTCGCTGGTGTGGCGGAATAGGCAGACGCAAGGGACTTAAAATCCCTCGGTAGAAATATCGTACCGGTTCAAGTCCGGTCACCAGCATACTTTTGTATATTGTTTTATTTCAGGTAATTGGGCTTTGTCCTTTTACCTGAAATTTTTTATACAATTACAAAAATATCAAAAGGCATAACAAAAATATATTCAACATAATTGATTTATGTTAAATTATTTATTTTAATTTAATAATTGATTATACCACTATTTCTTAAAAAATCTTAATTTATTTTGAACATATGTTTGAAATTTTATAAATTTTATGATATAATAAATCAAAGGTATAAACAAATATATAGATTTATTATTGCTTAATTCAGAAAGGTGAGTTTATGAAAAAACTAAGTAAAAGCCAAGAAAAGATTTTACATTATATTAAAGAGTGTGCTAAGATAGGTGTTCCGCCTTCGGTTCGTGAAATTTGCAACGCAACCGGTTTAAAGTCAACTTCTACGGTACATTCACATTTAAGAACACTTGAAGAATTGGGATATATTTCAAGAGGTGTAGGACGCAATCGTTCTATTACGATAAACGGTATCGAAAAAACTGTTGCTATTCCTGTACTCGGTAGAGTTACAGCGGGCGTTCCTATACTTGCGATAGAAGATGTTGAAAGTTATATTCCACTATATGAAAGTTATGTAAAAGACAGAGAGTTATTTGCGTTAAATGTAGTTGGCGAAAGTATGAAAAATGCGGGTATTTTGAATGGTGATATAATTATATGTCAAAAAACACCTATTGCAGAAGATGGCGACATAGTTGTAGCTCTTATGGGTGATGAAGCTACTGTTAAAAGATTTTTTAAAGAGGGCAGCTATGTTCGTCTGCAACCTGAAAATCCTGATTTCGAGCCTATAATAACTAATGATTTAACTATTCTTGGAAAAGTAATCTCACTTATGAGAAATTATTGATTTAGAAATTAAAAAACCACATTGATAAATAATTCAATGTGGTTTTTAATCGCTTAGCAATTGAAAAGATTATAGTATATACGAAATTATAATACCTCATTCCAAATTTTGAAAATTTGGGAATAAAGGTTTATGGGAAAAGACTTATCTTAATAATTCAGATAGATTAAGTCTTTTTGGTTATTTGTCCATATTTATCAAGAAAGAAAAATGATATCGTGCTATCATAAATTAGGGGTGCAAAATGAATGATATAAAAGCGGTAGTTATGGCACAAGAATACATTAAAGTACATCACAATGACAATGCGTTCTGCCTTGAAATGTTGTGTAATGCAATAGGATATTCCCGCCGTCAACTTGACAGATTATTTCAAAAGCATATGAAAACCACTCTTTGCGAATACATAAATGCTGTTGTATTAAGTGAGAGTGCAGAAAAACTACTCAACAACAATAACTCTGTCATTGATGTTGCCTTCGACAGTCACTATCAATCCCACGAGGGCTACACAAGATCGTTTATGAAGCGTTTTTCTGTCACGCCAAAAGAGTACCGAAAGAGCCAAATCGCTATTCCAATATTCACTCAACACCCCGCTAATCACTATCATATTTTGAAAGAGGGACAAATAATGGATACTACAACAATTTGTACGGTTACACCAGTCAACAGACCAAAAAGAAAATTAATCTATCTTACATCAAAGTCGGCAACCGACTACCTTTCTTATTGCGAAGAAGTTGGTTGCGACTGGGAAGGACTGCTTAATAGCATACACGAAAAGTTTGATACAGCAGCATTGATTGATTTACCTGTTACTCTGCAAGAAAATGCTATCAGCAAAATCGCAGCAGGAGTTGAAGTACTACCTATCGACTACGAAAAACCTCGCCTTGCGGGATTACATACATTTTAGACAGAGAAACACCCTGCAAGATTTTGAAGTCTTGCAGAGTACTTCATTTCATCTTCAGTCTATTTTTATTTTAATATCGCCCGTATCCGTAATAATCTCACATCTGCCGCCGTCTGTCGTTTTGGGAACGTCTATGTGCCCCGTATCGGTTTGTGCAAGAAACACCTTATCGGTAAGCAAACTGCCTGTAACATCGCCTGTATCCGTTTTGACGATAATTTCAGCAGCATCCGAGCCGTCAAACTTCACATTGCCCGTACTTCTCCTGATAGAAAACTTTTCTTCGGCTATCACATTCTCTATGGAAATATCTCCCGTACTTCCGCTTGAGATAACGTTTTTGCACCGGATATCGGACAGATATGTTTTTCCTGTTGATACACCAACTGTCACATCTCCCTTGCAAGTCACGCCTGAAACAGTTACCTTGCCTGTGGTAACTTTAAGGTCCAGCGAACCGGCGGAGACATTCTCTACACGAATCGCTCCCGTGCTTGTTTTTATTTTGAGCATCTCGGAAGCAGAGCCGCAAAAATTAACGTCCCCTGTACTTAAAGAAATATCAACATTTTTGAACATAAACGCATTCGGTGTTTCGATATCTCCGGTATGTTCCTCAATGAAAAGGGAAGTGTAATCTGTTTTTGGAAGATAAACCGTTATCTTTGAAGAATCAAAGCTGAGTCCGATATAGTAGTACCAAGATTTTGGATTTGTGTCGACAACGAGCGTATTATTTTCGACGGCGACGGAATGCTTTGCGTTTTCACCTTCATAGCACTCCACTCTGCACTTGCCGTCATCAGAAAGGGCAAAAACAATATCTGCGGTATCGGTATTGATAGAGATACTGTCAAATGCTTCGCTAACCTCGTAAGTGTTTGTTTCGTATTTCGTCGTTGATAGCTTGGTAAAATCCCATCCAAGCACGGTCATCACGCCTGCAAAGAGGACGCATCCGATAAGCACAAGAAAAGCCGCTGTAATAAGCCATGCTTTCGTTGTTTTTTTCATTACGCTTCCTCCTTTTTCATAAAGCAATTCTTGATTCCTATTGCCATTTTCTTTGTGAGTATCAAGATACCTTTTGTTGCTGCCTTGCATCCATAGAACATAAAGATAGAAAGACCGGTGCAAACAATTCCTGCGGCAAGCATTGCCATACCGGAAGCAACGTTGCCGCCTATGGCAAAAATGATACACGACAGTACACCGCCAATAGAACCAGCGGCAAGCGAAACAAAAACTGCCCACAAGGAAACAATCACAGCCCAAATAGAAATATAAATCGAGAGTACGACTGCGAATGCGGCAATTACTAAGGAAAGCCATATGGGAGAGCCGAGAGTCAAAAGCACGATTTCACCTGCACTTAGCCGTCTTTTGGATTTTATTCTTTCCTTTGCGATTTTCGCAAGGGGTGTTTCCGCTACTACCTGTGTAACGATTTCATCGACTGTGCCTACTGCTGAAACTGCTTCTTCCTCAGCCAGACCTTCTTCCATCTGATCGTCAATCATTTCGCTGTAAAACGCTAAACGTTCCTCAATATCCTCCTGCGGCAATCCGGACAAACCTTTACGCAGCCGGGTAAGAAACTCTTGTTTACTCATTGCCGTCCTCCTTCGTTACAAATCGATAGATCGATAAGATTTCTTTCCACTCGACCTTGAAATCTTCAATGCGTTTAAGCCCCTCGTCGGTAATATGGTAATATTTCCGAAGTCTGCCGCCATGTTCTGCGGTGCGAACGGTCAGCATTTTAGCTGTTTCCAAGCGTTTCAGAATGGTATATAAGGTCGATTCGGAAAGTTCAATATACGGTTTCATATCCTTTATGATCTTATACCCGTATGAATCTTCGCTTTTGATCGCCGCTAAAACGCAGACGTCTAAGAGGCCTCGTTTCAACTGAATGTCCATACTATGCCTCCTTTTACACTATATATCATATCACGAAGTATTGGCTTTGTCAATAGATTTCGTAAAAATGTCAAGAAAATAGCAGTAGTAATATTGGTTCCCTTTTACCATATAAATGTACTTGTCCATTTTGAAATCCTCCATTATAATATATTCACACATATGCCACAGTTTCTCGATTGCCACACGCTGTTATAGCTTGTTACCAGATTTGGCTTCCCTTGTTTTTGCCCTTATAATGGACAAGGGCAAGGGTAAACCTGTGTGAAATCGTATAAAGAGATAAGGTGGACACATTGCGATAAATCCTTTATTTTCAAGCATTTCGGAGGATTTTATTAACGCCCTATGATGGGCGATAACCAAATGATTACAAAAAAGAATAATATTTAAACTTCCATAACAAAATGACAGCTGCTTATTAAAAGCAGCTGTCATATTTATTTTTTATTATTAACCTGCCAAAGATGGATTATAAACAATAGGTACATTCTTTCTTGAATGTTTTATTTCCTGTTCGTTCATTACAACAATAGAGGCTTTCCCTCTCCTTCTTGCCAAAGTTTCTTCAATATAGGCATTATAGTCATCTTTTAGCTGCATTTTGGATAATACAACCAATACAAATGGTACTACTGTACGGATTATCATTGTAGACATTGTAACGGCACTTACACAAAATACGCTTGTAAAACCTACAATAAACATCATAGCTGTACATAAAGCACCCTTTTTTGAATGTATGCGATACCTAATCAATAATACAACCGTTGAAATCAGTGTAAATATACCTACTAAAATATTAATCATTTCAATTACTCTCCTTTTCGACAATATATGTACAAATGTTCTATAACCTTATTATATCACAACCGTTTGTACTTATAATTGCATAACAGAACAAAAGTCCGTTTTTTTTACTAAAATAGATTTATTTGTACTAATTAATCAAGTATGTAAACTATCATATTCCTTCTGCCGAAGTTTACACAAGCCGACTCTGACGGAAAATATAAATCAAGCAAACCTAAACCTGCCATTAATGCCCCGCCTGTATCCGCAGCAGTTGCATAGCCGTAAACTATACTTCCATCGGCTGAAACAACATACATTCTTGTTCCATAAGGAATAATATTAGGATTTACAGCAACATTACCATATCCTACTGTTCTGCCTGTTGAACATAAAGAACCCGCCGGTTCATAATATGCCGTACAAGAACCCGACATAGATTTTGAATATGAAACCCAATTTCCATTATGGTCTCTGAATGTTCCCGGACCATCTGTTACCGTATAGCTGTATTTTGAAGATAACGGAATTGTAACGGTTTTTTGTTTTGTACCAACAAGGGTTACCTCATCAATAGAATCAACTGTGACCTCCGAAGATAAAATTTCTGTTTCGACAACTTCGCCATTTACAATAGTTTTTTTCTTAATAAGTTGTCTTTCGCCGTCCTTACCGCTAACTAACAACTTTGTTTCCCCTTGATACAAATCAGATGTATTTTGAGTAGTTTTCTTATAAGGTATTGTTTCAACTTCCGAAAATTCCTCATAAGATACTCTATCAATAACTATTGAAAAATCTTCGTCAATCATATCCGTAAAATCACAGTTAATAATATCATCTTCATCAAGTCCCGGGCACTGTAAATACTCTAAAGTTGATTGAACATCACCCTCCGGAACAGCAACTGTTTTAGTTTCACCATTATCACTGAAATTAATATTATACCATCTTGTGATATTAATTTTAATATCATCTTCCAGAACGGTATCCAAAGAAGGCTCTACAACATCAATATCACTAATACTAATATTTAAATCGGCAAGAGCATCTGCAACTGTACCATTATGCATAATAGTTTCTTTAACATCATTATCAACACTAACGCTAACAACCATAGCTCTGTTGACTTTTATCAAAATATTATCTTCATTATCTTCTCTTATAACTTGGTCATTTTCCTCTAATGAAATCCCTGCCAAATTAAGAATACTTTCTGTATTGTTTCCCATTAATGCTGTAACTCTTACAGTTTCCTCATCTGATGTTATGTAATATGTTTTACTCAAAAATGTAATTGCGGAAACCGCAGCTATACACGTTGCACCAAGTATTGCAACAGGAACTATTCGTTTTAAATTTTTCACCTTTTCTTTTATAATCGACAAATTCATATATAGTGCTCCTTATTAACTTAAATTATTACAATTCAGTAACTTTTCAACTAAATAGTACCAACTACATTATTAATTATACCCTTGTGAACTGTTAATGTCAAATGAAATAAAACCACATTTTTTGTGCAAAATGTACATTCAGTGGATTTAAAAGGTGTCAACAAAAGCCGAATTAGGACTTTGTTTGTTGCAAATATGCAAAAAATAGAGTTTAAATATGTGCAATTTGCAGAATTTAAGAGTTACAAATCTGTTACAAAAATAAATACCTATTCTTTATCGTTTATTACCGAAAGTATTTGTAATTAAATTAGTCAAAAGTTATAGTAAAACTTTCTGTAATGTTTTTAAAGAAATAAAATTTATGCAAAATTTACATATTTTGGAATTTTTGCAACAATAAGAAAATAGTTTGCGTCAAAAAAGTTTTCAACAATTTTTGTATGATTTTAATTTTTCTGAATATATAAAATAGCCTGTTAATATGTGTCACAAATAAAAAATTTGCCATATTATGATTATAAAGCCATAGGGGGCGAATAATATGGAGTTTTATGGGATAGTCTTGTTAGCATTATCACTAAGTATAGACAGCATCGGTATTGGTATAGGCTGTGGAATAAGCTGCGTTAAACTTGGACATCTTTCACGATTGATAATATGTTTTGTATCGGGTATAGTAACGATTATAAGTTTATCTCTCGGTAATATAATATGGAAACTATTTTCGGGCGATATATTAGTATATATAAGTAATACTTTTCTTATATTAATCGGTATATTTATAATGATACAAGGATTTATCAAAAATAAAGACAAACACTCCGCCGTTAATATTATGAGAAATCCTAATAACTGCGACATTGACCATTCAAAAAATATTGACAGTAAAGAGGCTATTATAACAGCAATAGCATTATCAACAGATTCGATGGGTGTAGGAATATGCTCAAATGCACAGGGTTCAGAAATTACAGCCGTCACAATACTTACAATTATATTTATGTATTTATTGATTACAGGAGGGTTAATATTAGGCAAAAAATTTTCCGATAAATTTAAACTTTCGTCAAATTTCTCCGCAGCAATATCGGGATTTATAATCATAGGTATTGGAATTTATCGTTTTATATAAAATTGCCGGCATATGATATTTGTATCATCTGCCGGTAAATTTTGCTAATCTAAAATTTATATTTTATTCAATTACAAGACGATAATATTTTTTAAGGAGAACCACCTTTTTCCCCATAACTTTCAGGTTCTTGTTCAAAACTTAGTGATGTTATGCAGATGTTTTCTTCATCATAATAGGGACTTTTTGTGTTTTTAAAAATTATAAAAGTTCTTTTAAAAGGTAAAGGGCATAAAGCTCGTAAATAGTGACAAATATTCCCATTAATATAAAACCATTCCAATAAAAAGTGATAAAGACTTATATATCTTTATCACTTCAAAGTTTAGTATATTTATTTCCTTTTAAAACTATCTTTTAAAGATACGGCTCTGTTAAATACAGGGTGTCCGTCTGTGCTGTCGCTGTCAACACAAAAATACCCTTGACGCATAAATTGATATGATTTTTGTGGTATAACATTAGCCATACTTTCTTCAACCTTACAGTTCTTCAATATGGTAAGCGAATTAGGATTTATATAATCCAAGAAGTTTTTGTCGCCAGCCTCAGGATTTTCAACCGTAAACAAATTATCATACAATCTTACTTCTGCATCAACTGCGTTTCTTGTATCAACCCAATGAATAGTACCTTTAACTTTTCTTCCATCAGGTGTATTACCGCCCCTTGTAGCAGGGTCATATTCGGCATAAACCTCTATAACATTTCCATTATTGTCTTTTTTACAGCCCGTACAACGAACTATATATGTTGTCTTTAATCTTACTTCGTTATTAGGAAATAATCTAAAATATCCCTTAGGAGGATTTTCCGTAAAATCATCTTGTTCAATATATATTTCACGGGAGAATGAAACCGTTCTTGTTCCGGCCTCAGGGTGATTAGGGTTATTCTCTACTTCAAAATACTCTACTTTATCTTCCGGATAATTAGTAATTACTAATTTTAAAGGTCTTAATACCGCCATAGTTCTTTGAGCCGTATCATTTAAATCTTCCCTTAAACAATGCTCTAAAAAGCTATATTCAACAGTACTATTCACCTTTGCAACGCCTATTCTGTCACAGAAATTTCTAATAGATTTAGGAGTATAGCCCCTTCTTCTCAGACCGCAAAGTGTAGGCATTCTTGGGTCGTCCCAACCTGAAACATAATTTTCCTCGACAAGCTGACGAAGTTTTCTTTTGCTCATAACGGTATTATTTATATTTAGTCTTGCAAACTCAATCTGTCTTGGCTTGGAAGGTGCAGAAATATTATTTATAACCCAATCATAAAGTGGTCTGTGTGCCTCAAATTCAAGCGAACATAAAGAATGTGTAATCCCTTCCAATGCATCTTCAATCGGGTGTGCAAAGTCATACATAGGATATATACACCACTCATTACCGGTTGAATGATGTGTCATATGATTAATCCTATAAATAACAGGGTCACGCATATTAAAATTACCTGATGCAAGGTCTATTTTTGCCCTTAAAGTCATCGCACCGTCCGGAAATTCGCCATTTTTCATTCTTTGGAATAAGTCAAGACTTTGCTCTATCGGTCTGTCACGATAAGGACTCGCTGCAGGAGTATTCAAATCTCCCCTGTTAGCTCTAACCTCGTCAGGGGTTAATTGACAAACATAAGCAAGACCTTTTCTGATAAGCTCACAAGCAAAATCATACATCTGAGCAAAATACTCAGAAGCATAATACACTCTGTCATACCAATTAAATCCTAACCATTTAATATCATTTTTAATAGCATCTACATACTCCACATCTTCTTTTGTAGGGTTAGTATCGTCCATTCTCAGATTACATTTACCGCCGAATTTTTCGGCAGTCCCAAAGTCTATACAAATTGCTTTAACGTGACCTATATGCAAATATCCATTAGGCTCAGGCGGAAAACGAGTATGCACTTCTTGTTTTTCAAATCTTCCCCCTTTGCCAATATCTTCCTCAATAAAATCGTGAATAAAATTACCTGTTATTTCCATAATTTCATCAGCCATATTTACACCTTCTTATTTATTCAATAATTTTTCAAGACCTATATTAAGTCGTTTCATACTCTCATCTTTTCCAAGGATATGAAGTATTTCAACGGCACCGCCCGGAGTTACACTCATACCTGAAACTGCAATTCTTACCGGCCACATTAAAGTTCCGTTTTTAACTCCGACTCTTTCTGCGAGCGAAATTAAACAATCGTGTATATTATCACTTGTCCAATCACTGATATTGCACAATTCTTTAATGGCGATTTTTAACATATCAACGGAATTTTCGAGGTTAGTTTTACTTTTTTTATTTACAAAAAGTTCAACGCTATACTCCGGCAATTTCTCAAAGAATTTTATTTTTTCCGGAATTTCTGTTAATCTTACAGTTCTCTGCTGTAATATACCTGCAACTTCAACCCAATTAAGTTCTTTATTAGGGACACCCTGTTTAAAGTATGGCATAGCAATATCTGCAAATTGCTGTGTAGTCATAGCTTTTATATATTCAGCATTAAACCAAGAAAGTTTATCATAATCGAATATAGCCGGTGATTTACTTATACCACTTATATCAAAAACTTCGCAAAGTTCATCAAGCGTAAATAATTCTTTGTTATCTTTCGGACACCAACCAAGCAAAGCAATATAATTAATAATTGCTTGCGGCAAATATCCATCTTTTATCAGGTCTTCAAAACCTGTTGAACCGTGCCTTTTAGACAACTTAGAAACCGTTCCATCTTCATTTTTACCCATTATAAGAGGTAAATGCACATATGTTGGAATTTCCCACCCAAAAGCCTCATAAAGTAAGTTATATTTTGGTGATGAGGATAAATACTCACAACCTCTCACAACGTGAGTAATATTCATTGTATGGTCATCAATTACATTAGCAAAATTATAAGTAGGATAACCGTCTGCCTTTATAAGAATTTGGTCTTGCAGTTCCGAATTTTCAACAGTAATGTCTCCAAAAACCGCATCACTAAATGTAGTACTTCCTTCAAGAGGCATTTTTTGTCTTATAACATAAGGTACTCCATCGGCAAGTTTTTTATTCACTTCTTCCGGCGATAAATTTCTGCAATGTCTGTCATAACCTGCACCAATTTCTCCCTCGGTCTTTAAACTTTCAAGTCTTTCCTTTGAACAGAAACAATAATATGCCTTATCCTCCTTTACAAGCTGTTGGGCATAAGGAATATACATAGCTTTTCTTTCACTTTGCACATAAGGGCCATAATCCCCGCCAATGTCCGGACCTTCATCGTGTTTAAGACCCGCCGTTTTAAGAGTATTATATATTACATCGACAGCACCTTCAACTAATCTTTCTTGGTCAGTATCCTCTATTCTTAAGATAAATTTACCTTTATTTGATTTTGCAATTAAATATTCATACAATGCTGTCCTCAAATTTCCAACGTGCATAAAGCCTGTTGGACTTGGGGCATATCTTGTGCGAACTTGTGACATAATAAAATCTCTCCACTTCCAAAATACATTTTTTTAATCGGTATACACCGTATTTTATTATTATAACAAATATTAACATATTTTTAAAGTCCTTATGTGACATCCTCCCCCGCCTGTAGAGGCAGGGGCTTCCCGTCCTCAGCAAGGTTGGTTCTCGTTCGATAGTACCAGTGTACTAAGCATAAGCGAGCTAACCCCGTGTGTCCCACGGTTTTGTATCGGTTGCTATATAGCTAACGCTATCCGCATACCTTCGTTTCTGATATTGATTGCAGCATTGACATC
>CANQPS010000020.1 GCA_947625785.1 uncultured Clostridia bacterium
TTGTTTTTTCGTTCTTGCTCGACAGCTTTATTATATTACCATACTTTCGCTTCTTTGTCAACTACTTTTTTAAAAAAATTTTTATATATGACTTATATACCGTATTTAATCTTTATTCTTTTTAATTTTTTCCCAATAGGCTTGGTTAGCAGAAGTAAAAATAATACATTTGATACCATATAAACGCCCATTATTGGAAGTCCCGAAATTACGGTTGCAAGATATCGTGATATATTGAAACCTCTCTCCCACCATAATACTGTCCATAAATCCATTAAAAGCGAAAATAAAACGCCGGAAAACAAACCATAAAAAGATAAGAATAATTTATTATTATCAAGATATTTTCCGATTATACCGGCTAAAAATCCTATTATTCCCCAAGCGAACATCTGAAAAGGCGTCCATATACCTTGACCGAAATATATGTTTGAAATTAAGGCTGTCATAGCACCACAAACAAATCCATTTTCTTTACCTAAGTATATACCGCAAATTATGGTCATAGCTGTTACAGGTTTAAAAAAGGGCAATGGCGAAAATAAAAATCTTCCCGCAACTGATAAAGCGATTATAACCCCAAGCACAACAGTTTTACGGGTATTAATTCTTTTATCATTTTCAAATGTTATAAAAAAGGGTATCATAGTAAATACTACAATAATTAACACGATAAAAGCATATTTTTTTTCATCAAAAATTTTCATTCCTATTGCTATAATTGCAGGTATAAATAATATTGGTATAAGATATGTAAAAATTGATTTTAACTTATTCATTAATTAATCCATTCCTTTGACATAATTTAATAATATCAGAACATTTTACGGCAGACGGATAAATATTTCTTGCCATTCTATTGGCAGATGTGGTATAAAATGTATTTTCAGTAAAGAACTTATTTGGTGTATTGTATGATACTATATTCCCGTCAAAAAATAATCCTACTCTATCGCTGCACTCACAGGCAAAATCTATATCGTGTGTAACTATAATAATGGTCATTTCATCATCAGATTTCAACATTTTTATAATTTCCGATAAACTTTCCTTTGCAAATGAATCCATTGCTTTTGAAGGCTCGTCCATTAATAAAATTTTGGGTTGTAACAAAAGCATTTTAGCTATTGCACATTTTTGTTGTTCTCCTCCCGATAAATCATATGGATTTTTATCCAATAGATGTGTTATACCAAGTTTTTCTGATACAGATAATATAATTTTTTCCTTTGCATCTTTATCATATTTCATCAACTTACAAACCTCGTCAAAATCTTTCCTGACATTATCCTCAATGAATACGGTTTGTAAACTTTGTGGCAAATAAGCGATATTATGTAAATATAATGAATTTTTCTTATAATCTTTTATTTTTTTACCATTTATAAGAATTTTACCCCTATACGCTTTATTTATACCGGATATTACACTCATAAGCGTAGTTTTACCGGCACCATTTCCGCCTAATAAAGAAAAAACTTCTCCCTTATATACTTTCAAATTAACATCTTTTAATATATCTTTGGAATTGCGTTCATACCTGTACCAAATATTTGATAATTCAACGGCAATATTATTGCTATGTGAAGGTTTGTTAATTGGTAATTCTTTAATATCAGATTTATAATTTTTTTCTAAGAAATCCTTGCCTTCCTTGACAGTTATAGGACATAATATATCTTTGTTGTTATTTAAACTTGCATAAATTTTTGTTGGAGTTGGCAAAGCCTTTAGCATAGGGTGATTTTCATTAATATTTTTTAGGGCAGCACAAATATTTCTTGGTGTATCATTTGCTATAACTTTCCCGTTATCAATAACAATAACTTTATCTGATATTGGCATCACATCTTCAAGATTATGTTCAACAATAATTATAGTAATACCAAGTTCTGCATTAATACGCCTTAAAACTGAAATAAAATCCTTTGAAGCGATAGGGTCTAATTGTGAAGTAGGCTCATCAAGTATAATAACATTCGGGTGCATAATCATAATAGACGCAAGATTAACAAGCTGCTTCTGACCTCCGGAAAGACTTGATATTTCGGAATCAAAAATATCATTCAAACCAAAGAAATTTACCATTTCAGCCATTCGTCTGCAAATGACATCTTTTGGCAATCCTATATTTTCAGCACCAAAGGCCAACTCATAACTAACTTTATGCATAACGACCTGACTTTCAGGATTTTGCATTACAAAACCAATTTGCTCAGCAGATGTCCGATTATCAAGTTCAGATAGAGTTTGATTTTTATAAAATATGCTCCCGCTTATTTCTCCTTTGGGAGTCAACTCTTTTTTAAGCAGCTTTAATAATGTTGTTTTTCCACAGCCGGATTGACCGCATATAAGGATAAATTCACTACTATTTATGCTAAAATTAATATTATCAATGGCTTTATTACTGCATAGCGGATATGTAAAACTCAGATTTTTGACAGAAAATATTTCCATTTTACTATCTCCTTTATTTCTATAACAAACGGGATTATACATAATAATCCAAATACCGAGTATGATATATATGACATTAAAAAAGTCGGAACTTCTGTGATATAAGGATAAAAATTAAATTCTAATGATTTACTGTAAATTCCATATAGAGTAGTAATTCCTAATAAAATAGATATAAGAATTAATACAATATCGGATACAGTTATTTTAAAAGGTGACCAGCTTGTTCTATTTTTTAGACCGTAACCCCTGCTTAACATAGAATCTGATACATTAATGCCATTTTCCAAACCCCAAGTCAAAACAGACGAAAAAACTCTTATACTGCCTTTTAATCTATCAGCATAACTATTACCCGTATAAAGTCCCATCGTTTTTTGAACCTTACTAACTTTTTTACTTTGTGATTTAATTAATGGTATAAATCTCACCGTCATAGATATTACTATTGCAAGTTTTGATGATATTTTACCAACGAGATATAGTATTTTATCTATTGTAAAAATTATCCCAAAACACTTGCACCAATACATAACAGATATTATCATAACCGATATAAATATACCATATATAATAGCTTCATATGTTATAGCATTTCCATTCATAAAAAATAAAGGTGTTGCACCATTATGTGAGAAAAGCGGGTTTGTGACCGCAATAAGCACAAATAAAGGCAAATAAAAAGCTAAATCTTTCAAAAATCTCATTATACCATTGTTTGAAATAAAAAATAATATTCCGCCAATCAATGAAATTATCAATAATATTGGATTTACCGTAAACATTGTGATTAAAAACACAATCAAAAAATATATAAATATAGTTATTGGATTATAGTTTTCAAATCTCATTTTTTAACTCCTTATATTTTGTTCAAAAGAGACTTCGCCCCTAACCCACAAGCCTTTTGAAAAAGACTTGACCGAGAATTCCTGCTTTTTAAAAAATTACAAAAATTTTTGAAAGTTTTAAGAAAACTTTTTTCAAAAAGTTTTCTTAACGGGTCGAGGGCAGAACCCTCGTGGGGTGTGGGGTGAAACCCCGCCCTTAAATCATTAATTTTCAAAATAAATTATATTCTTGTCCAAGTTCACAAGTATAAATCCATTCTATAATATCACCGTCTTTTAGCACATAACTTGAACAGCCATATTTAGGAAATTCTCCATTAACTTTATATAACCAGCCGGACAATTCGCCGCAGTCAAATTCATATAAATAATTTATTCCTTGAATATATACGGAATTATATATATTCATATCCGCTCCTTGATACTCCATTTGTATTTTATTATATCGGACAGCCCTATTTAATACATCAAATACTGTGTCACCTTCACGCAAAACATATTCAGTTTTATCCAAAATAACACCATCTTTTGGCAAATAGCCACTATTTTTAATGTTATCGTCAAGCATATCCCAGTTAGCATAAATCTCACTACAATTTATTGATATAAAAACGGTTTGACTGTCTTCTCTTATATCATCTATATGGGTTAGATAATATTCATCTACCGTTTGAAACTCTGTTCCATTAACTATAATTACTATAATCAATACTATAAATCCTAATATTAACAAATCTTTTTTCATACAGATAAATTACTCCTCATCATTTGGGTATAAGTCAGATAAAGAGTTTTTCTTTTTTCGACTGCGAATTCTTGTTATTACAATTAATGCTAAAATAATTGTTATTATTATAAGTATAACCATTATAATAACAGACCTTTGACTGCTTTCAGCTTTAATCTTTGCTGTAACCAAATCATCATAATATAATATATATTTCTTGTCAATATCACTTAGAGAATTATATCTTTTAAATAAATCTTCTATACTGTTCCTTTGTGAAACACCAATTTTATCAAGCGGATATATAACATTATATATGTCATTATTAAGAGTATCAATAATATTTTTTATCTCATCAGATTTTAAAATTATATTATTCAGCCTATTCTGATAATCCTTATTATTTGCTTTGCTTAATAAAGACACTGCTCTTGAATAATCCTGGGAAGTAACATTGTCAAGTGATTTATGTATAAACAAAATATCATTTTCGGTTAGTTCTGATTTATCTATGATATTATTGGAGTTTATATCTGTAAAATCATACAGACTATTCATATTATTTTCATATCTATAAAGTGCAGCCATAGCAAGTAATACCTGTTCACCCGCCATTGAATTAGATTTATCCGGCTGAGATTCGGGATTATTATTATCATAATCAAACGAATGTATAAAGCCACCGTCATTCATACGAAAACTCATTATAGCATCTAACATAGTGTTGTTATTTTTAATAAATCTTCTATCATTCTGAATATCTATATTAATCGCACATAAGGCAATTATTACCTGTGCAATACTTTCGGAATTACGCGTCCCAAAACTTTGAAAACCCCCGTTTTCAAGCTGTACTCTTGATAAGAACATAACTGCATTATCTACTACACTATCTATATTATAATTACAATTTTTATTTTTATAATATGGTGCTAATGCCTGAATAGCCATCGCAGTAATATCAGGATCACCTGTTTTTCCGCTAAGTGCGAAACCTCCGTCAGATAATTGCCTTGAAACAATTTCTTTAATTATATCTTCTTTTGTATAATAACTGTTTTCCGGAATATCATAATTCATATTATTAAGTGCAATAAGTCCCCATATCCAGCCATTTATACCCTGTTTTCCCAGCGAGGCAGTAAGACCTCTGTTATATATACCGTCTGAAACAAGATTTATTGTACCGTCCCCAAGTAAATCTTCTGCGTTGCCACGACAAGCATTGACTGTTAAAATTGCCCTATGCCATTCGGTCGATTTAACTTTGCTTAATTTACTTTCGAGAGTATATTTACTTTTTATATTCTCTTTAACTACTGCCAGATATGAGCTATAATCATCTTTTATTCCTAATCTTGCCATACCGATAACATACCAATCACAAGCCGTTGTCCCTGCCTTTTCAAGGTATTTATCGCAAATAAGATAATCTCCATTTGTGCCGATTTCCTGTTTTTTCCAATCTATAATTTTGGCAGCTATATTATAAAAATCATCTGATGTATATTGCTTATTTATACTGTCACTTTCTGCCTGTACATTGACACTTAAAGCAGCAATCAAAATTACTATACATATAAACGAGCTTAAAATTCTTCTCATAATACACCTCTAATAAAAGTCGAATACAAATTTTTGTATTCGACTTCCGAATATTTAAATTATCATATATTACCCAATATCGCCAGAACAATTATAACTGCCAACATCACAATACCCGTCACAAGAAATATTATACCTATATTATCTTTTAGTTTTTGAACAAATTTTCTTTTAATAGGTTGATTATCTGCTGATAAAATTTCGCTGTCATTATTAAAATCATAATTCTTTAAGTCATCGTTAATATTCCTGATTAAGTCATTATTATTAATGATATTTTCTTCTTTTTTAGAAATATTAATTTTATAATTTTCTGATATATAATCAAATAAATCATACTCTAAAATCTTAGATATATCTTCCGGATTATCCGGCAAAATCACAATGGTACTTAACCTGCTCTCGAGAATATCTCCTCCCATAGATAATTTTTTATCGGATTTTACAGAATAATTATCTTTTAAGGTATCAGAGATAATCTCTTTCACCTTCTCCTTATATTTAGATATATTTAAACATATAAGAATAAATTTCTCCGTTTTGACAGAATTTTTAACGGTATCAGCAAGTTCCTGCGGTGTAAATGCGGCACTAATATTTGATGTATTAATTTTTGCTGCTTTTAAACCGTTTACAATAGTACTCTCATTATTATACACCTGATTGGCACAATAAAATATAAGATGTGCGTCCATAATTAATCAATCCTTATTTTTAATAATCTTCCGATTCTATACTTGTAACAGTATCATCTTCTGACATTGTCGGCTCAGAAGTAAAGTTAGAATTTGGATTATCAGGTTCAATAGCTTCTGACTCAGATTTGCTGCTAATATCCGGAATATCGGATTCTTCGTCCCAACTTGTATCGATATTCGAACTATCTGTGGGATTATCTGGAATATCAGATTCAGGCTGAGGTTCGGAACTATTATATTCCGGTTCACTGTATGGTTCGTCATAATAGCTGTATGTAGGTTCTTCTATCTCGCTGCTGTTTTCATACAGATATTCAGGTCTTGAATATGTATTCTGTTCATAACTTGGTATATCCGACCAATCTTTATTATGAGGATTTAAGTACCAATCTATTAAACCCTTTTGATAAGCGTCTTCAAAGACAGTAACTGTCGGAGGTACTCCACCGTATGTATCATACCAAACATAAGGCATAAGAGGATAAGGGTTATATCTTGCCTGCGATACATCAACATCACTACTCTCGTCAGTACGAACTTTTCTTGCGACTACAACTGTTCTGATATCCTTGCCTAATTCATAAGAACAAGTTGACAATGTCAATATTGTGTCATCTTCATTTACATCAACAGGACAATCTATAATGGAGCGTGCTCTCATCTGATAAACATAATTCAGAAAATCAGAATCGCTCGCAAATGTGCCTTTAAAATAATTAAATTCAGGTTCTCCGTCTTTAATATGTATTTTCACAACGGCAATAACTTTCCATTCGGCTTTTTCATATATTGTATCAAAGGTAAGTGTTGGGTTTTGTTTATAGAAATCAAGTTTTTCATAAGTATATACAAGACCGCCGAACATACTGCCATCGTTCATATGATGGCCGTGAAGTATTATATTTTTTGACTTAACGCCATCATAACTTCTATAATCGACAAAAACAGTACCGTATTTTGTATAATTACCATAAAAGTCGTGTTCAAGGTAATATTCATTTTTTGTATCACTTGGTCTGTACACAACAACATTATCTATTTGTGTATTATTGACTTTTATCCAACCTGCCGTATCCGGATTTGTTTCAATCAGCATACTAAAATCTTTTAATGTTCCTTCACTTGTCAAATTATCAGGATTTTCTACATACGAAATATCACCCTCTGAATTTACAACCGGAATTTTAGATGCTGCTGTATTTTTACTATTATTTGTATCTCCTGCCGGATACAGGTTTTTAATATTATCCTGTGTTTTCTGATGCTGCAAAGGAATTATAACAAGCTCATTTACAAGCATAGATGCCGAAACTATAAATACAATAATTGATATCATAAGAACAACTTTTCTTATAACTTCAAGAACACTATCGCCCTTGTATGGAATAATCCTTTGCCAAAATGGTGTTTTATTTGTCCATTTGCTGACATATTTAATAATTGATTTTTCTATAATTTCCGTACACATACAGCCCAAGATATCCTCTTTAATTAAAGCTGCAACATATACACCCTTATATTCCATATAAAATGCACATATCTCACCTTTATCTTCCAAAGATTGATTTTTAACTTTTTTGCTTTTCTTCTTATCTGATTTTTCCTCAGGTTCTCCGCTTATAATACTGACCTGTGAACTATCTTTTTCGGTATCATTTTCAGGAGTTTCCGACTGAGTTTTCAGCCTTCCTCTTATAACTCTAACCTTTTTATCCAAGCCCATATTTTCAAAAAATTTCTGAGCTTGTTCTTTATCATCACTATCCAGTGCTTCAGGTATCAGTATAAATTTTATTTTATCTTTGGATTTGCGTGATGTTTTAAAGGCTTCCAATAATTTAGTTTTATTATTGTCAAGTTCTGTTTTATATAATATGTCGATTTTTGATTTTTTGAACAGCTCGATAGCTTTTTTGAAATTATTATCATCTTTCATAGAGGAATTTGTATTATTCAATAAATATATTTCACCGTTCACATTCCCACTCCTTTCTAAAATTAATAGGAAATTTTAGTAATCTTAACATTATCTATTGCTTCTTTTATAAGACTTTCACAATCGAGTAATTGCTCAGCTTGTTTTACATATTTCAAAACCGGTCTTGTTCGCGGGTGTTTTGGGGTAAATACAGTACAACAATCCTCGTAAGGTTGTATCGAAATATCAAATGTATCTATTTTTCTGGAAATTGCGATAATTTCCTCTTTATCCATACCAATAAGCGGTCTGAATACAGGTATATTTGCCGCATCATCTGTACAGGCAATAGCTCCTATCGTCTGACTTGCGACTTGACCTAAACTTTCACCTGTAATTAACGCCGAACATTCATTAGCCTTAGAAATCTTCTCAGCAATAACCATCATAAATCTTCTCATAATTATAGTAAAAAGTTCTTCAGGACACTTAGATTGTATTTCCTCCTGAATTCTTGTAAACGGAACAGTAAACATTTTCATTTTACCGCTATATTCGGAAACTTTTTCAAGTAAAGAAACAACCTTTTCTTCTGCTCTTTGGCTTGTATAAGGAGGACTTGCAAAATGAATGGCAATTAATTCAATACCTCTTTTTGCCATAGTCCAAGCCGCAACAGGACTGTCAATTCCACCTGATATAAGGATTGCAGCTTTTCCTCCTGTACTTGTAGGCAATCCGCCTGCACCTCTGATTACACTTCCTCTTATATAAGCAGCAAAATCTCTAACTTCAACAGTAACGGTTATATCCGGCTCGTGAACATCAACCGTTAAATGAGGAAATTTCTCTAATATGTATCCACCGACTTCCGTACAAATCTCAGGGGATTTTAAAGGAAATTTTTTATCGGAACGCTTTGCATTTACTTTAAAAGTTTTGGCTTCACCAAGAGCCTCCTGCAAATACTCAATCGTACAAAGTTTAATATTTTCAATATTTTTTTCGGCAACACACGCCCTTGAATAAGTTGTTATACCAAAAATCTTGCCTATTTTGTCAGAAACCTCATCTAAATCTATATTATTACCAACAGGTTCAACGGAAATTGTTGATTGTGCGTTTTTAATTTTAAACTCTCCCAAATCCTTCAAACGATACTTTATATTTTTGATAAGTATATCTTCAAAAGCTCGTCTATTAAGACCTTTCAAAACGATTTCACCTGTTTTTATTAAAATTATTTCTTTCATTTCGTATATACTCCTAAAATTATTTTCTTACCAGTTTCGATACACCGGATTTTATACCATCTGCAAGTGCATCAATATCACTTTTTGTATTATACCTGCTAAAACTAACTCTAATCGCCGAATCTATCAATCTTTGGCTAAGTCCCAAAGCTGTTAGAACGTGGCTTTTTTTACCTTTTGCACACGCCGACCCGCTTGACACATATATATTTAGTGTTTCAAGATAATGCAGCATTGTTTCCGAGCGTATTCCTTCAACGGAAAAGTTAAGTATATAGGGTAAATTATTTTTTGGTGAATTGATATGAATACCGTCTATTTCAGAAATCTTTTCTATGCAATAGCTTTGCAATTCCTGCATAAATTTATATTCATTTGATATATCCGGCAAAATTTCGACAGCCTTACCAAATCCTGCAATTAATGGTGCGGCCTCCGTTCCGGGACGAATTTTCTTTTGTTGTTCGCCGCCGAACATTCTCGGAATAATTCGAGTACTCTTTGACAAGTATATAGCACCTGTACCTTTTGCACCGTGTATTTTATGTGACGATATTGTGACAATATCAATACCATATTTTGTAGGTCTTACAGGAATTTTTCCAAATGCCTGAACCGCATCACAATGATACAAACCATTACAATTATTTTTTTTCATTATTGACTTAACTTTATCAAAAGGCTGTATAGCACCCGTTTCATTATTGACCGCCATCATACTTACAAGAATTGTATTTTTATCTATCGCATTAAATAATTTTTCTTCGCTGATTATACCATTTGATTCGCTTTGCAAAAATATAACTTCATATCCCTGTTTTTGCAGTTCACTTGCGGATTCAATAACAGATGAATGTTCTATTGCAGTTGTAATTATTTTATTGCCGTTTCTTTTCAAGGCTTCACTTGCACCAAACAAAGCCATATTATTAGCCTCTGTACCGCCTGATGTAAAATAAATTTCCTCAGACTTTACCCCTAAATTATCAGCAATAATTTTTCTTGCATTTTCAACCTCGTGTTCAGCCTCCAATCCCTTGCTGTGCAAAGATGATGGATTACCGTATTTTACTGTCATCATTTCATAAATTTTATCTGCAGCCTCTTTGCATACGCAAGTAGTTGCACTATTATCAAGATAAACTTCCACTTTATATATTCACCCATTACATAATTATTTTATAGTCACAGTAATTATATTATATTGCTTTATTATACTATAAGTCAATCTTAATTAAAATGGTTTTATGTACAAATTATGATGGCAAAAGTAATTAATGGATTTAATATTTCAGAAACAATATCACCCCAACAGCTTTCTGGTTTAGTATTTTATAAGATATTACCTTAAAAATCTTATTTTTACATATTATTGGGGCGCTGCCCCTTTTAGAAATATTTATTAGCGGGGCTTCGCCCCACACCCCATTAAGAGAACTTTTTGAAAAAAGTTCTCTTAAAACTCTCAAAAACTTTTAATTTTTTTAAGCAGAACTTTTTAATCGCATACACATAGATTTGCTATATTTTTTATTTTTTGTAACAAATATACCTTAATCGTATATGTTAATAAAAGAAAATTTTTCAAGTACGGTGAATAAAATCCCATCATAAGATAAAAATATAATCAATGCTATTATATTTAATACTTATGAAATGAGGTTTTATTATGAAACAAATAGATTTTGATAACAACGAACAACCTAAAAAGGAAAGTAAATTCAAGGCTCATTTAGGATTTTATCTAACACTTTTTATATGCTTATCGGCCGTAACATTTGCAGTGTGGACAACATACACAAGCATTACAGACTATATGAATCCAAATAAATCAAATGAAAATTTAACAACTTCCGAACAATCTGTTGAAAAAAATGTCAGTGATGCACCATATTCTAATCCTTCTGAAAATAACAGTCAAGTTAATAACAATAATAATAGTTCAGCCGTACAAAATGATAATAGCATTCCTAATACAGATGATACCCAAAAAACAAATGCTGTTATGTCACTTTTAAACAACATTAGTAAAAAATATAGTGCAGATAATCCTGTTTATTCTGCTACATTTAAAGATTGGCGAGTTCATAACGGAATTGATATTGCTGTTGAAGTTGGCTCATCTATACCTTGTGTTGCCGATGGTACAGTAAAGGAAGTATTTAATGATGAATTAATGGGATATTCTGTCAAAATAGAGGATAAAGACGGCTGCACATATATTTATAATGGCTTAAATAAAGATATTACTGTTAAAGCCGGTGAAGCCATTAAAAAAGGTGATATCATAGGAAAAAGTGAAACTGTTCCGTCAGAGAGTGCTGATAAACCACATATTCATATATCAGTTATCAAAAACGGAAAGTATGTTGACCCATCTAATGTATTATAATTAGAATAATTATCATATTGCCCGAATATAATTATATCAGACACGCCCTCGGAATTAATTCGTTATAGGGGCAATGTTAAAATCCGACAATGACTTTTGATGACAAGTCTATTGTCGGATTTTTTATGTAATTTACATAATAGTTTTTCAATAGTAAATAAAAAGTTTACAATATGTACATATTTTGTTTTTTTTATTATAACATTTTTATTATAGTATGCTTATTGACACAAGGAACAGTATGTCATTATTTGACAATTTATTTGTGAGTTTTAGATTATAATTTTACTGATTTGTTACATTCGTTTTAAATATAATATTTTAATGAAAGGAGTTATAGAATTTTTATGAATGAAAATACAAGAGCATCTGTTCTTGTTTGTGTCACTTGGCAAATGAGTTGCGACAGACTTATCAAAACAGGTAAAAATATAGCAGATAAATACAATCTTGATTTGCAAGTAGCCTGTGTTCAAAAACCTGCCACGGACTTTGTTATAGATAGCAATGTAATAGAATATTTGTATAAATCTTCAAAAGAAGTCGGTGCCGAAATGACAGTTTTCTTTAATGATGATGCGCCGTTTATTATATCAGCTTTTGCAAAAAAGAAAAATGCCGTTTATATTGTTACAGGTATGAATGGCAATAAAATAAATGGTTTTATCAGTGCAGTACATAAATTATTGCCTGATGTTACTATTTCTATGGTAAGCAATGACAATGTTGTTTACAATATGTGTCCACAAGATAAAGCAACTAAATCTAATCTTAAAAATAAAGATTTAGTATCAATTATCTGAAATTGATTAAATTTTGATTATAACTAACCATAATAAATCTCTCAAAAAAAGCAAAAACCTTTATTCCTATATTATCAGGAATAAAGGTTTTGTTTTTGAAAAAATTATTATCTTTCACTTGGCTGCCACTCAATACCAGCGAATATTAAATCATCTATATCGCCATCATCGTTATGGTCAAATAAAAATAACATATAAATCACACTCCTTGTACATACATTATATGCAGAAGTTTGTGCGAAAATTACTCTTTTTTGAGATTTTTTCTGCTGTAATCAAATATATATTGTTGGGCTGCACCGGCATACCCGCCGAGCGTTTCTATTTCTATTCCGGAAAAAAGAGTTGCCATAGCTCTTTTTATCCATACATCTATTGGAAAAGCATTCATTCTATGAAATCCATATAAAAGTGTACATTCGGCAACCTTTGCACCAACACCATTAATTTTTATTAATTCTTGTCGAGCTGCATCCAAATCTGCTGTATATAAGGAATTTAAATCAACTTCACCGCTTGTTACTTTTTTAGAAGCGTCAATTATATATTTTGCTCTGAAACCGCTTTTTAAAGGTGCAAGATCATCAACCGTAAGTGATGATAATTTTTCAGCAGATGGGAAAGCGTATCCGCCGTCTATTTTTTCCCCGAAATTCTGACATAATCTTTCAACTATAATTTTAATTCTTGGAATATTATTATTTTGTGATATGATAAAAGAACATAACGCTTCCCAAGGCTCTTGTTTCAAAATTCGAATACCACTTGCACTTTCACAGGCTATTTTTAATCTGTCGTCAATTTTTGATAAATCAGAAATTATTTTGCCATAATCTTCTTTTAAATCAAAATATTCTTCCCAAAAAGGCAACTCATTTTCGGATATATTTTCAATAATTAAATCGTCATTTATTTTTTGCAAAGTTAATTTTTTGCCGTAAGCTATACCCTCATATTTTTCGTTATCTAATTTTTTCCATCTGAAACATTGACCACATTCAAAAGTTTCCTCTAAATTAAAGTTCTTAATATCTTTTACTATCATTATTTTATCCCTCCAATAAAAAATTTTATAATTGTTCTACTATATTTAGCTCAAAACAGAAAATATTTTTATTTTTAATATTTTTTATACTTAATTTTTTTAAATTAAAAGTCAGATAGATTATCTATCTGACTTTATTTTATGTAGTAGTTACAAATTATTTCTTATCGATTCTGCCATATAATGATGCTGTCGGAACTTCTCTGATAGCCTCACGAGATTGTGTGCCATCAGTATTATTTAAATTATTATTACGGTTATTATATTTATTATATGGTTTATTATAATTGCTTTTATTGTATTTTGATTTATTATAACCATTCTTGTTTTTATCAAAGTTTTTATTGTAACGCTTTTCCTTATGATAAGGTTTAGCATTAGGGTCGATACCAATCACTACGTGTCTTTCGAGATCTTCACCCTCAGACCAAGATATTGCCCCTTTTACTTTCTGTACGGCTGTATGTATAATTCTTCTCTCGTAAGGGTTCATAGGTTCAAGCTGAACATTCTTGTTTGTTTTAATTGCCTTAAAAGCAAGTCTTTTGCCAAGTACTTCAAGAGTTTTTTCTCTTTTTTCACGATAATTGCCTATATTAATGCTAATTCTGTAATAACCCTCATCTATATTATTTGCCACAAGACCCGTCAAATATTGTAATGCGTCAAGAGTTTCGCCTCTTTTACCTATTACATAACCGAACTCATCGCCGAGTATAGCTATATTAAGACCACTTTCAACTTCTTCGGCTGTAAATTCAACATTTTCAAGTCCCATTTTATCCAAAACTTTTCTAAGATAATCTTGTGCTGCTTTTGCAGGTGTAATAACAATATACGCCCTAACTTTTGCGGGACTTCCACCAAATAAACCAAATTTTTTCTTTTCAGGCATTTGAATAACTTCGTATTCTGCATCTTGAACGCCTAATTCTTTATACGCATTTTCTTTCGCAATTTCTACTGTTTCACCAATACCTATTGCCTCTTTAATCATTTTAAAACCCCCGATACTTCTTTATTTTATTACACTTTTAAATATTATACATATTATCTCTTTTTCTTGCTGGGAGTCGTAATCTCATAAATATAAGATTCTTCCTTTTCCATAAGTGCAAGATGTGCACCATTTGCTCTTGCCTCTATGATGCTCACATTATATAGCTTAAACAACAACAAAGTTTGTACAAAACCAAATACAGTCGAAGCAATCCAATAAAAACCTACGGCTGCCGGTACTGTATAAGCAATATATGCACTAACTAACGGCATACCAATAAACATAACCTTCATACACCCTTGCATACTCGCACCATTATTTTGAAGTTTCTGCGTTAAGAACATTGAAACCCACGATGTAAGTACGCACAATAAAGGTATAATCCATAAAAACGACAATATCGCACTGCCTTTTGGAGTACCAAGTAAATTTAATCCCAAAAAATTAAATCCTGCGTTGAAATTTTCAATTTTATTTATATCATCTGCTGAGAACATTGTCAGCATATCTTTCAGGTCATCAAAATTTTGTACTATATATATCTGACTGTAATATTTATTTATGCCGTTTGCAACGCCACCCGGTAATTGTGTAAGCAATGTTATAGCCTGTTCAATTTTATCTGACGCAATATGAAGGGTATTTTGCAGCGGCCTTGATACCGAATAATATACACCAAACATTACAAGATAAGGAATAATCATAGGTAAGCAGCCTGACATAGGACTTACGCCTTCTTTTGCATATAGTGCTTGAATTTCTTCATTTTGTTTTTCTCTGTTATTCGCATATTTTTTTTGAATTTCTCTTTGTTTTGCAACCAGTCTTTGCTGTGCCACCATACCTCTTTGCTGTTTTACGGAAAAAGGTAAAATCAACAATTTTATAACTATGGTAAAGAAAATAATAGACAAACCATAATTTTTAAATACAAGGAACAGACCCCATAAAATATAGCCAAACACACTGCCAATAAAATTAAATATGGTTTCCATAATGCCGCCAATTCCCTCCAATTTACAATATTATATTCTTATTAAAAATTAATACAAATAAGTACGCGTATAAATTATTCCACAAACCGTTATTGACATTTGTGTTAAAAATATTATCTCAATTCAAATTTAATTATTTATATTTAATTTTTTTCTTTGGTACAGGGTCATAACCGCCTTTTGAAAAGGGATTGCATCTCAAAATCCTATATAAACCCATAAAAAATCCCTTAAAAGCTCCATATTCCTCAATAGCTTTTATAGTATAACTCGAACAAGTCGGATAATATTTACAGCAAGGCGGAAAATGAGGCGATATATTTTTCTGATAAAATCTTATAAGCCAAATAAACGGGTGCTTCATATCAAAACACCCGCCTTTTTGAGCAGCTCTTTCATAAAGCGTAAAATATCATAGCTTTTCAGATGTGGTGTCTTGGCTCTTGCTACAAAGACAAAATCATATCCATTTTTTATATTATCATATAACTCATAGTATGCCTCTCTGATAACTCGTCGTGAACGACTGCGCAAAACGGCTGTACCTGTTTTCTTGCTTGTTGTTATACCGAAACGCTTGCTATTGGTATGATTTTTACAGACATATACAACAATACCCGCAGACACATACGATTTTCCTTTTGAATATAATCTTCTGAAATCCCTGTTTTCCTTCAAAGTGATATATTTACTCATCTTTGAAATTCTCCTGATATTTTATGATATATTTAAACAAAAGAATATTTGTAAAAAGAAAGGTCACCACAAACAGTGACCCTATCTATTAATAAGATAGTCTTTTTCTACCCTTTGCTCTTCTTCGAGCCAAAACCTTTCTGCCATTACGGTCAGCCATTCTTTTTCTGAAACCGTGTTCTTTTTTTCTGTGAAGTTTCTTTGGTTGATAAGTTCTTAACATAACTAAAAAATCCCCCTTTCAGACATACTCATATTTTTAGAATATACGGCATATCTCTAAATAATAAAATTCAGTATATATCAGCCTGTACCTTAGAATTATATCTTATAAAAGCCTGTTCTGTCAATAAATTTTTTGAAAATTATTGGATATTTCCTTAGTTTTGTTATTATTTTTTATACACCAAGTAAAATATGCCTGTAATTATCCTTCTTGGTCTTATGCGAGTTAATTTTTATAATTAACCAAAAAATTTTACTTTAAAAATTTTTGGGAGTTTTAAGAGAACTTTTCAAAAATTTCTCTTTGTTGTACGGTGCAAATTTCCCCAACTATTTCTAACCGAACCATAAAAATACGCATTTAGTCCACTCCTGTATAAATCTATAAGGGCAAAAAATTAAAATTACCAAAAAATTTATAAAAAACTATTGCAATATATGTGTAAATGGCATATAATTATTTACAACATACATAGGAATTATTGTATATATTCTACATACACTTTTATATCCAACTTTTATAGCAAAGGAGCATTAATTTATGAAACATTACGAAGCGTCTAATATCCTCAATATCGCACTTGCAGGTCATTCCGGTGCAGGTAAAACATCACTCGCCGAAGCTATGCTTTATTTAAGCGGAGCAATCGAACGCATAGGAAAAATTGCAGACGGCAATACCGTATGTGATTTTGACAGCGAAGATATTAGAAGAAAAACATCTGTTTCGTTATCAGTTGCACCAACCGAATGGAAAAATTATAAAATCAATATTATAGATACTCCCGGACTTTTTGATTTTGAGGGTGGCATCTATGAGGGTATAAGGGCTGCCGATACATTACTCATAGCAATTTCAGGTAAAGACGGCGTATGTGCCGGTACCGAAAAGGCTGTCAAATTATCCGAAAAATATAATCTTACAAAAGTATTCTTTGTCAACGGACTTTGTGACGAAGATGCAAGATTTTACAGAGTATTTGAACAATTAAAAAGTGCATTCGGCCCGTCAGTATGTCCTGTCGTTGTACCATTTATACAGGACGGCAAGGCAGAATGTTATGTCAATATTCTTGAATATAAAGCATATCTATACAAAAACGGTAAAATAACAACAGTTCCTATGCCAAATATGGGCGATAGATTTGAGGGATTAAGAACAGCCGTATATGAAGCTGTCGCAGAAACAAGCGATGAAATGTTTGAGAAGTATTTTTCCGGAGAGGCTTTTACACCGGAAGAAGTAATTGTTGGCGTAAGCAAGGGCGTTAAAAACGGAACAATTATACCTGTATTCTGCGGTGATGCACAACTTACTTATGGTATAGAACAATTATTAAATGGTCTTATATGGCTCGCACCTAACGCTATGGAAAAATCCGCCGAAATCGCTGTCGATACAAGCGGTAATCCTGTTAATATCGAAGTCAACAGCAACGGCACCGCAAATGCTATTGTATTTAAAACCGTATCAGACGCATTTGTGGGAAAATTATCATATATTAAAGTTATATCAGGCAAAATCTCCGTTGATACACCGCTTATTAATATGCGTACCGGTGCAAATGAAAGAGTTACGAAAATTCTATCAATTAGAGGCAAAAAACAAGAAGATTGTGACTATATTTCTGCCGGTGATATTGGTGCAATTCCAAAACTCCAAACAACCTCTACCGGAGATACATTATGCTCTCCAACCCGCAAAGTTATATTAGACGGAATTGACTACCCTATTCCTTGTATGAGTATGGCAATAGTTCCCGCTGTCAAGGGTGAGGAAGATAAAATTTCACAGGCATTGTCAAAAATTACCGAGGAAGACCCTACTATAAAAGTAGATAATAACAGCGAAACTCATCAAATGATTATTAGGGGATACGGCGAACAGCATTTAGATGTTGTTATATCAAAATTAAAGAATAGATTTAATGTTGATGCAAAACTTGAAATTCCTAAAATTGCTTATAGGGAAACTATAAGAAAAAAAGTCAGCGTTCAAGGCAAACACAAAAAACAAACCGGTGGTCACGGTCAATTTGGCGATGTCTGGATAGAATTTGAACCATATGCAGATGGTGAATTTGAATTTGCCGAGAGAGTTGTCGGTGGAGCAGTACCTAAGGGATATTTTCCTGCCGTTGAAAAGGGTATAAGAGAATCCATACTCAAAGGCAGTCTTGCAGGATACCCTGTTGTAAATATTAAAGCAACATTGTATGACGGTTCATACCACCCTGTTGATTCCTCAGAAATGGCATTCAAAATGGCTGCCGGAATCGCCTGCCGAACTGCATTACCTATGGCTAAACCTGTACTTTTAGAGCCTATCGGAAAACTTATGTGTACTATTCCGGATAATAATATGGGTGATATTATGGGCGAAATTACCAAACGCAGAGGTAAAGTTTTAGGTATGAATTCCGCCGAAAAAGGTTACCAGACAATCGAGGCTGATGTCCCTATGGCAGAAATGCACGATTTTTCTACATTTGTAAGACAATCAACGCAAGGCAGAGGATATTATACATTTAATTTTGAACGATACGAGGAAGCACCTCAGCAAATAACCGATAAAGTAATAGCCGAAGCTAAACAATAAATTAATCTATTTTCCATACAAATAATCCGATGCCTTGTGAAAATTTCATAAGACATCGGATTTATGTTTATTAATAATATTTTGTTTCAAATTTATCATCTTCTAATAAAAAAACAGCCTGAAAAAGATTTTCTTCTCAAGCTGTTTTCTTATATTATTTAAATAACAAAACCAATTTTTTTCATAGCTTTCTTTAATGTCTTTTGCGAAATATAAAGGGCTTGTTCATCACACTTCTTGTAACATTCTTCCAAGTATTGCTTGTCTGCCATATATTCGTTAAATCTATTTTGAATAGGTGTAAGCATATCAACAACTGTTTCTCCAACTGCTGCTTTAAAATCACCATAGCCTTTGCCGTCAAATTCACGCTCGATTTCCTCATTTGTTTTGCCTGTCACCGCAGAATATATTGACATAAGGTTATTAATACCATCTTTACCCTCAGCATATCGTACGACTGCCTCTGAATCCGTTACAGCCCTTTTAAACTTTTTAATGATAACATCAGGTTTATCAAGTACGGCTACCCAAGAATTAATATTTTCATCTGATTTGGACATTTTCTTTGTAGGGTCTTGCAAAGACATAACCCTTGCCCCTATTTTTGGAATATATGCCTCAGGAATTTTAAACACTTCACCATAAATGCCGTTAAATCTTGCTGCAATATCTCGTGTAATTTCAAGATGTTGTCTTTGGTCTTCGCCAACCGGAACTAAATCCGCCTGATACAACAAAATATCGGCAGCCATTAAACTTGGATATGCAAATAATCCTACATTTATGTTATCTGCGTGTTTCAATGATTTATCTTTAAATTGTGTCATTCTGGACAGTTCTCCGAATTGTGTATAACAATTTAAAATCCAAGCTAATTCACTATGTGTATGTATATGACTTTGTATAAATAACAAACTTTTTTCTAAATCAATTCCACAAGCCAAAAGCAAAGCATACGCTTCAAGTATATTTTTCTTAAATTTAGTGGGGTCTTGTCTTACCGTTATAGCGTGCAGGTCTGCCACAGCATATACACATTCATATTCATCTTGTAAAGCTATCCAATTTTTCAATGCTCCCAAGTAATTTCCAAGTGTAAAAGTACCGCTTGGCTGTATAGCACTTAATATTCTTTTTTTCTTTTCTGTATTTTCCATATAAGCACCCTCTTTACAATACTTCTTTTGCGGTTTCTCCAAGCAATTTAATGCCTTTTTCAAGTTGTTCATAACTTGGAGTAGAATAATTCAATCGAAAATCATAACAGATATCTTCCGCATTTACAAGGAAATTATTTCCCGGAACAATACCAACATTTTTTTCCATAGCTTTTTTACAAAAATCTATTGCTGTAATCGTTTTAGGTATATCGCATAATATAAATAATCCACCTTCTACCCTGTTATATTTTATTCCATAAGGTACAAGATACTTATCAATTAAATCCATAGCAAATGTGGCTCTTTTTCTGTAAATTTCCTGCAAACGCTCTATATGTTTATTAAAATCATATTTTGTTAAAAATTCATAGGCTACCATCTGAGCAAATATATTTGTATGAACATCTTCTGTTTGTTTACAAACAACCATTCTTGGTGTCAGATTTTTATTGGCGACACACCAGCCTACTCTCAATCCCGGCGATAAAATCTTTGAAAATGAACCCGCATATATAACTCTTCCATCTGTATCAAATGATTTAATAGATGGCAAATTCTCGCCTGTAAATCTCAAATCGCCGTAAGGATTGTCTTCAAGAATTAATACATTATATTTCTTGGCAAGTGAATATATAGCCTTTCTTTTTTCCAAACTCATTGTAACACCGGACGGATTTTGAAAGTTCGGTATTGTATAAATAAATTTAACATTCAAATTATTTCTCAATGAATTTTCAAGTATTGTTAAATTAATACCATCATTTTCAAGAGGGACACCGCATAAATTTACTTTATACGAACGAAATGAATTTAAAGAACCGATAAATGACGGTGCCTCACAAATGATAGTATCACCTTCATTACAAAGTGATTTTGTAGCCAAGTTCATAACTTGCTGAGCACCGGAAGTTATTATCAGCTCATCATCTTCGTTCCCTATATTATATTTTTCTTTCATAAAAGTTTTTAAATATTCGATAAGTGGTTTATATCCTTCGGTAACCGAGTATTGTAATGCTGTTATTGGATTTTCACATAATATCCTTGCGGAAATTTCTTTAATTTCTTCTAACGGAAAAGCCTCTTCGGACGGATTACCGGCAGCAAAAGGGATATAATTTGGATCTGAACTATTTTTCAACATTTCCCTTATAGCTGATGGTTTTAAAGATTTAACTCTTTCAGAAAATTTATACTCCATTTTAATTACTTCCTTAAAACTATAATTGCATTACATATTTTATCATATATTTTATATAAAAGCAAACAACTTTTATACAAATCAAAAAATCAGGGGCAAGTTTACGCTTGCCTCTGATATAAATATCTTATTACTATCATTGCTTAGTAGTTTTATATTCGTACTCATCTTCACTTGGTAAATCAAATATACCCGCCGGAATATCTTTTGTCAGAGAAATATTGACAGTAGATGCAACTGAATCATCTTCATTTAATGCCACAATACCAACTATCTGTCCATTTTCAAAATACATTACTTCTTTTAAGCCCAATTCTTCTTCATTATATTTTTCATAATCACATTCTTTGCCATTAAATTTTTCTTTTCCTGTTTCAATCAAAACCATCTCGTCAGTATCTATATCGAGGACATTTTCCCCTAAGATTTCATCAATACTTTTATCATAATCATAATAAAGTACTTGTTTGCTGCTTTCATCTACCATATAAGCCTTATTATTCATATAATATACTTTAACTTTTTGTTCTTCTATTTTCATCTCTAAAAATAATTTATCATCACAAATAGCAACTATCATATCGTTAAACATTGTTGTTTGTGCAGTTTTGCTGTCCATTGACATACTCATATAAAAATTACCACTTTTAATAATATCTAAATATGCAGTCTGTGTCAGATTTCCTATGCCTTCAAATTCTTCATTCTTGGAATTTATATCATCATTATTTTTTGAACTTATATCATCATTATTTTTTGAACTTATATCATCATTATTTTTTGAACTTATATCATCATTATTTTTTGAACTTATATCATCATTATTTTTTGAATTTTCTACACTTACATTACTGCTATTATTTGTATTTTCTGTATTGTCATTTCCGCAAGCGGTAAAAGACATTGTAAAAAGCGCTGCCATCAAGATTACAATAATTTTCTTTTTCATATCTGATTTTCCTTTACATAACAAATTCATACATAACTAATAAATCTACGTACGATTATATACTATCACATATTAATCACACAGTCAATAAACAATATTAACCTAATTTTAAAAATGAAAAGTCAAGTAGTAAATGCGAAAAAGTGCAAATTTAATTTTTCGTTCACAATTTAGGCGGCAAAAAGGCTATTTAAGCACGCCTCGTATAGGTCGGAGGAGCTGTAATAATCAAAAATCCCTCTCGGATAATCATTTATCCAATTTTCGAGCTTGCGAATGTCGGCGGGCGTTACGCTCGTAAAGTCGTAGCCTTTCGGATAGTGGCGGCGCACCATTTTATTTTGATTTTCATTTGAGCCCCGCTCGTATGAGCTGTACGGGTGACAAAAATATATCTCCGTGCGCTTGCTCTCTCCGAGAGAGCTACGCTCGATACCCTCATAATCGGAAAACTCGGTGCCGTTGTCTACCGTTATGGTTTTGAATATGAGTGAGAAACGCTCCGCACCCATTTCCGACTCGATACCGTCGAGAGCCTTAACAACGCTTGCGGCGGTTTTGTCTTTCATAAGGCGTATAATCTCGCGGCGAGTTTTCCGCTCCGTGAGCACAAGTAGAGTTTTCTTTGTGCCCTTTTTGCCCTCTACGCAATCCATTTCCCAATTACCGAAAGTTTCTCGTGTTTCGATCTCCTCGGGGCGTTTCTCAACGCTTTTACCCTTTGGAACCCTGGACGGCTTTACGCGGTCGTATTTCTGCTTATCCTTGTTGCGCTTTACGGGCAAGTCCTTATTTGTGATCGTGAGAAAAACGCCCGCCTCGATATAGCGGTAAAATGTCGTCTTTGATATAGAAGTATTAAAGACAATGCCTTTCCGCTTGATCTCTCCGAGGATAGCTCCAGGTGCGTACTTATCAACCGATACTTTGTACTCAAGGTATGTAGCGTACTCGTGATCGTTCCCAATCTTGAGCCCCGCACCCTTTGCGCGGAGGTTTTCCTGGTATTTCTGCTCTGCAATATCGGGGCTATATCTGTCCTCGGTAGTATAGTCCGAGTTGAGCCGTTAATAGCGTCCCCGCTTTAGCTCTCTGTATATGGTGCTTATGTGTACGCCGAGCTCGTCCGCCATAACTCGCGGCGGGGTTTTTACCCGCTCCCACGCCTCAATTTTTAGTCTGTCGGTAAAAGTTAAGTGCTTGTAGTTTCTCATTATAAAATCACTCCGTTTTATAGAAAGAACAAAGCCCGCTCCCAAACAAGGAACGAGCTACAATGGTTTATAGGTTTATCGGTCTGCTATATTAAGCTCTCTTTTAAGCGCCGCCTGCAATGTCTGCGAAAAGTTGATATTTGCTTTTTCTGCCTCATAGCAAAGCCAACTCGGGAGAGTGCAATTTTTCTTAACAACTTTCATTTCATTCTTGCGGCGGTATTCTGCAAAGTCTACATCTACAAGCGAAATAATTTCGTCGTCAGCGTGTTTAATATTTTGTGCAGAGCTTGCAGCAGGGATAGCCTTTCCGTCGTCCTCCATATCAATACCCATTAAGCCGATAGCGTCGCGTGCCATTTCTATAGCCTCGGTCAAGTCGTCGCCCTGGGTGTTAATATCAAAGTCGGGAATAAATACAGTAAAGCCTTTTTCCTCGGGTGTTAGAATAATAGGATATGAATTTTTCATATAGTAACCTCCAAATAATCTATATTATATAAAAGCAGCAATGCAAGGGGCGGGGCTTATCTCAACCTCCGCCTTTTGATTATTGCCTTTGCCAAATTTTCTTTGATTTCTCGGTGCCTCGGGATTGTTTCGGTTTCCGTTCCGTTGGTGTATATATCGTGTCCGCTTCCGTTTCTTTTTAAGTACCAACCGTTTCTCTCGAGTATTTTTATTAAGTCTGCTCGTTTCGTTTATCTCACCTCCTCTTTATATTTACTATTATACGCTTTAAATGCGTATTTGTCAATAGTTTTTTATAAATATTTTGCACTTTTTCGCAGAAAATATTTATTTTTCAGCACAAGTATGATATAATGTAGGCACCACACCAATTTAATATCTCGTTTTATGCTATAAGTGCGCTGTTTTTGTGTCTTATAGCATAAAAAATAGAATTAGTGTGGTAGCAATTCGGATCTTGTATTTTTCGGTGGGTGCAAGTGTTCGGCTTGCTCCCACTTTTTATTTTGGAGGCTTTATTATGAAAAAGTTAAAACCGTGGCAAATTGTCCTACTTGTTATTTTTTATCCCGTTGGAATAGTCTATTTAATAGTTTGGCTTTGCAATCGTAATAAAAAGCCTGTCAGCGTTTCCGCTACGCCCTCTCGCGCCGTTGTCCGTGATTTTAATACAAAGGTAGTCGGAGTAACCTTTGGCAATGCTGACGGCTCAAGCCGACAAGAGATAATAAAAGCGTGTAAGCCTGGTGACGATATTATTTTTAAGCCCGTTCCCACGGCGGAATATCCCGACGCAATCGGCGTATTTAATAAACGCGGTCAACAGCTCGGGCACCTCGGAGCCGATCTTGCCGCTGATCTAAAAACCAATTACCCTAATAACCATATGAGCGTAACAATTAACGACATTACTGGCGGAGGCGACAAAAATTACGGTTGCAACCTACATATTGTCATTTATTCGATATAACAGAAAAAGCGGAGGCTCGCAAGCCCCCGCTTTTTTAGTCGTCGTCCTCGAACTCGTCGCCCTTGTCTACCTTAATTCCCGCCTCCTCAAGCGTTTTTGAGATTTCGGCGAGGTATTCTTCTTGTGCTGCTCTTATGTCCGAGATATGGTTTTGCACGGTGTCGCGCAAAACATTTGTACCTTTTGTTCCTGGGTGGTTTACCTTAAATCCGAAAATCATATCTTGATAGTGCATAAAATGCCCAGGTTCCCAATTTCCTTTTTTACCTGGCATAATATGTGCCGTTGTGCCTCTTTCAACCCACCACGGATTAGCGTTTGACGGTAGCTTTCCTTTTGATTTAACCTTTTGCCACGAATAAAAGCCTACTTGTAAAGTGGGTTGCCCCGTCGAGTAGTTTATCATAACCCACGTTCCTATATGGTTTTTGAAACGCTTTGATCGCACGGGGATATTTTCGCGCAAGTATTTTCTAATTACTTTCCCCGAAGCGCGGAGAGCCGTTTTTGATAGCCCTACGAGCGTTTTTTTAACCTCGGAGGATTTGTCAACGAATGTTACGTTATACTTTGTCGGCATAATATAAGCCCCTTTCCAATGGAAAAAGCGGCGGACGTAGGGTAAAACCCCGCTCGCTGCTTTCCCTTTATGTGAATTTAAGGAGTTCGTTTACGCGCTTTTGTACTGCGCTGTAATCGTAGCCCGCTGCCGTCAAGCAGTTTTTGCGGTCGTTTCCGTTTCCCCACTTACCCGCGATAACCTCGCGGGCGAGCTCGTCAACGGTTTTTTTCGGCGTAGCGTCCGCCGAAACTGCCGTGCCGCTTGCCGTGGTAATGTATGTATCATACCCCGCCGCTTTGAGCTTTGCCGCCATAGCCTCGGCGTTTGTTTTTGCCGCATAAGCTCCTACTTGCACTTTGTAGAGGTTGCCGCTCTGCACAATGTAAGTATCAAAGCCCGCTTTCTTGAGTTTTTCCGCAAGGGCGGTAGCGTTGTCCTTTTTGCTGAAAGTGCCCGTCTGCACTCTGTAAAGCGTTTTGCTTTCCGCAGGAGTCGGAGGCGGCGTTGTTTCCTGCTGCGTATTGAGCTTTGCTTTGACTGCCGCTCGGAACATATCCATAGTGTAGCCGTGTTTGCTCCACCAATTATCGGGGTCGCCGTGATTGCTGCCATACCCGAGGGCGTGAGCCTCTTTGTGGCTTACAATGTTTTCAACGGGCAAGTTAAACTCTTTGCAGAGATACGCGCAATACTCGATAGCGACATCACGCACCGCCGCAAAGTATGTTTTGTCTGTCAATCCGTCCTCGCACATCTCGAATTGAATATATGCGGGGTTATAGTTGTATGACGGTCCGTAATGGTCAAAGCGAGGGCTATTAGCAGACGAAAGCTCTACGCCGTTTTTGTCGTAAGGAATTGCCCCCACCCCCCAACAACAATAATTGTACGGGAGAATATTTGCAACTCTGACTTTTTTGTTTTTGTCGTACCCGATAAAGCTATGTACGCACACCGAGCTTTTCATAACCGATACGGGGTTATTCCAATGGTTGCCGTACTGATTTACGCCCACCTCGTCGGGTGCATCTACATAGCGTTTCAAGTTAGGGTTGTTTACTCCCGTGCTATGTACGACAATTCCTTTTGGTGTCATTTTCTGCGCTTTTTTATAGCAGTCGTTTTTTGTCGCGTAAGCTGTTATAATATCCATTTGTTATTTCCCCGTTTCTTTGTCTGTGTCTTTTGATTTCAACTCGGCTAAATACTCGTCCGCCTCGATTGCCTTGCTTGTAAAGCTGTTGTTTTTCCACCAAGCCCACAAAGTAGCAGCCACGGTAGCGGCAGCAGTAAGCCAGGTATAGAGTTCGTCCTCTGCAAATGGCAGCGGATTTTTACCGCTCATTGTCAAAATGGTATTAACCATAGTAACAAAAAGCACAATAGCTCTAATGATTGTTTCAGTAGATACCTTTTTCATAGCGCAACCTCCTTTCTTTTATTAGTTCTTTGGCGGTTGCTCGGGTAGTTCCATAGTTTCATCGTATAGTCCCGTTGCAACATCATTTCCGCCTAATGTGTGGTAACTGTCGTAAGCTCGCTTTAACGCCTCTTTTGCGTATACAGGGCAATAGCCCCTCTCGTCCCATTTCTCGTATTGCTTAATAATCTCGGCTCGGAGGAGGCATTGCAAACCCTCTCCGAGCGCGTCTTGTTTCTTTTTGCCGAGCTTAATACGCCCGATAACGACTCCTAAAGCTGAAACAGCCCCGCCGCACAAAAAAGTTATAAGCCATTCTATAAAAATATCTAACACGATTTAATATCCCTCCTTGTATATGAGGTCGAGTTCTGTTGCCACCTCGGCTCGTTTGTCTGCAAGTTCTGCCGCTACGGAGCCAGCAATTTTAGCTTGCTCGAGCGCCTCGGTTTGCTTTTGGATAATTTCAGCTTGCAGCTTTGCAACGCCGCAAAGCCGCTCTATGATTTCAAGTAGGCTCATTTCTCCTCCTCGGAGTCGGGAGGCGTTGGAAATTCGATATTGAACGGAAAACCCGCTTGTTCGGGTAAATCCCTTAATTCCTTGCGATATTTCGCCCAGGCGCCCGTAAAGATTTTTCCGAGCGAGGCAATAAACTTTGTGGCGGAGGAAGTGTCGAGTCCGAGGCAATCAAGCGACAAATACTTGTCGGAGCTGTCAAGCAGCTTATTGCGGATTTTGCGGGCGAGTGCTGCTGCCTCCTCTGCGTCCTCGTCCACGCAAGCCCTTTCGTAAGCCGCTTGTAGTGTTTCCATAAGCTCTGCCTTTTGAGCGTTAGCCATAGCCTCCGCTTGTGCAAGTCTCTTGTAAATACTTTCGTTTGTCATTGCTTTGTACCTCCAAATTTGCAAAATATTTTTCCATTTTCTGCTGTTCGTAATGTAATATGTGTTGCCTTGGTAGATGCGGATTATGCAATTATGCAAGCAGGGGCGACGGCGTGCGAGTTGTATGCGATGCGACTGTCCAAGCTGCCATCGGTGTTAACAACCCGCACACTGCCTGCACTCCCAGGGTAGGGAGAGCGGAGCCAACAAATACGTGCCGCACCGACCGCATCGCACTTGATTTTTTCGGTGCTTGTTAAGCCATTATAATACGGCAATAATTCGCCGTCTTTGTATGAGGCACTGTCCCAAGAGTTGTAAATTTCGGGGCGTGATAGCAAGAAAAACTTGTCCTTGAGGTTGTAGGTTTGGTCTTTGGTAAACTCCGTACCGTCGAGGCTTGCAACCTCATAAATGGAGTTTGTGCGGCAAGGAATTACAGCAGGCTGTACTACCTCCAAAAATTCAGACGGTAAGCCGTGCATAAAACCGTTGTATGTCGTAGCCCAGGACGGGGCACGGTCAAATTTGTTTGTCGGTTTCCAAACCGAGCCCGCCGCCGCCTTGCTGTTAAGCCATTGTCTAAGTGCGCTTTGTGCGTAGTTATTCGAGCCGTAATGTATACGGTGCGTGTGGTTCATATTCTCCGTGTTTCCGTCCGCCGTGCCGAGCATAGCTCCGTCGTCGCCCTCCGTTACGGTAATTCCGCTCTCAATCGCTTGTGTTGAGTCCGCACTCGGATATGTGCTTATTTTGGTAGCGGTCGCCTGTGTTTGATACGCCCACGGAAACATTATTTGCCCGCCCGAGGGGAGCGGCTGTTTCAGCGTAAACATAAGAGTTTTCCCGCCGCCGTATGTCGTGTCATATTCGCTTAAAAGCGTAAAATGATATGTCCCCGCCGCAAGCCCAGAGGAAGCATAATATAGCGCCTCGGGAGCATCGAATACTATGCTTTTATAGGTGCCCGCTGAGTTTCCATACACGTTCTTAACTTCAAGCGTCATTGTCTGCTTAGAATTTCTGTTTGCGGCGTCGTGTTTATTGTGTCCTCTTACAACCCACAATACATTAGTGCTTTCGTCGCTGTTTTCGGTCGTAAATTCGTACCCAACTGGGAAAGCACGAGGTGCGAGCCCCATTTTCACAATTTGAGCTATTGATTTCCAAGATGATACCTCCAAGCCGCCCTCTCTGTTTGCCGCAATGATCGCAAGTAAAGCATTCATTGTGTCGAATTGTTCCGCGTTCGGAAACAAGTGGTTAATGTCTGCCATTTTTTCAGCCTCCTACTGTAATTTTGTAATTTCTAAAG
>CANQPS010000021.1 GCA_947625785.1 uncultured Clostridia bacterium
AATGTAACATTTACAAAGGCTAATTTAGATAAAGATGATGGTCAAACTATATATGAAATTGAATTTTACAAAGATGGAATAGAATACGATTATGAAATCAACGCTTTAACCGGCACTATTATAAAGTACGATATAGAAAATAATAATAACAATAATAACAACAACAACAACAATAATAATTCAAATACTTATATAGGACTTGATAAAGCAAAGTCTATTGCAGTTAATCACGCTGGTTTATCTGTGTCAAATGTAACATTTACAAAGGCTAATTTGGATAAAGATGATGGTCAAACTGTATATGAAATTGAATTTTACAAAGATGGCGTAGAATACGACTATGAAATCAACGCTTTAACCGGCACTATTATAAAGTACGATATAGAAAATAATAATAATAATAACAATAACAACAATAATAATTCAAATACTTATATAGGACTTGATAAAGCAAAATCTATTGCAGTTAATCACGCTGGTTTGTCTGTGTCAAATGTAACATTTACAAAGGCTAATTTAGATAAAGATGATGGTCAAACTATATATGAAATTGAATTTTACAAAGATGGAATAGAATACGATTATGAAATCAATGCTTTAACCGGCACTATTATAGAGTACGATATAGAAAAATAATAACAACAATTCAAATACTTGTATAGAACCCAATAAATTAAGAGGAACAGTTTTTAAACCGTTCCTCTTTTATTTTTATATAATGTATTAATTTAGAAATAAATTCTCCATATCCATTATAAACAACCGATTTGTCAAAATTAAAATTCAAGTCTGATAATTTAAATTGAAACTTATTATTTAAATGTCTTCGTGAATAAGGAAGTTATCCCCTTTTTGTAAGGCTGTTAGACCTGTTCTGACAAGTTCCAATATCTCAAACTGTCCAAATAATTCTGTTATTTTTAAAAGTTTCTCGTGTGTGCCAACCGCAAGAACTGTAATTGTATTATTTGTAATATCTTTAATAGTAAGATTATTTTCCTCTGCAACACTTGCGATAGCTGACTTATCACCGCTGACTTTTATAAGCATAAGTTCCGATTTAACTGCATTTTCAGGTAATAATACGGCTTTTTTAACATCAGCAATTTTAAGCACTTGACTTATAAATTGTTCTATAACAGCATTATCGCCATTAATAACTATTGTCATTCTTGAATATTCTTTTTGAGATGTTTCACTGACTGTTAAACTTTCTATATTAAAGCCTCTCCTTGTAAAAAGACTTGTAACTCTTTGGAGTACACCCGGATAATTTTTAACTATTAAACTAATTATTTGTTGAGATTGCATTTCAAAGTCCTCCTATATACATATTATTATTTATAAACAGACTTTTTAAAAGTTTGATTAATCCATTTCTGTTATTATATCGTGAGCTGATTTTCCCGGCGGTATCATAGGCAAAACATTAGCATCAGGTGAAATATGACAATCAACAAGTATTGGTTTGTTCATTTCAAAAGCATTCTTTAAAACACTTTCTACATCAGATGTTTTATCAATACTTACAGCATCTATTCCGAAAGCCTTAGCAAGTGCTACAAAATCCGTTGCTCTGTGTGGGTCTGTTTGCGAAAATCTTCTTTCATAAAAAAGTTTTTGCCATTGTCTAACCATTCCGAGAACAGTATTATTCATAACAACTATTACAACAGGCAGATTATAGGATTTAACTGTTACAAGCTCATTTAAATTCATATGGAAACTGCCATCACCTGTAAATAGTACAACTCTTTTATCTTTGTTAGCTGTCTGTGCTCCTATTGCTGCACCCATACCATAACCCATAGTTCCTAAACCGCCTGATGTTAAAAATGTTCTTGGATTTTCAAATTTATATGTCTGTGCAACCCACATCTGATGTTGTCCTACATCTGTAACTATTATATCATTTTTTGATGTAAGTGAATTTATTGTTTCAATAATGTGAGCAGGTGTAGGTGGAGCTTCCGGATTATCTTCCCTATTAATAACAACAGAATTTTTCCATTGCTTAATCTGCTCTAACCATTCTTTATGATTTTGTTGTTTAAGGCCATTTAATACAGCAGGAATTGATATTTTAAGGTCTGCAACGATACTTTCATCTATAAGAACATTTTTGTTTATTTCCGCTAAGTCAATATCAAACTGAACTATTTTCTTTCCATCTCTGAATTTATTTCTATCGCCGGCAACTCTGTCAGAAAATCTTGCACCTATTGTTATAATAACATCGCTTTCTGCTGTTGCCATACCTGTTTCATATCCGCCGTGCATACCAATATTGCCTATAAACAGTGGATGACTTGCCGGAATTCCGCCTAATCCCATAAGTGAACAACATACAGGACAATCAAGTTTTTCTGCAAGGGCAACAAGTTCTTTATCAGCACCGGATAATATAACCCCTCCGCCTGCATATATTAAAGGTCTTTTGGCACTTGTCAAAATTTCCTGAATATTCTTTATAGTATCACTGCAAATTTCCGTATTTACAGGAATTTCCTGTTTTAACATCGGTGTATATTCATATTTAGCACCTGTTACATCTTTTGTAACATCAATGAGAACAGGGCCCGGTCTGCCGCTTTTAGCAATTTTAAAAGCTCGTCTTATAATATTTGCAAGGTCAGCAATATTTTTAACAATAAAATTGTGTTTTGTTATAGGCATTGTAATACCTGTAATATCAACTTCCTGAAAGCTATCTCTGCCAAGCAAATCATTTGTTACATTACCGGTAATTGCAACCATTGGGATACTGTCCATATAAGCAGTTGCAAGACCTGTAACAAGATTTGTTGCCCCCGGACCTGATGTTGCAATAACAACTCCAACTTTTCCTGTTGAACGGGCATAACCATCGGCTGCGTGCGAAGCACCCTGTTCGTGTGCCGTAAGAATATGTGTTATTTTATCACTGTATTTATACAATGCGTCATAAATATTGAGTACAGCACCGCCCGGATAGCCGAATACTGTATCTACGCCTTGTTCTAAAAGACATTCCGTTATTATTTCTGCACCTGTGATTAGCATAATACTCCAACTCCGTTTCAAAATTCACCTCAGTACATACAAAGAGGTATTATATAATAAATATCATTATAATATAAGTATTAGGTTTTTGTCAATAATGTACAAATATTCGAGGAGGGCAACATTGTATGATTACAATTGAGCGGGGCTTTGCCCCACACCCCATAAGGGCTCTGCCCTTAACCCGCAAGCCTTTTGAAAAAGGCTTGACCGAAAACTTTTACCCTTAAAAAATTAAAAGTTTTTGAGAGTTTTAAGAGAACTTTTTTCAAAAAGTTCTCTTAACGGGTTAAGGGCAGCGCCCTTATGGGGTGTGGGGCAAAGCCCCGCTTATATTTAAACTTGTTTTCTGTTATTTATCAAAAATGAAATAAGCATAAAAACAACTGAATATATCAAGGCAAATAATGAGAATTTCAAAAATGTTTCGTTATTATAAATGTTATTATATAAATTTCTTAGAATATGATTATAAATATATGGCTCTTCAAAATCTAACAACATATCAATAAAAATAGAAAGTACTTCTGCTAACTGTGGCAAAATTATATTTATAGCAATAGCAGCACCTTTTCTGCTTATAATAGTTGATACTGCAAAACAAAATGTGTATCGTTCCATAATAAATATTACTTGCGAAATTATTATATAAATATCTTTTTGAGTAATATCATAATTCTCAGTCCCCCATAGGAGATTGCCCCAAGCAAAAGAAAACAATATGTAAAAACTAATCAAAACGAAGCTCGTAATAAAAAGAACTATATATTTAGCGAAATAAACTACCTCTCTTGAATAGCCTTTTGCATATATATTTTTAATTGTACCGTTTGAATTATCATCACAGATAAATAGCCCAATAAATACAGCAAATATTAACTCGACTGGAATATTTTCTATAAATTCTTCTGTAAAATCAAGGGCATTTATTAGCGAAAATTCGTTCATTATGTAGGAAAATAAAAGTATTAACCCTAATATTATTCCACTGCATATATAAAAAGCCTTGGTTCTAAAAAGCTTATAAAATTCAAATTTAAGCATATTTTTCATAATTATCTCCCAATCCTTTCTATAAAATACTCTTCTAATCCGCTTGCTGAAACTGAAACTTCATAGACATTCAAATCATTATTTACCAATAATTTGTTAATCATAGCAGATTTATCCAAATCAGAATATATAAATAAAGTATTGTTTTTAATATCAATATGTGTTATTCCAAAATTTTCCTGTATAAGCATTTTAGCTTTTTCGCAATTATCAGTAACTATTTTTAAATTATTACATCTTGTATAGAGAACTTGTGCCGGCACTTCCTCAATAAGACAACCATTGTTTATTATTCCATAAACCGTTACTACCTTTGCCAACTCGTCAAGCAAATGACTTGATATAAGAAATGTTATACCCAATTCTTTATTTAATCGCAAAATAATATCTCTTATCTCTTTGATACCGGCGGGGTCTAAACCGTTTACAGGCTCGTCCAATACAAGTAATTCAGGGCTGCCAAGTAATGCTATGGCAATTCCTAATCTCTGTTTCATACCAAGAGAGAATTTGCCAACCTTTTTCTTTCCTGTATCCTGCAATCCAACCATTGCCAATATATTTTTAATATCGTTATCATTCCCGCCGTATAAAATAGAAAATCTCCTCATATTTTCAAGGGCTGTACAATTTTTATATAACGATGGTATTTCTATTAAAGAACCTATTCTTCTTCTTTGCACATTTAAATCTCCACTGCCAAATAACTCTACTGCACCGCTTGTAGCAAAAGAAGTTCCAAGTATCAACTTCATAGCGGTAGTTTTACCTGCACCATTCCTGCCGATAAATCCATAAATATCACCTTTTTTGATATTAATATTTACATTATTAAGAACTACTTTTTTGCCATATTTTTTAGTCAGATTATTTGTCCTTAGTATATATTCCACAAATTAAACCTCCTGTCAGATAACTTTCCAATTTGATTATAATGGAACAGTAAAACATTGTCAATAAAAAATAAAACTCCATCTTCTGTATAGAAGATGGAGAATATTTGTTGTTAAATTACTATAATTATTCTTTAACTCTCTTAGAAGCTACGAAAGCAACACCTGCAGCAGTAGTCATAGCAGCAAGAATAAATCCTAATGTTGAAGAGTCGCCTGTTTCCGGTGCTTCCGGTGCTTCCGGTGTCTCTGGTGTTTCTGCAGCACCTGGTGCCTTAACTTCTACGGAAGCCTTTTCACCATCAAATGTAACGATAACTGTCGAGCCATCAACATCAACTGTTACAGAAGCGTTAGCTCCGCCACTGCTTGCATCACCTTCAAGATTATACTCACCATTATCCCAAGCACCGTCAGTAGCTATTTTAAACTCATATGTACCGGCAGCAATATTTTCAAATGTAAGTGAGTATGTACCGTCACCGTTATCAGTCATTTCATTTTGTGCAGGATCCCAGTTTGCACCTGTAAGACCTTCTGCACCAGCTACATTATAACCTGCAAAAGCTGTTGTTGCACTAACTGCTGTAATCATTGCAGCAGCTGAAAGAACTGCTAAAACCTTAGATAACTTTCTCATCGGAAAATCCTCCTAAAAAATATAATTTTTATTACTCAAGCTTTTGAGTGTTTCAATACCTGTATTATAACAAAAATGTAACTATAAATCAACAATTTTTTAATTTTTGGCATAGATATTTAATTACCATTTTTGTACCTTTTATCCAATGATAAAATCACTATATACATACATTGCATATAAATTTCGTGATAAATGCACAAAAATCAATTTTTATTCTTAATATACTCGTCAATAGCCTTTGCTGCATTTTTACCGGCACCCATAGCAAGTATAACGGTAGCAGCTCCTGTTACTGCGTCACCGCCTGCATAAACAGCCTCACGGGTTGTAAGACCATCATCACCGTTTGTAATAATACAGCCGTGTTTATTTGTTTCAAGACCGGGAGTTGTACTGCGAATAAGTGGATTAGGACTTGTACCTATTGACATAATCATTGTATCAATATCAATAACAAATTCACTGTTCGGCTTTACAACAGGACGGCGGCGACCGCTTTCATCAGGCTCTCCAAGCTCCATTTCTACGCACTTTATGCCGCAAACCATACCGTTTTCATCTCCGAGAACTTCAACAGGATTTGTTAATGTCTTAAAGATAATTCCTTCTTCTTGTGCGTGTTCTACTTCTTCCTTACGGGCAGGCAGCTCAGCCATACCTCTGCGGTAAACTATATAAACATTTTCTGCACCAAGTCTTTTAGCACTTCTTGCAGCGTCCATAGCAACATTACCACCGCCAACAACAGCGACATTTTTACTTTTTTTGATAGGAGTTTTGCTGTCAGGCAAATATGCTTTCATAAGATTAATTCTTGTGAGATATTCATTAGCGGAATAAACTCCCTTTAAACTTTCGCCCGGGATATTCATAAATCTTGGCAATCCCGCACCGCTTGCGATATATACAGCCTCATTACCCATTTCAAACAGTTCGTCTATTGTCAGGACTTTACCAATAACCATATTGGTTTCAATATCAACGCCGATAGCTTTTAGATTATCTATTTCCTTTTGAACAATAACCTTAGGCAATCTGAATTCAGGAATACCATAAACAAGAACTCCGCCTGCAAGATGTAATGCCTCATACACAGTAACTTTATATCCAAGTTTTGCCAAATCGCCGGCAGCAGTCAAGCCGCTTGGTCCTGCACCTATAACAGCAACTTTATGACCATTAGAAACAGGCATTTGAGGTTTTTCATCTGAATGTTCTCTATGATAATCGGCTACAAATCTTTCAAGTCTACCTATACCAACACTCTCACCCTTAATACCACGAACACATTTACCTTCACATTGATTTTCCTGCGGACAAACTCTGCCGCATACAGCAGGTAAGGCACTTGATGAAGATAATATCTTAAAAGCTCCCTCCATATCTTCATTAGCCACTCTATCTATAAATGCAGGAATATCAATTGCAACAGGACAAGCACTTTGACAAGGTTTATTTTTACAATTCAAGCAGCGCTTTGCCTCCTCAACTGCCATTTCGTATGTATAGCCAAGAGCAACCTCCTGAAAGTTATTTCTGCGAACTATTGGGTCTTGTACAGGCATAGGACATTTTGTCATACTCATATTTTTAGCCATTATTTAGTCACCTCTTTATTTAATAAGTTACAAGAATTATCACGAGCGTGTTGTTCAAATTCCTTATACATAGTACCACGCCTCATAGCTTCATCAAAATCCACAAGATGGCCGTCAAAGTCTGGTCCGTCAACACAAGCAAATTTTGTTTCCCCGCCAACTGTAAGTCTGCATCCTCCGCACATACCTGTACCATCAATCATAATAGGGTTCATACTTACAACAGTTTTGATATTATATTTTTTTGTAAGCTGTGCAACAAATTTCATCATAATCAATGGTCCTATTGCGATAACTTCATCATATTGGTTACCCTCTTTAATAAGTTCTTCAAGGGCATTTGTAACAAGACCTTTTGTACCATAGCTGCCGTCATCAGTCATAAGACACATTTTGTCGCTTACGGCAGAAAATTCATTTTCGAGAATAACCAAATCCCTATTTCTAAAACCAACTATACTATGGACTTCACAACCCAAGTTATTCAATTTTTTAGCAATAGGATATGCGATAGCACAACCAACTCCACCGCCTACAACGGCAACTTTTTTAAGTCCGTCAGTATGACTTGCAACACCCAGCGGTCCAACGAAATCGTGAATATAATCCCCCTCGTTAAGAGAATTAAGTTCCATAGTAGCACCGCCGACTATTTGAAAAATAATAGTTATAGTACCGGCTTCTCTGTCGAAGTCAGCAATAGTCAAAGGTACTCTTTCGCTGTCAGCCATAGCTCTGAAAATAATAAATTGACCGGGTTCAGCCTTTTTTGCGATAAGCGGAGCTTCTACCGACATTAAAGTAACGGTAGGATTTAACTCTAATTTTTTCACAATCTTAAACATTTGAGTATTTCCTCTCATAATATATTTTTATATATCAAAAACAAAGTCACCACTATATTTTACGAAAATTACATTCCAAAACAAATTATATTCCGCTGCGGAATAAATAAAAACGAGGTGACTTTGTTTATTTGATTTTATACAATATACTCTGTTGGTTACTAAAAATTAACCGTATCTAACAAAGAATAAATTGAACTGATATTTATTATATCAAAACACTACTTTATTTGCAACAATTTTAACATAATTTATATATATTTCTATATATTTTTTTGAAAGTTGTATTATATTACCATTTAAGGAGTAAATGACATAATTTAACCACACAACCCAAATATTTGGATTGTGTGGTTTTTTTAATTATTCAGATTTAGATTTTATAAATTTTTTAATAACTATCATTGCACCGGTAACAACTAATGAACTTAATATCAATGTAAATATTAACGTCAAAATATTATAATTATCGCCCGTTGGAGCAGATTCATTATTAGGATTATCTGGATTTGTCGGATTATCTGGTTTTGTTGGATCATTTGGCTTTGCTGGAGTGTCCGGATTTGTTGGATCATCTGGCTTTGCCGGAGCGTCCGGATTTGTTGGATCATCTGGCTTCGCCGGAGTGTCCGGATTTGTTGGATCATCTGGATTTGTTGGATCATTTGGCTTTGCTGGAGCGTCCGGATTTGTTGGGTCATCTGGCTTTGCTGGGTCGTCCGGATTTGTTGGGTCATCTGGCTCTGTTGCAGTATTTGCCCTACGCCACAACTGTGTACCATAGAAAGGATTTGCTGTACCTACAAGTAAATAATCAGGTGTTTTTGCAAATATTCTTAATCCGTGATTGAAGCGGTCACCGAAACCATTTGTAGTTATACTATTAATGCTAACTGTACCATCTTCAAGTTCCTCAATTTCGTATAAATCAAAACCTGCTTCTGATTGTTCAAGATATTTAAGTGATTTTGCTATTGCAGTAAGATTATCTTTTGTTGCATAAGAAAGTATCACTTCGTAAAGGGCTTTAAGATTATCACTAATCTGAACATTTCCATTATACAAGGAATCAAGCAATTCCTTATACTTACTTAAAAATGTTTCAATATCATTTGTATCAATTAATTTTGCGAGTTCATTAAGTTTATCATTAATTTGGGTAAGTTTTTCAAGCTGTTCGTCAGTTAATGAACCAAAACCAAATTCGTTATTCGTAATTGCATCAAATAATTGAGCTTTTTGTTCATCAGTCAAAATGGTATTATTGTTAAGACTTATTGTATCAATATCACTTAAAATATTTATTTTTTGAGCATCATTCCTGATATTTTGTACATTACTTTCAGTCGGTGTATCGGAGTTATCCTTTGGACTCATCAAGTCAACTAAAACTTTGATATAGCCGATTTGAGCTTCCCATTCTTCCTTGCTCATACCGATAAGGTCACCGTTTGTAAATTGAGCAATAGGCTCAAGTAATGTGGTAGTATCCATTGTTGACACATATAGTTTACCCTCATATACGGTAGTTTGCCAAGTATATTGGCTCATATGTGTTTGATAGCCTGAGCCAAGTCCTGTTGAGCCACCCTCTGGGAATTGTGTTGTTGGGTCACCAACGAGCATTTCTATATTTTCGTCTTTATCCATTCTGTAAAGATTTATAGATTGTTGTAAATTAGTAGCCTGTGTTGTAAAATCTTTTCTTAATGCAAATCCCTGCAAAGCACTTGAAACATCATTATAATCACCAATATAAAGATGGTCATTATACACTTCAAGCGTACAAGCACCGGCACTTACTCTTTCCTCATCAAGACCAAAATAATACTTAGCACCATCTTGCGGATCACCTGCTAAAACTGACCAAGTCCAAGCATTTCTGTCAGTAGGGTTACCGCTGCACTCACCACGAACGATAGCAAATGTTTTCAATGTTCCGGTTTCAGGATTTTTAGTGTCTTCTGTACCTGTACAAATAACTACATATAATTTATCGTTATACTCGATTACCTGATATATACCTCCGCCTCCGTTTACATCTTGACGGTGGTAAGCCGGATAATTAAACAAATCTTGCATATCTGCTATTATTTTAAATGACTCCTGACCTTGCGAAGGGTCATCAGAAGCACAAAGGAATACTCCCTCAGTATCTAAACAGCCTGCAATAAGAGAGTTTTTATATGTACCAATAGCCCTTGTAGATGTAAACACATTATCGGCTACAAGTTGACGGTATCCATCTATATCAACACAATCATAAATACAAGTTAATTTATCGTTATTTTCCGGATCAATCTCATAGATACAAGGGAAGCCATTTTGCCTTGCAATAGCAACAGCGGTTTCCTGAGGTGTAAGTTTATCTATATCTACAACCATACCTACAAAATATAATTTTCCGTTGATTTCACAGGCATTTCTGAAAGTAGGAATTAAGTGGTTAACATCTCTTGACATTAAAATTTTAGTTTCGCCTGTTTTTACATTAAATTTCAGCAATACACCGCCGGCGTAAACACCATCTGGTTCGCCTGTGTATAGGTGACCATTATACATTACGTCCATAATAGCCTTTGATACTTCTGAACTAAGTTGTCCCATACTCATACCTAAAATATTGGAAACACCAAGTCCACCATACATAGTATTAATATATACCCAATCGCCATAAACGGCAGAAGCATAACTATATGATTGACCACGGTCACCATTTCCTAAACTTTCACCATTTACGAATTCTGCAATACTGCCATTACCAATGTAATCAACAATACCATCCGGACTTTCTAACGGATTATTTGGGTGCGAAACTTTCTCAAATATGTAGCTGCCGCTTTCATAAGTTATGTAATCAATGCCTTCTTCTGACGATGTTGGATCAGCTGCAGCAACATTTGCAAGAGAACCCACACCTAAAACTGTACATAATGCTGTGCTTAAACTGCAAACTGCAATTTTCTTGCACATATTACGCACTTTGACATAATTTTTCATCATACAATTACTCCTTCGTGCAAACAAATAAATAACAATAGAAAATATCTACTTTTGTATCTTATCACATTTCAGACACCAAATCAACAAAATATATTCATATGTTATCAAAAATTTACTTCCTTGTCATAGTAACAAGCCAATAATAATTTTTCCATTTCTTCTTGTGTAGGTATACGAGGATTGGAGCCTGTGCAGGCATCACCAATAGCAAGTGCTGCAATCGTTGGAAGTTTTTCATTAAACTCTTTTTCGTCAATAATACCGCCCTCATAATCTTTTATACAGGAAGGAATATCGAGCAACTTATTCATTTTGTTAATCTCATTGATAAGAGCGTTTACAAGTTCATCAGTGGTATTACCATCAAGATTTATAGATTTAGCAATATATGCGTATCTTTCAGCAGCAGTTTGATTTTTAGAATTAAATTTTATAACTTTTGGAAGATACATAGCATTGGCACAACCGTGTACAATATGACCGCCGCTAAATGCCGCACCTGTTTTATGAGCCATTGAGTGTACTATACCAAGCAAAGCATTTGAGAAAGCCATACCTGCAAGACATTGAGCATTATGCATACGTTCACGAGCATACATATCTCCATCATAAGATGGCTTTAAATATTTATGTATCATTTGAATTGCACCAATCGCAAGAGGGTCTGTATAATCACAGTTACAAGTCGAAACATAAGCCTCTATTGCGTGTGTTAAAGCGTCCATACCTGTATGTGCAGTTAATTTTTTAGGCATAGTTTCGGCGAGTTCAGGGTCAACGATAGCAACATCAGGTGTTATATTAAAGTCGGCGAGCGGATATTTAATACCCTTAGCATAATCAGTAATAACGCTGAACGCCGTAACCTCGGTAGCTGTACCTGATGTTGACGGAATAGCACAGAATTTAGCTTTTGTACGCAATGTCGGGAAATTAAAAGGTTTTGTTAATTCCTCGAAGGTAACATCAGGATACTCATAGAATGCCCACATAGCTTTTGCGGCATCTATCGGCGAACCTCCACCTATTGACACAATCCAATCCGGCTGAAACTGTGTCATAGCGGCAGCACCCTTCATAACTGTTTCTACGCTTGGGTCCGGTTCAACATTTTCGAATAGTTTAACTTCCATACCTGCATCTTTAAGGTATGAAACAGCCTTATCCAAAAATCCAAATTTTCTCATTGAACCGCCGCCCACAACAACAATAGCTTTTGAACCTTTTAGATTTTTAAGTTCAGCGAGAGCACCCTTTCCGTGGTATAAATCTCTTGGTAAAGTAAAACGAGCCATTGGTAAAACCTCCATTTAATTAATAATATTAGAAAGTACTATATCAGCACTTTATTCGCATAAAAACTACAAAATATTCTTTATGATAAAAAATATTGTACAAACTATACATAACATACTATCATCTAAAATAAATTTTGTCAAGTAGGTTATTACAAAAGAAATCTTATCTTTTTTAATATCTTAGTTGCGGGGCTTTGCCCCACACCCCATAAGGGCGCTGCCCTTAACCTGCAAGCCTTTTGAAAAAGGCTTGACCGAAAACTTTTACTCTTAAAAAATTAAAAGTTTTTGAAAGTTTTAAGAGAACTTTTTTCAAAAAGTTCTCTTAACGGGTTAAGGGCAGAGCCCTTATGGGGTGTTGGGCAAAGCCCCGCCAATAAATTTATGTGTTTATTTAGTGAAAACCATTGAATAGTTTATAAATATTTGATAAAATGAAAAGAATTGATGTTTAATGTTTTAAAGAGGTGATACTAAATGCCTATAAAAATTCAAGATGGCTTACCGGCTACGAAAATATTAGAGGCTGAAAATATTTTTGTTATGACAAGCCAAAGAGCTGTTTCTCAGGATATAAGACCACTGAAAATCATTATTTTAAACCTTATGCCTACAAAAATCGAAACAGAAACTCAACTTTTAAGATTACTTGGAAACAGTCCAATACAAGTTGATATAGAACTTTTACAAATGGAAAGTCATATCTCTAAAAATACCCCCACAGAACATCTGACAATATTCTACAAGGTATTTAAAGAGATTGAAAATAATTTTTATGACGGAATGATTATAACAGGTGCACCGGTAGAACAGCTGGAATATGAAAATGTTGATTATTGGGAAGAACTTTGTAAAATAATGGAATGGTCTAAAAGTCATATTTATTCAACTTTGCATATTTGCTGGGGAGCTCAGGCAGCACTTTATTATCATTATGGAATAAAAAAGTACAGACTTGATGAAAAATTATCCGGTATTTTCCGACATAGAATTATTGATATTTACCATCCTCTTATGAGAGGTCTTGATGACAGATTTTTAATGCCACATTCAAGATATACAGGTATCCACAGAGCGGATATTTTAGCCTGTGACAAACTTAATATTCTTGCAACATCAAGAGTGGCAGGAGTTTCGATAGTAGCCTCAAAAGATAACAGACAGTTTTTTATACTCGGTCACGCTGAGTATGATAGAAACACCTTAGCTATTGAGTATTTCAGAGATGTTCATAAGGGTTTGAAACCTGCCGTACCACAAAATTATTTTCCGGGCGAAGACCCTGCCGCATTACCACCATTGACTTGGAGAAGTCACGCAACAATATTGTTTACAAACTGGCTTAACTATTTTGTATATCAGAATACACCGTATGAACTTAATAATTTGGCAAATTTAGAAAATTGATTATAAAGTTTAAAGGACTGATTAATTTGAGTAAAGAATTTAAGAAAATTGCAAGCTTTACAATAAACCATAATACGCTTGAAAAGGGTATGTATATATCGAGAATTGATGATGACATTATAACATACGATTTGCGAATGAAAAAACCGAATAATGAATACAACGACTATCTCGATAATAATGCCCTGCATACATTTGAGCATTTATTTGCAACTTATGTCAGAAATACAGAATATTCAGATAAAATTATCTATGTTGGTCCTATGGGTTGTAGAACAGGGTTTTATTTTATTGTAAGAGATAGTCTGCCCCATAATATAGCAATTAAGCTTGTTAAGGAAACTATGGATTTTATATTAGATTTCGAGGGCGAAATTCCGGGCAGTAAAAAAGAGGAATGTGGCAATTATCTTGCACATAGTTTGGAAGGTGCAAAAGAAATCTCTAAGGAAATGAAAGCTGTTCTTTCCTCTTGGACAGAGGCAGACCTATTATATCCTGAATAAACCTATTAAAAATGCTGATAAAAAATTGGAATAATAAAAATGTCACACATATAATATTATATATGTGTGACATATTATTTTTACTTATTGTCTTTATCCCTTATCTGGATAAGAACATCTTTTAATTTTTGCGGCAAAGGTATTATAACGGCACAATTTTCCAATATTGAAATACCTTCATTACATATAAAAAACATAATGGTTATTTGTCTTAGTGGTATGTTATTCGTTATAATCGTTTGTAATGAAACAGAAACTGCTATTATAACCATCATAGCAATCTTTTTTAATATTCCTTTAAAACCTGTATAACTTGAAAGTTTCTTTGTATATATTGCTTTCAGCACTCCTGTAATATAATCAAAAACCATAAATAACACTACACATTTTACCAAAATATCCCAACCGCCTAACATAGACGATAAAAATCCCCCGATAACTGCAAATATTATACTTAAACTATTCCATAATTTCATAATATTTTATAACCTGTCAAATTATTTTATAGGGATTTTTAGCTCCATATTGGGATAAATAACATCTATTTTTAATTTATTTAATTCCATTATATCTTTATATCTTTCGCCGTTACCTAAATACTTTTGTGCAATTCCCCAAAGAGTATCGCTTTTTTTAACTCTATATAAAATTACTTCTTCCTCTTTTGGAATTTTAAGAACCATACCGGGATATATAATATCATTTTTCAGATTATTTGCCTTTGATATTTCGACATATCTAAGCCCATTACCCAAAAATTCTTTTGCAATATCCCATAGGGTATCCCCCTTTACAACTGTGTAATTTATATAATTCTTATTATCATTTTTATTATCCTGAGGAGGATTTTCTTCCTTTTTTACAAAGTCCGTATATGATATATCCGTATCAACATTACCATTAATACCATTTACTTTTCCGGCGAACGAATTTTGCCATATATCGCATTTAATATTTGGCTGTTCGCTGTTAGGATATGACAGCCATAAATAATAATCTTTTAATCTGTCCATATCTATTTTATTTTTTATGAAATCATAATTAGTATATATACAAGGCTTGTACCCTTTTTCTTTTACTCTTTCACAAAATGCAATCATACAGTCTGTGATTTCTTTTTTTGTAAGAGGATTATTTACAAGACTGTCATATTCAAAGTCAAATGCAACCGGAAATTCTATTTTATCTTTGTAATTTTCTATTAACTTGATACAAAAATCTGCTTCACCTTTTGCCTTTTCGGCACTTGTGGCATAAGAAAAATGATATACTCCGACTTTTATATTATTTTCAACAGCACCCTTAATATTGTTTGTAAATTGCTTGTCTATCTGATTGGGGCTTTCACTTCCGAAGCCTGTTCTTATCATAACAAAATTTATATTATCATCTTTTACTTTTTTCCAATCGATTATGCCATTCCAGCTTGATACATCTATGCCTTTCATAAATTCAAAACCTCCTTTTTAATTAATCTATTTAATATATGATATGAAGTTATTAATACTTATGTTCCGTATTAATCTCTTCATAATACCCTGCGAAATAATAAAAAATTGCCTATAAACAGGCAATTTTCACACAATTTTCATATAAAATAAAAAAATCCTACGGATATAGTTTCTTCCACAGGATTTTTTTATATTTTGAGGAGTTCTTGGATTGCTGCGACTAAATTAAAAAACATACTATAAATACCAATTAAAAATTTGCTATAATTAAAAAAATTATTTTATATGGATTTCCATATACTACCCTCAAATTTCTGCAAACCTATTATTTTCTTTGTTCAACAATAAGTTTTATAGCAGTGCGTTCATCACCCATTATATTTACATTGGCGAAAGCCGGTATGCAAACAATATCAATACCTGCCGGAGCAAGATAACCTCTTGCGACAGCTATTGCCTTTATTGCCTGATTAATAGCGCCTGCGCCAACAGCTTGGATTTCAACGCAATTGTTTTCTCTTATCACACCTGCCACTGCACCGGCAACCGAATTTGGTGATGATTTAGACGAAACTCTTAATACTTCCATAATGCAATCTTCTACTCCCTTAGTTAAAGTAATAATAATATAATATATGAATTTTCCACATTTTGCAAGAGGAATAGATTAAATTTATATATTTTTTGCTCATTTTTTTTTATTTTGCGACAAAGCAGTATATAAAAAATTGTAACAAAATCATATTTAAATCCATAAAATACTGTATAAGATTTATTAAGGGGGATATGATTTCAGATGAGTGAAACTTTTAGCAACCAATCCGAAAATTGCTTTAAAGAAGCTGTCTGCATAGACGCTCAAAGAATTTATGATTCTTGCGGAGATAAAGACTGTATTGAAGATTTAACTGTTAGATTTAATCCTACATCTCAACAAATTATCGATAATGCTACCAATATAAGAATAAGAGATGTTGATATTATAACTGTATATACCAACTTAGAGCCTGTTCCATTCCATAAAGGTTTTTATTCGGTTGATATGACATTTTTCTTTGATATATGCCTTGATGTTTTCACATCGCCTGCAAGTATTCCGTCTATGACCAACGGTCTTGCAATATTTAATAAAAAAGTTGTATTATATGGCAGTGAAGGTGATGTAAAAATATTTACATCAGACTGTACACAAGACGAACTTGATAATCAATGTTCACCTACAAGAAATTTACCAAGAGCTATCGTTCAGGTTGCAGAGCCTGTCGCACTGTCTGCAAAAATTAAAGAAAAGAAAAAATGCTGCTGCCAATGCTGCCGCATACCTGATAATATCGTAAGAAGATATGGCAGCTTTTGCGATGACGGTGTAGGTAATAACGAAGTTGTCGTAACTATCGGACTTTTCACTATTGTTCAAATAGAAAGAAATGTACAAATGCTTATACCGGCATATGATTTCTGTATTCCGGAAAAAGAATGTGTAACTACCGCTGATAATCCTTGTGAAATGTTCAGCAGAATCGATTTTCCTATAAACGAATTTTTCCCTCCTAACGCCACAGACCTTAACGATGACAACAGAGTATCCTGCCGTTGTAAACACAAAAATCAAAACAATGAATAAGTTGTCTGACTTAACATATTAAAAATACTAAAAAATTCCCTTTAAGCCTTTATACTTAAAGGGAATTTTTAAAATTATACTGCATTAATTTTTATATTTTTAGTCTTATTTTTTCTTTTACTGATTAACACACATATAAAATGCGGCATTTCAAAAATCACTATTGTGCATAATAACAGCACGATTATGCCTACCGGATTTTTCGACCAATTTATAAAGCTGCCTACACCGGAAAGATTTTTTACAACTTTACCAACTATATAACCTGTTGTTGTTATTTCTACTGCATTATTTTCAAGTATTGATAAGGTAACTATATTATCTTCTATCTTTTTTATTCTTGCACTTACGAGAGTATCTTTATTTTTAATATATGTTACTATATCGCCGTCCTGATATTGATTAGATTCCTTTATTATAAGTAAATCACCTGATGAAATTTCCGAATCTAAGCTGTTAGAATTTTGTATTGCGAATGAATATCCGAAAAATTTAGGTGCAATGTTTCGCAAAACCAACTGCTCTAATATAACATAAATATTGCAGAACAATATAGTCATAAATATCAATAACATAAAACATTTTGAAATTAAAACAAACTTTTTCATTTTATGGCATCACCCTACTGAAATTACTACTATTTTATTATATCAAATTGTCTTAAAAACTCAATAATTTATGATATATGTTCAAAATAAATTCAAAATTTATCTAAAATTCGGTTACTTTTTCCTCAATATCAGTATTTTTCTTTTTATCCATATGTATTACTATTGTGAACATTATCCAAGCTATAAACAATGAGCCTAAATCGGCTATCGGCTGTGCAAAAATAATTCCGTTCAAACCGATTAATTTACTTGCAATTATAATTACAGGCAAAAACACAAAACCTTGTCTGCTGATTGACAATATAAGTGCCGGTAAAGCTTTGCCCATTCCCTGAAATGTAAAGTTAAACACAAACATTACTCCAATAAACGGACTTGAAATCATTAATGCTCTTAACATCATTTCTCCATATTCTACTACGGCACTATCCTCTATAAAAAATCTAATTACTTGATTTGAGAACATTACATAAATAAAAGTTATTACGCTGCCTATTATAACTGTACAAAGCATTGAAAAACGCATTACTTTCTTTAATTTTGTAATATTTTTTGCACCATAGGAATATCCCATAAGCGGCTGTACACCCATAGCAAGACCAAGCTGTAACATTATTACGAGTGTATTAGCTTTCATAGCTACTCCCATAGCGGCTATTGCTATATTTTTTTCATCACCGGCACATAATCCTATGTAATTATTTAAAATTATATTTGATGTACTCATTAATATATTTGTTATACATACAGGCACACCTATTGATACTACCCCTGTAAATATATGATTTCTCATAGTAAAATACTTTGGAGAAATAGATAAGATTGTCTTTTTACTGCAAAGATAAATCATAAAATATATTGTTGCAAATATATTCCCTATAATTGTAGCAATTGCTGCACCTTTGGCATTCAAACCAAATGTAATTATGAATATCGGGTCAAGTACTATATTTGTAACAGTTCCAATCATCATACCAATCATAGCTTGTCTGGCAGCACCCTCGCCTCTTACAACATTACTGAATGCATTAGACACTACAACAAATACACAACCATAAGCTATATATGTCAAATAATCTTTTGCTATATCATAAGTCTGCACATTGCAGTCAAGCAGATTCAATATAAAGGGCATACCTGCCAGCAAAATAATGCTAAGCACTATACCCATTGTAAAACTGCCAAAAAAACAAAATGAACTTACTTTTTTTACTTCATCTTTTCTGCCCTGTCCTAACATTCTCGAAATTAACGCCGAGCCACCCATACCGAATATATTACCAAATGCCATACATAACATAAATACAGGTGTTGTAAGCGATATAGCCGTAACTTGATTACGGTCGCCTGTTTGTCCAACAAAAAATGTATCTGCCATATTATAAATAACTGTAACAAGCATACTTAATACTGTTGGTATGGCTAATGTTGCTACCGCCTTCGGTATAGAATAACTTTCAAAGACTACATTTTTGTCAAACTTTTTTGTTTTAGTTTTAGAAGTATTTTCTAAAACTTCGTTTTTTTCTGAATTTTCTAACATAAAAACTTTTACCTCCAAAATTTAATATCACAAAAATTTCTGATTTATTAGAGTATAATAAACCAGAAATTTTAAATAATACCTTTATAATTTTTTTGAATTCAACTTATATCCTACTCCCCAGACTGTTTCAATTATAACAGGATTTCGGGCATCTTTTTCTATTTTTTCTCTTATACGATTAATATGTACAGATACGGTTGCCGTATCTGCTGCATAATCCATAGCCCATATTTTCTGGAATAACTGTTCTTTTGAAAATACCGTATCCGGATTTTCGGCTAAAAACCGTAAGAGTTCAAATTCTTTATTTGGCAATTTTATTTCCTGACCATCTTTGTAAACTTTCCAGCTATTGACCATAATTTTTAAATTTGCAACACAAATATAGTCACCTGACTTTTCTATTTTCGGACTATTTACTAATCTGTCATATCGTCTTAAATGGGATTTAACCCTTGCGACAAGCTGTGCAGGGTCAAACGGTTTTGTTATATAATCATCTGCTCCCAATCCAAGACCTTTTATGACATCTATGGAATCAGTCTTTGCCGTAACCATTATTATTGGAATATTAATTTTATCTCTTATTTTCTTACAGACCTGATATCCGTCACAACCCGGCAGCATCAAATCTAATATTACAAGGTCATAATCTCCTTGTATGGCACATTCAACGGCTTTTGTTCCGCTATGCACCACATCAACGTAAAAGTCATTAGTCTCAAGATAATCTTTTTCTAATCTTGAAATATTTTTATCATCTTCTGCTATAAGTATTCTATTCAAGTTTGGACCTCTCCTTTTGGAAATTCCATTATTATTTTCAAGCCATTATCATTTATTGCACTGATTTTTCCTTTATGGGCCTCCACAATATATTTTACAACATAAAGTCCCACGCCATTACCTTCGGTTGTTCTTGCCTCGTCACATCTGTAAAATCTTGTAAATATATAAGGCAATTTTTCTTCTTCAACTCCAAGCCCATTGTCGCTAAACATAATAACCTGTGATTTATCGGTTTCAGATACATATATACCTATTTTTATGTCGTCTTTACCTGCATACTTTATCGTATTTTCAACCAAATTATCAAGTATTCGTTTAATCTGGTCTATATCATACATATTATCGCTTAATCTCGGAGGTATAAATGCTGCTATTTTAATACCCTTATCTAATAAAACATTTTCTTTTTCTGCGACATATTTTTCTATATACTCCCCTATATTAAAACTAATAAACTTAAATGGCATTTTACCGGTTTCAACCTTTGAAAATGTAAACAATTTATCTAATAAAACATTCATTTCTTCCGCTGTTGAATATATTATAGACAAATATTCATTTCTTTTTTGTGGTGTATCTGCCACACCATCAAGTATTCCTTTGACATATCCCTTAATAGAGGTCAACGGCGTACGCAAATCGTGCGATATTCCTGTAACCATATCCGTTCTTGACTGCTCATAAGCAATCATTTTAGAACGATTTTCTTTAATTGCCTCCTGCATTTTATTGAAGGTTTTACAAACCCTTTCAAATTCTTCCTCACCCGTATACACAACAGGAACATCAAGATTATTAATACTAATTCTCATAGCGGCATAATTAAGTTGATTTATTGGAATCATTATCTCGTCAACTAATTTTTTTGTCAAAAATCTATTCAAAACAAGAAGTGCAAATATAGTAAAAAATCCTACTATTACCACAAACGGTATAATTTCGGCAAATGATATACCTTTTGTTTTTTCTTTTGGTTCACTTATAGCATAAAAACTGTGCATAACACCATTAATGTCGATATTTCTTGCGATAACCGTTGTTTGCGGCAATGTATAAATAATGGTATTTCTCATTATGTTAAGATTATCAGGTATATTCAAAGCTCTCAGGCGTTCTAACGCATCTTCACTATCAGAGAATATATTTTCACCGCCGCTGTTTACAATAAGAGAATATCCACCATTTTGGCATATTTTAGATAATGTGTTAAAATCATTGTAAAATGATATATTATGTTCAAACATATATATTATATTTTCTGCGTCACTATCAACGGATTTATCATCAGTCTCGTTGTTATTATCTTTTAAAAACAAATTTGTACTGAAAATTACTACAATCAGTAAAAAAACCAATGATATTCCCATAATTAAAATATTTGAACGAAATATCTTATTTTTTATCGACATTTAGACTGCTCCTTTTACAAATATTTTACCACACTAATAATAATAAAACAACCCTTTTTTCTTACGGCTAATGCCGGAAAAAAAGGGTGTTTACTTAAAATAAATATATTATTCTTCTATTTGTTTGCCTAAAAATGCTGCTGCTGTTTGTACCAGCTTGATTTCTGTTTCGTTAGGAGCTCTGCCTTGGTCTTCGAGCGACAACATTACTACTGCACCGGTAACATCACCCGATGCTATAATCGGGAATATGACAGATGCACAACGGTCTATTCCCTCAACAGGCTGTACCTTTGTATTAGAATTTATTGATGAAAAACTTTTTCTGTTTTCCATTAAATCTTCGAGTACAGATGTTACTCGTCTTTCCAAAAATTCCTTTTTAGATACACCTGAGGCAGCTATAACGTGGTCTCTGTCACAAATAATTGTTGGCATACCGGATACTTTTGCCAAAACTTCTGCGTATTGTGCCGAAAATGAAGATATTTCACCTATTGGCGAATATTTTCTAAATATAACTTCTCCGTTTGTATCGGTATAAATTTCAAGCGGGTCGCCCTCTCTTATTCTTAAAGTTCGTCTGATTTCTTTAGGAATAACCACACGACCTAAGTCGTCAATTCTCCTTACTATACCCGTTGCTTTCATTACTGAGTTATCCTCCTATATATACAAAAATTAATATATTATCTATATTTTTACACAAATTTATAATCTGTGTTGTTAGTGTTTGTAAATAAAGTAGGATTATTCACACTTTTTGACAAAAATTTTTATATTTGTTTTGCCTGCAGCAAAATTTCATCAACGGTTAAATTTTTTGCAATCTGTTCAAATTCTCTTATATAACTCTTGTCATTATTTTTCTCTATTCTGTAATCTATAAGGTAAATTTTTATCTGATTATTTTGCGTTGTACAGTGATACAAAATCCGTACCTGAATACAGCCACCTTTATTCCATTGAAATTTATATGTAAAAAAATTGCCGCATTTATCATATTTTACCCCGTCATCGTCCATTATTTTTTCAAACGGAGTACCAGCATCATAATATGATTTTATCTTATTGCATAATCTTTGTAAAGCACTATATAATGCTTTACGGAGATTATGCTCAGCTTTAAAAAAATTTTTATTTGACGAATATAAAATAACTTCCATTATTACACCTCGTTCAATGTAATATTTTAAATGCCATTATATCACACATCAAAAAATATATACATAAACCATACATATTATAGCAAATAATTATAATACAAACTTTCTATACAGTGGTTATTTAAAATTTTTACCTAACCACTACTTAAAACCCTTATATATAATACATAAATATTCCTATTTAAATTTATTTTTTTAATAATAAAAGCATAAAACTCAACCCAAAACGAACTAAATTCTACGCTTTTTTCTAAAAAAATTATTGTTTATTTTATTGGCAAGAGATGCGGCTGGTGTTTTTCATAAATACAAAAATGACTGAATCCACACATTAATGCAAGATTTAAACCTTCTTCTATACCTGCTCCAACATCTGCCCAGCGATGTGCATCTGAACCAAATGTTATATATATACCGCCTAAATCTTTGTATAATCTTAAAATTTTATCATCAGGTAATGTTGTTCCTATTGCTTGTCTTAATCCGGAAGTATTTATTTCTAATGCTTTTTTATTGGATATAAGCAATTTTAATATTTCGGCTATCATTTCTTCAAATTTTGAAAAATTAACATTAAAGCCTTTTCCTTTTATATAACGCATAGGATATGTTAAATGTGCAAGTGAATCAAATCCATTCCACTTAACTGTTTCAAAAATTTCGTTAAAATATCTCTCCAACAGATTATATAAATCTTCCTTTTCATAATCTAAAAAATAAAAATCTCGCTCATTTTTTAAATTATGTACCGATGCTAATATAAAATCAAAGTTTCCAAGTGATAATATATTTTCTGCTGCATTTAAATCTTGCAAAGGTTCGCCCAACTCTATCCCTGTATAAACTTTTAAATTTCTATTATTGATAGCTTTTGCCCGACCTGTTTCTATAATTGATTTTTCTATATTTTCCTTAAAATTTGGAATCTTTCCAAATTCCTTCACAAGATTATTTTTATCTTCTTCGCTATAATATCCACATTCACAATGGTCTGTTATAGCAACAGAATAAAGTCCAAGCTGCTCTGCTCTATTACACATCATTAAAACAGTATCATTTCCGTCAAAAGAACAATTACTGTGAATATGACTGTCAGAAATAAATCTATACATCATAAAATACAATACCACCTTTACCATATAATTCTATATTATACCATATTCAGTAAAGTTTTCACAGCATACAATTTAATTGAATTTATAATAATCTTTCCTTTATAAACTATATAAAATAACCATATAATTAATTACATAAAACAAAAAAGCCTATCCTAATGGATAGACTTTAAATAAACAGGAAACACCCTGAAAACTGAATAAAGAAACAAACAG
>CANQPS010000022.1 GCA_947625785.1 uncultured Clostridia bacterium
AAGAGCCTCTTGACTATTACTTAAGGATTAAAGATATGCCATAATGCAGCCATAATTATTAGTAGGAGGTGGTCATTATGACTAATAACACACAATACAAGACATTGCTGAATGAATGGCTGAAATCTAAGCAGCCAATGATTACAGCATCAACTCACGCAAATTTTGTTTTAATTGCGGAAAACCATTTAATTCCCTATTTTGGGAAAAGGAAGATTGGCTCAATCACTGAAGCCGATATTCAAGAGTACATTTTGTATCTCTTCAAGGAAGGGCGGCTGGATAAGAATGGCGGTTTGACCGTAAAAACTATACGGGATGTGATTCTTGTGCTGCGCCTGTCTTTGACTTACGGTTTCAAGGAAAAAGCCATACCCTTATTAAATTGGGAACTGGTGGAATATCCAAAGGAAGATGGGGTGCATCGTGTCGTTTCTCTTTCAAAGGAACAGGAACAGGAGTTAATCCAGTGTATATATTTGCATCTTAATCGTAAAACATCAGGGATATTGATTGCGCTTCTTACAGGAATTCGGATCGGGGAATTATGCGGTCTGCAAATGAAGGATATTTCGCTAACTGATAATACAATCAGCATTAACCGCACAGTACAGCGGATATATGATAAGCGAAAGGAAACAACATATATCAATATCGGTCCGCCAAAGACGAAAAGCTCCATTCGGACGATACCATTTCCATCACTGCTTGGAAATATCATCAAAAAATATATGACCGATAACCCGAATCATTTTTTTCTGACAGGAAAATCCAAGCCAACCGAACCTAGAACATATCGGCAGTTTTTCTCTCGTTTCATACAACGATATAATCTTACGAAAGTGAAGTTTCATGAAATCAGGCATACATTTGCGGTACGGGCAATTGAAATACCGGATTTTGATATAAAGTCGCTTTCAGAAATCTTAGGACACAAGAATGTTTCATTCACGCTGAATGTTTATGGTAGTGCCAATCTGCAGCAAAAGATTAAATGCATGAATCTGCTGAATGATTTATTATGAAATTTGTCAACTGCTTTTTATAATAAAATGCTCTATGCCTATTGACAAAGCGAACAAATATTCGTATAATAATCATATCGTTACTTAGGAACGGGAACTGATTCCTCCTCTAAACTGCGGTTCGTCTGACTTTCCCTTTGGCGAAGCAGATCATGAAGAGAGGAGACAATACCGTGGAGTATGAAATCGGATCAACAGCTTTTATTATTGAAAGCAACCGTTTTATCAGTGAAGGTGTCATCGTAAGGCAGCTTTTACATAGTCCGGTTTACAGATGGAACGGGAGGCATACAACTTAAAGAACACAGAATCTTTCCAAGCAGAGAGGCTACAGAGCAGAATCTTCCGAAGAAGGAAAAGAAGCCCAGCGGCTTTCGTTCTCCTTATGATTACTGGCATTGAAAAATTTTTGCAAAAGGGGGTTGACAAAACGGGCAATATCATTAAGATAAGAAAGTAAGATAAAGATAAAAATGCAGTCAAGAAGAAAGTCTCGACTGCATTTTTAGTTATTTGCATAGAAACAAGACAGATGAAAAGTCAGCCTGAAAAAATGTATTGAAAAATAAGAAGTGCTATGCTATTCTGTAAAGGAAGCTGACGGCAGATTTAGATTTGTGCAATCCGGGCTTACTTTTCAGAGAACGAATTGGAAGAAGGTTCTTTTGGATAACAGCTTCAACGAAATCCGGAGTACAGAAGCCGGGAAAGAATTTGCGGCACACATTAACAGAGGCAGAGAAATTGATCCTGTAAAGAAGATTTCTCGTCGCGTTACGAATTGAAATGCCGGCAGCAATCAATTCTGAAAAATTGTACATGGTGAGTTTAGCAAATATTCCTTGGATGATGTGCCCCGGCTTTTTTGAGTGAAAGTAAAGCAAGCCGATAGTGTATTTGAGAGGACGAAAAGAGATTTCAATACCCCAGCGGAGAGAATAGAGATAACTGAGTTTATCCGATGAAAAAGAAGCAGCAGGAAGATTGGTAATCAAAACTTCATATTTGCCGGGAACGACCTCTGTCAAGATATGTATGGGAAAGCAGATCGTAAAGAGCATTTAAGCGGTAAAGGTTATATGGTTTACTGTCACCCTGTTTGTAATAAGAATCAGGATCATTGGGATTTATAAGCGTACGAATATCCGAACCGTCAAACAGCTTAATTGGATTCATAGTATTTATGAATTGTTTAAAGACATCTTCAAACGCTGATGGAAGAATCTTAGACCGCTGTTGTACCAAATCAGAGGCAGATGGAAGTTCAGTATTCCCTGAGAAAATATCTATCATTTCATTATTCAGGGATTTTGAGCTGAACCTCGGAACTGTTTTTATTACCTTGTCCATAGGTAACTTCTTTCTTCCGGTAAAATCTGTTTCGGGATTGCGACAGTATCTGCTTGTTGATTGACAAACTGCCTTGATACTTTTGCTTAATGCAGCTTTTATTTTTGACCTTATTCATAGTTTTTGGCTCCCTGTAATTAAGATTGGATTTTACTCCTAATTACAAGGGCTGAATCTGTTCGTAAAGCGAACAGATTCAGCGGCACATTTCTTCTATTTTGTCAAGTCTTTTTCAAAAAAATAAGATAATCTCTAAAAAAAACAGGGTACCCACTAACTTGTGAGTGTTCTGTTGCTTAACTTAATGATATTGACCGTCAAGGATCCCATATTTTCAGGCATCATCTGGCAGCCAGTCTCCTTGAACACGAAGTCGCACAGCCGGTTATATCACAGATTCTTGGCCATACAGACCCTGTTTCCATACAGACTTACCTCAGTGCCGACATGAAGCATCTTCGCGACTGTGCACTCAGTATAGAGGACTATCCCCTTTGTTGGGAGGTGGCCTTCCATGCATGAATACAAGTCTCTCCTGGCAGGCACTGCCCTTGCTTTTATCGATTTCATGATTGCTTCGCAGCACTGGAACGAAGATTACGAAAAGTGCTTTATAATCTTTGACAATTACCTTTTCAACATGCACCGCGATGAATCAGTGCTGACTCAGGACATGGTTGATGCCTGGTGCGGTGTGCGGCCGGAGGAGTCGGCCAACACAAACATAGCCCGTACCGCTGTAGTCATCGCTTTTATACGGTACTTGCAGAGGCGCGGGCTGACAGACGTAAAGGAACCAGACAGGCCAAAGCCGCAGAAATGTACGCATATTCCCTATGCTTTTACTACGGAGGAGCTTACAAGGTTCTTTTACGTATGTGATCATATCAGCACACAGAACAATCGTAAAGCCCTGCTCGTAAAAAAACTGATTCTCTGTGTGATTTTCCGTCTCATGTATTGTACAGGTTTAAGACCCAAGGAAGCTAGGATGCTCAAGAAAAACGAGGTGGATCTTGAACATGGTGTCCTGAACATTGTTGAAACAAAGGAGCATGACCAGCATTATGTTGCTGTTCATGAGAGTATGATCATCATAATGCACGAATACGACCAGAGGATGGAAGAACTGGTGCCGGAAAGGGTATATTTCTTTCCCCGCAAAAAAGATGGTTACAGATCGAAAGAATGGCTGAGGGAAAACTTCGCAGATCTTTGGAGGACTGCCAATCCGGCCGTACATGCCATTTCATATGATTTCCGCCACAATTATGCTACGGTCAATGTCAACAAGTGGGTGGATATGGGTTTTGATTTTTACGGCAAACTTTATTACCTCAGCAAGAGCATGGGGCATTGCAGTGTTGAACATACAAAATACTATTATTCAATAGTGCCCCGCATGTCAGAAATCCTGGAGGATAAGAGCGGAGCGGACTTTGAAGAACTTGTGCTGGAGGTGATGGACGATGAAATTTGGTAAAGAAGCGAGATTCCTGTCAAAATCCGTTTCCGAGTTTCTATCGGTGTATGCTCCCGCACATCTGACCGATAGTTAAAATACTCTGAAATCCTATCAGGCGACATTGGGCAAATATCTTGGCTTTCTCGAGGACAACAAAGGGTTTAGCATACAGACTATTTCCGCCGAATGTTTTGAAAAGACGGTTATAGAATAATGGATGCGGCACATGAGGAACATCGAGCGCCTTTCTCAGGCTTGGTGGGTTAAGGATATATTTGAAATATCTGGGCACCAGAGAGGTCAAATACAAGTATCTGTATTCTGAGGCCATTGATATCCCGCTAATGAAAACCGAAAAGAAAAAAGTGTCCGGGCTGAGCAAAAAAGCCGTAAAGGCATTAATGGCCGCGCCGAATCAATCTACCCCGACCGGAAGAAGGGATCTTGTATTTATGATAATCGCTTATGGAACAGCAGCCAGAATATCAGAAATACTTTCCATAAAAGTCGGGCACTTGTTTTTGGATGGCTCAAAACCTCATGTGACCGTCATTGGGAAAGGCGGCAAAGTAAGGACCCTCTATCTTCTTCCAAAAGCTGTCGCACATATAAGAAAATATCTCAATACAGCCCACGGCGAGGATCCGGAAAAATTTCTATTTTATTCCAGAAACGGAAGCAAAGAGGAACGGATTAGTTCCAAGGCAATAGAGAAGCGTCTGCGTATGTATGCCGAAAAAGTCCACGAGAAATGCAGTGATGTTCCGCTGGATCTTCACGAACATCAATTTCGCCATGCGTGTGCTTCACATTGGCTTGAGGAGGGAATGAACATAGTGGAAATATCCGTACTGTTTGGTCATGAACAGTTGGTAACAACAATGCGTTATCTGGATATCAGTACGGACGATCAGATAAAAGCAATGGCGACATTAGAAGACGAAAATGACTCCAAAGTAAGCGCCAGATGGAAAAACAATAACGGCAGTCTGAAGTCTTTGGCTGCCAGACAGTAATAATAAAATCCGAACCTTTTTCCGGAGAGATAGATAGTACTACTGTATTCCAAGTGAAAAGGTTCGGATCTTTCAAAGGTTCGGATAATAAAAATAACACCTACCGATTTTTCATCAATAGGTGTTATCAAGTGATCTTTCTGTTTTCAAAGCCGTAATCTTCGCCGGTAAACTTTTCATAAGCTAATCCGATTTTGCGAATACGCTTCAAAACGCCGCTGTGATTTTTGTATCCGAGTTTCTCAGCAATTTCTTCAAGCGTATCGCCCTCCATACGCATTTGGAGAATTGCCATATCTTTTTTGGTCAATGTTGTCTTAAACTGTTCAACCAATATCTCAGAGGTGATATTTTCCTCTACGTCTTGCGAAGCACCAGGCTCGTCCCACTCCTGAACGTTGTGGTTCTCAGTATAGTTTTCCTTGAACTCTTCAAGGGAAATCATTGGGTGCTTTGTTCGGGTGTGATACCATTTGCGGTGAAAGTCTGTCTTTTGGCGACTGTTTCGAAAATCGAAATCCTCAAAGCATCTGAATTCTGCCGCAGTTTGTATAGCGGCATTCATATTATGCTTTTCCATTACTCTCGGCACGATATATCGCAAATAAACGTCCAATTCTTCTTCGGTTACATACCCGAATTCCTCATTACAATTTTGGAATAAGTTATTTACTGTGGGAACGATACCCTCGTTTATAAGTTCCTGTACCCAATAACCGGGTGAATGAGCAAGAATCCAAGCGGGATTATAGCTGGAATATATCTCCATATACTCGCTGTATCCCATATACGGCCATACCATATATGCGGTCGCATCTATGATGAGAAGTAAAAATAGATCGCTTTCGATAAATTCGCACGCTTCTCGATTAGAGAAAATCATACGTGGATTGCGTGGGATTGAATTTAATTCAGTGCTACACTTTTTCAAAATGCTTTTGGGAATAAAGTAGTAAAACGGAATATATTCCGAGTTGCGAAACGGCGTGACCGAGCCGTCCCGTCTTTTTAAGTGTAATGGCATTTTCTTCGCCTCCTTTCCAGAGGATAGTGTCCTCTATTTATTATTTGACACAAGCAATATTAAATTGTTCCTGTTTTTCGAAAATAATTATATTATATTTTAGTGTCCAATAAAACTCCCTTTACCAAAAAACAAAAAAGCCCCGTTGGAAATGCAGAAATTACTGCACTCCCAACGGGGCAATTATTATACTCAAAAATTGGTACATTTGACTTGGCATTTGTATTTACCTAAAATTATGGTGACAATTTATAATCATACTTTTCGGGTAAAATATTATAAAAACTATCCGGAGGTAAATACGATGAAAGGAAGAATTTTAACAAACAAACAAATAGCGGCGTTTGCCGTATTTCTTAAAAGCGAGGAAAAGAGCAAAAATACCGTAGAAAAATATATTCGTGATGTAAGGTCGTTTTCCGATTACGTTGGCGAAGCGGAGATAACAAAAGAAACGGTCATTGCCTATAAAAACAAACTGCTCTCCGATAACTATGCTGCACGTAGCGTTAATTCAATGCTTGCTTCTATCAATAGTCTGCTCTCATTTCTTGGATGGGCAGATTTGAAGGTAAAGTCTATCAAGCTTCAACGGCAGATCTACTGTCCTGAAGAAAAGGAACTGACTAAAGAGGAATATATGCGGTTGGTTCACGCCGCCAAGCAAAAAGACAACGAACGTTTGAATTTACTGATCCAAACAATGTGCGGCACGGGTATTCGTGTCAGCGAACTGCAATATATCACGGTCGAAGCGGTAAAGTGCGGCGAAGCAGTTGTTACTCTAAAAGGTAAAACACGCTCGGTATTTATTGTTCGCGAGCTGCAAAAGAAATTGCTCCGCTATGCAGCAGAGCAAAAAATCACAACTGGTGCTATATTCATAACTCGAAGCGGCAAGCCGATGAGCAGAACCAACATTTGGCATGAATCGGATGGCTCTAATATAGCAGTTTGCCACTAATCGTGGTGATGGCTTACTTAAGGCTGTTCTAGGGGAAGGGTTCTTTTTCTGGAAGGGACTCTTCCCCGTTTTTCTTACTATCTATTCTGACAAGCACTTTTGGGCAGAATTTTTAACATAAATTGAGATGATACGAAAAGTAGCGGCTATGCCACAGGCTGTTTCTTGTATCCAATTACATATTTGCGTAGACTATGAGAGAGGTGATTTTGTGGTTACTGAAGCAAAAAGACGAGTCAGAAGAATGACACCAAAGGAAATCGTGCTGATTTATTTAATCTTTGCTTTATTCTTTTCCTTAATTGGTTATATCTATGCAGACACTACCAGCGAATCGGTTGAGTTCGATTTCAGTGGAATAGAAGCACCGGGAATCGGATTTGTTTTTGCAAATAATATTGGTTTCTTTTCGCTTGTTTGTGTTTTACCCTTTTTTAACTTCGTGATGTATGCCACGCAGTTTTTAGTAATCGGAAATAATATTTTTCAAATTCACACGCTTCCTATGGAAGGCCAAAGCAATTTGTTATATCGGCACGCCATTTTTGAAATTGTCGCACTGTCAGTATCTGTATATATAAGTTATGAAATATATAGGGCTTTGTATGATTACCTACATAATTCTATTAAACTCGGCAAAAAAGCATATATGAAAATAATTTTGCCTTATATAATTGTTGTAGCTTTAACACTAGTAGGAGCTTGTTTGGAGGGAACCGTAAATGTTTAGTTTGCAAAACTTAAATTTTAAATATGATGATTGGATTTTTCAGAATTCAACCTGTGATATAAGATGCAAAAAAGTTGGTATCATTGGCGGAAACGGCATTGGCAAAACCACACTTTTACATTTACTTAATCGTGATTTGGAACCGGAGAGTGGGGAAATTACTTTGCCGGGGAATACATATTTTGTGGATTTCACCACAAAGAACTATATGTATTTCACACCACGTGAATTGATCTCTTTATGTGTCAATCTAAATAATTTTGAAGATGTTTTTGAAGAGTTGGTTGGCGTTTTGAATTTTGATGGGATGCTTGATGTTTGTTTAAACAAATTATCATTAGGAAATCTTAAAAAAGTTTTCTTAATGCTCGGTCTTGCATCCAAAAGTAGCGTAGTTTTGCTCGATGAACCATTTGAGAATTTGGATGAAAAAACAAATCAAAATCTAACCAAGTACATTTCAACTTGTGACAGGGATATGGTGATTGTAAGCCATAACATATCTCTTTTGCGCTCGTGTGTAGATGAAGTGTATGAGGTTGCCGATAGAACGTTGGTGTTAAGATGAATACTAAGGCAATAAAAACATTTCGAAAATTATTGCTTAAGCAAAAGCGAAACTATAAGAAAGAGATCTTTGTTGGATTGCTTTTCTTAGCAATTGCAATTGGTGCTTATTTAATAAACCAAGCAGTAGGAACTTTGCTGGTTATAACATATCTGTTTGTTACATCAACGGCCAATTTTGCAAAGAATGATATTTTTTGGAATGCAGATGATTTTAGATCATTAAATATCTTTGCCCATTCTAAGCAATACTTTGTGTTCTTTCTTTGGCAAAGAATTTTGCTTGACTCGTTTATATCCAATCTAATAGTTGGAGTCGGACTTAGTATCTTCTCATTTATCAAGTTTGGGATATTGCAGGTGTTGGCATTTTTGCTGTTCGTAATAATGTACTTTATCATATCCCCCAGTTGTAGTGTGATCTATAGTAAAAAGAACAGAATTACCACTGCTATCTGCGTTTGTGTTCTTTTAATTATCCCAATCATACTGTGGCTTGATTTTGTTTTTTGGCATTTAGCCGCCAGTTTATACTCCATTTGCACAATAACAGATTTTATTTACTGCTGTTTATTTTCTGCTATTTGCTTTCTGTTTTTTACGATAGTGAGCAAAACTTTCAAGGCTCAAAAAAATAATAATTATCCATCAAGAACTATTTTCGGATTCCTAAAGAAATTTGACATATGGCTTTATAAGGACTATATGCTCAATTATAAAATGGTCCTTACAAATATTATTTCGCTTGCAATTACATTGCTTCTGTTTGTGGATTCAGATGATATGGGGATTTTAAGACCATTCTTATTATGGTTGGTGTGCGGAAGTAAGCTATTCTCAGTAAAGGATAAGAAAACAAAAGAGTATTTACTTGTGTTTAATGATCCTTTGTTTTGTAAAAAAGCTGAGGGTCAGGATATTGTCTTTGTAAGGAGAAAAAAATTCAAAGCAGTAATGACAGGAAGCCTCGTCAAATTCTTGGTAACGCTACCGTTTTTGATTGTGTTAGGATTCACTTCAGTAGAGGATATTCTCATTTTTGGTATTACTTCAGTTATAAGTGCCATGCTTGAGTGTTTTACAATTTACAAAAGTGGTATCTCAACGCAAGCGGTTATTTACTTAGTAAAGACCACAATTCCTGTTGTTTGGGGATGTATTATTTTAAATCATTATTCAATGGTGTTCTTATACATCTATTTGGCAGTTGCAATTTTGATTAGTGCTTTTCTGTTGATTGATGCAATCAGCAAAAAGAATACAGAACAACTTGTAGCCGTAATTTAAAGGAGCATAGATATGAAATCAATCTTTCGTTATATAATTCTAATTCTCAGTTCTTTAGGGTTGGCAATATTGGGATTTAACACATTGCCTGCTGACAATCTTTTGACAGATATATTGGCTGAAAATCCCGGATACAAGATGGCGATAATCGCTATTATTTTTGTAGGATATTTTGTGATGTATCTAATTACAACCCTTATTATGTCTTTTATCTGCTGCTTGTTTTTTAAAATTGCGACTAAAGATAAAGAACAATTCAACATAAAAGCAGCTCAAAAGTATAATAAGTTTAGTATTACGCTGTTGATCACTCTTCATGTGATCTGCTTCGGTTTGCAATTATTTACCAATTATATTGTATATGCTATTTTGTATACCGTTGTCGGTCTTTTAATTGTATGGCTATTCACTCGACAGTATAAGAGGAAAGAAGATCCCAACTTAAATATTTATTTGGCTTTAATACCGCAGATTGCTTATGTTGTAGGCAATGTGGTATATGCATATTTTAGTTTTTAATAGGAGGTAACATATGCCTAACATCAATGATGAGATTAGCTATCTGAAAGAAAAACTTTCTCTGAAAAATGGCGATGTTATTTATGTTGTATCGCACAAAAAGAAAAAGTCAGCACTAGCCGGATTGCTTGACTTTGTAACCGGGGGAACGGTTGATTTGATCAATTCTTACCAAGGTGGAGCCTATAGATTTTTAGTCGCCACCTCTGAAAACGGATTGATTTATCAAATCACAAGTGATAAACAAATCAAAAAGATCGCTGAAATTACAAACTGGTCACTCCAAAAGAAAGAAAACTTTACGGCGGAAACAATAAACAATATTCAATACAAAAAAATCAGAAAGGTAATGGTTGACTAAAATGAAAAAAATAATTGGATTATTAATGGCTCTTGCAATGCTCTTTACACTTGCTGCATGTGGTAATTCTAACGGTGGTGCAGGTACGAACACTCAAAATGCTTCTACTACAAATTTGGAAGATAAATATCCCAGATACTACGCCAATTTTGACGAAGGTATTATCTCGGTTACCAATTACGATCCCGACGATATGGGTAGCATTCCTTCCTATCAGGAAATGATTGACTATGGCGACGGAGCAGGATTAGAAAACGAAGGTACAGTTTACTGCATCTTGATTGTTGATACTGCAGCATCAACAGAAGAAAATGAAAAATGTTATTATGCAGAGCTTGCGGATGAAACAATGGAAATCTTAATTGAAGAAGACACCTATTTTGCAAACGAGGAAGAACGCAAAGAGGCTGTTGATAAACTGATCGAAATTATGAATTATGTAAGGAACGATAGCAATGAATAAGAAGATCTGCGTATTCTTCGCAATTATATTGTTGTTTACCTTGGTTACCGGGTGTAGCAGTTCGCCGGAAAATACAACTGAGATTTATACTGTTAAATCAGAAAACGCAAAGTTCCAAGGTAAGCTTGTTTCAAGAAGCGTTGAACAGTATGACTATGATCCATCTACCTATGAATTGAAAGTTACCAATGGACAGAAAGTGTCTGCAGGTACGGTTTTGCTCTCTCTCAGTGACAGCGGTAAAGAATCACTTTCCTCCACTTTAAAAGATGAACACGATATAAATACTACACAAAGCGCAAAATCAACAGCAGTCAATGAGTTAAATTGTATCAAGAAAGGTGATTATTCACTGTCGGAAGTCCTTGCTTCGGAATACACATCTTTAAAGGAGCAGTTAACTGAGATCCAAAATGAAATCAAAGCACAGGAAATTGTTATTGAAACAGCCAAGATTACCTATGAGTATGAGATAGCAGCATTAAAGAAGGATCTACAACCGACAACCGAACAAACTCCTACAACAGAAGCAACTGATGTAACGGATGAAGAACAACCAGAGGAACCCATTAAAGAACCTGTAGACAATACAGAAATCTTATTGGAAATCGAGAAGTTAACTAAACTTTATGAAAAAGAGCAAGAAACAAATAACCTGCAGTTAGAAAAACTCAAAAAACAACAAAGCGAAGTTCAATCTAAGATTAATAATTTTGGTTCTTCTCCGGCTGTAAAAAGCAGAATTAATGAGTTAGAGCAAGAGATTTCGAGATATGCTCAGGCCGAGCAAAAATACAATCAACAAGTTGAAGCATTGTCTTCGGATTGTGTGGTGGCAAAATGCGATGGCTTAGTTGTAATTGATGCGACAACTCTTTATGTTTATAGCAATACCGTTGATTTTTGTTTCACTACACCGGCACAAAACTTTCAAAAGTTTTATAACTCTGATACAAAATACAACCTTCAATATAACAACGAAGTAGTAGGTACTATTGAACTGTCGTATTATGTTCCAAGCCAGACGGAAGATATGTACAACTTGATATATACCGTTAGCTGTTCAAAGGACGTTATGCTTTTAACCAACACATATGCTTATATGGTATCAAGTGAAGAGATATTTATTCCGGCTGCTTACATATCCCAATATGACAATGGTGGTTTCTATGTGCTGAAAAACGGTGAGAAAGTAAAGGTCGAGGTGGCTATGGTTGACGGACAGTATAAATTGATTTCCGGATTGAACGTTGGTGACAAAATTGAAAAGATCAATTAAATTACAGAACGTATGTAAAACATATAAAGGTCGCAACTTTTTGGTCGAAGCCTTAAAGAATATAAATCTGGAAATTAATATTGGCAGTTACTGTTCTATCGTGGGAAAAAGCGGATCTGGAAAATCATCTTTGTTAAAGATTATTGGACTCTTAGATTTCGATTACGAAGGAACTTATGTGCTTTTTGATAATCAACTAAGGAGCAATAAAGATACCGTTGTTTCTAAACATAGAAGGAAAATTGGTTTTGTTTTCCAAGACTTCCAATTGATTAATCGCTACACAGTTCAAAAGAATCTTGAAACTGCTTCTGTTATTAAATTGGGATATGTAGACAAAGAGCGTATTAGTGAGGTGTTGGAAGAAGTTGAGATGTCGTCTAAAGCCGAGAGTTATCCGGATGAATTAAGTGGTGGTCAAAAGCAGCGCATATCTATAGCTCGTGCTATGTTGGCCAAACCGGATTTGCTTATTGCGGACGAGCCCACTGGAGCAATTGATGAGGAAAATACGGAAAACATCCTTGAACTTATAGATAAGCTCCATAAAAATACTAATACCACAATAATCATTGTTACACACGATATGGATGTCGCTCAACGAGCGGATAGAATAATCGAACTGCGAGATGGGGTGATTTCTAATGATCGGGTACTTCTTTAAAAGTGCTTTCACAACCTTAAAATATAACAAATTCCGAACATTTCTTACTGGATTGGGTATTTTTGTAGGTGTAGCTTCTGTTATTATTATTGTTTCTTTTTCTGACAGTTTCTCGCACCATTTGTCCAACAAGTTTAATCAGAAGGTTACTTTAGGGTTGGTAAGTAGTATTGGTGACAACACAGACTTTACTGAAGTTATCACAAGCAATGAAATACAAACGGTAGCCAATGAAGTACGAAAAATGGAGGATGTTCTTTCATTTGAGCAAGCAGAAGGAAGCAAAAAAATTGATTGTCAATTAAGCAACGGCACGTGGCAGTACAATGTTGATATTGCTTTCGACGATGATGTATCAATTGTTGACGGTAACAGTTTTAATAGTGCTATAGGTAATGTGGTGATTGCATATCAAAGCGGAACAGACGAAACCTCACCAGTATATAAGTTGGGAGACTCAGTAGTGATAGACGGTATCGTATACACTATTATTGGCACGACAACCGACTTGTCGGCAACTATATATTTTCCCCAGCGACTATCCTCTCAAGTATCCTACCAAGAAGCTTTCGATATTGCAGCATTTTATCTAACTACAAATAACAAGAATCCTGATACGGTCAATATTATTTTAGATATGCTGAATGCCGAGTTAGAAGATAGTGTGAACTTTGTGAACTATACCGAGGAAGATAGCGAGTCAATCGGCAGTATTTTTTCCACTATATCGATCTTTCTATCGCTTATTGCCTCTATTTCTTTGATTGTATCTGCGATTAATATCATAAACATTATGTATATTTCTATTCTTGAAAGAGCAAATGAAATTGCCATATACCGATCCTTGGGAATGACAAAGGGAATGGTGGTATATTTATTCTTGATAGAATCGCTTCTGATTGTTGTAATGTTTGCCCTTATGGGATATTTGTTCGGATTGCTTGCTTCCTATTTGATACTCACTATTATGGATATCAATCTCTATGTAAGTATCAATAGTTTGTTGCTGATTGTTACAATCAGTGTTGTTTTAGGTATTGGCGCTGGCATTAAACCTGCTATGAAAGCATCTAATACAAACCTATCTATATTGTTACGTTAAGAAAAACAGCTGTCATTCACCAAGATGATAGCTGTTTTTATATATCACTGTGTAATATTTTTGTTTATGATAAAGTAAAAATACCCAAAATCAGCGTTTAAATTCCCCACTTTGAGCGTGTACATGATTGCACACAAGATGAAATCAAAGTATCCTCTTCCTGTATACTTTGCAGGACGGAGGAGGAAAGGAAATGCTCACTATGGCACAGATCAACAACATAAGGGATCTGGTGGCTACCGGATATTCAGTCTCAAGAATCCATGAACTCACAGGCGTCGACCGCAAGACGGTCAGGAAATACCTTGACATGTAGGATTTCTAACCGGAGATCCCCCCTAAAGGCGGCCAGACCTTCCAAGCTGGATCCTCTCAAGCCGGTGGTCGATACTTGGCTTGAGGAGGATAAAAACAACTGGTATAAGCAGTGCGCAAGCCAGGAACTGGTCTGGGAACCGGGGACTGCACAGGCCGATTTTGAGGAGGCGGACTTTATTGAGAACGGAATGGAAGTCCGCAAGAAATTCCTTGTCATTTCCTTCCCGTTCAGCAATGACGGCTACAGCCATGTCACGGTGCCGCCGGCGATATGCCGTACGGACCCTTGAAGGGGCGTTGTTTGTCGGGAAGAAGCAGAACCTGGTGCTGTACGGACCGGTAGGCACGGGAAAAACGCATATGGCGATCGCGGCGGGCATGGAAGCCTGCCGCCGCGGCCACAGGACGAAGTTTTATACCGTTACCGACCTGATCCGGTCGCTTTCGTCGGCCAGCCGGGACGGCACGCTGGACCGCCTGCAGAAAGAACTGGAAGCAACGGAACTCCTGATCCTGGACGAATGGGAGTATGTACCGGTTGACCGGGAAGGGGTGCGGCTGCTGTTCCGGGTCATTGCAGACAGCTATGAGCAGAAGAACCTGATCCTGACGACAAATATAGAATTCTCAAAATGGGGAATTCCCAAGGTGAAAGTGGGGAATTCTGACAATTTTTTTAAGGAAAATCACTTAAAAAACATATTTTTCTTTTTCCAACTGACTAATTCACTGACACCTTCAACATCTAGTATTGTGTACTTATAATTTTCATGCACAAATTGCTTATCAATAACAGTATATGGTAATACCGATGTTTCCATTATATCCTTTGTGACGGTAACTAAAAGACTCTGTCCATTATTATCAATCAAATAGCTTTTTCGTCTGTTGTTCAGTTTGTCAATTATATCAAAGGCTCCAAAAAAAGGCATAAACAACCATTCGAAAATTTTTTCCAAGCGATTTAAACGTTTTTCCTGCACAAGCGGAAAAATTTTTAATGCTTGGGGAAACTTGTGCAACACAATACAATCTTCGATGCACTTATAGGAGTGTTTTATAGCATTATATTCTTCAAGGTTGATTTTTTCATTAATTTGAGCAGATAATTCATCATTGCCTTCGGTAACTAAATAATCCAAAGAAACATTAAACAGTTTAGATAAGCATTTTAGATTTTCGATATCAGGCAAACCTCTGTTAGTTTCCCACTTTGTTATTGCTTGCCTTGATACACTGAGTTTATTCGCCAAACCCTCTTGCGACAATCCGTTTTGCTGCCGCAAAGCTTTTATTTTTTCGCCGACATTCATATACTACACTCCAACTTTATTTTTATTAATTATAACATTTATAAACTGAAATTTCAATCGTAACAGCAAAATAATAAGCGTGGCGACAAGAAGAGTAAGTTTCTTGCCGCCATAGTCTGTTTAGTTGTAAATTAGATCGTTATTTATAAATTCTGTTGCTCTGTCACGGATGCTATTCATCCGAGTAACCCATCCCATTTGGTTCTCTGCTTTGAGTTGCTCGGTTATGCCCTCACGTTCCGTCATCTGTTTTACGAGGTAAAAAAACATTTCTTCTGCCTGCTTATCAAGGTCTGCAAGGTAGCCGTTCAGCTTTTCGCTTGTCAGCAGATTAAGGTATAAAACCTTTCGATTTTGCTTAATATATTGCAAGTGTCGCTGTCCCCATATACCGATAGGCTGTTGTTCTTCGGAAAATTTCAGGCAAGGAATGTAATAGTCGCCTTGAAGCTCGTACCAAAGATCGTTCTTTTCGTTATAAATAACGTTTTCCATAATCACGCCTCCTTGTAGATTACTTTGAATTTCTTTTGCTTCGCATCAATGATTTTCAATAAAACCTCGTCCACCACCGCATCAGTGTATTTGCCATTGGCAATAAGGTTGTTTCGCATTTCGTTTAAGCAGTTCACAACCACCCTGCGCTCAAAATCATCAAGTGAAATGTAATACTTTTTGTCACGCATATCGGTCACTCCTTCAGTAAGTCTTGAAACGGGGTATCGGTTGCAAAAAAGGTATCGTATGTAAAGTTTGCTCCCAAGCGAAATCCCATCATAAAACTGTCGAGATTGGATTCACCGTTTATCACACCCCACGCATTTACAAAGTCAAGAAACTTCTTCTTGTTTTCGCTGGAAAGTGCTTCGGTCAAAAAGTCCTCATTGAGCATCAGCACTTCCATCTGCTTCTGCACGGCTTTGTTCTGCTTGGTACTTCTTGCTTGCGGATCAATATTGCCGTAGTAAAATTCTTCTATGAATTTGCCCATATTGTTACTTACTTTGATTTTCTATCATAATTGTACTCAAAGGCAATTTAATAGTCGAATGTACCGCTATAAACAGAAAAATACCGAGAAAAACCTTTTACGGTTCTTCTCGGTATTCATCTTTTGGGACTTGTATTTGCTAATACCGGATAATTCAATGCATTAGATGTAGTTTCTAAATTGCTTCCTTATCAGGTGTCAGCATTAGGAAGCCCTCTTTTTCGGACACTTCCAGCTACCCGTCAGATTCAGCACCAGCGGCACAGTTCCGTCTGCGCTGTCCTTGACACAGTTCGGTATATAGGCGAGGATTCTGTCCTCTGTTCCCAAATAGTAGGTTTCTGTCTGCATCCCTTCCGGTTCCTCCTTTTGCG
>CANQPS010000023.1 GCA_947625785.1 uncultured Clostridia bacterium
AACATTTTTTCCGTATCCCCGTACTCTACCAGTTCACCCAAAAGGAAAAATGCCGTCCGATCTGAAATGCGTACCGCTTGCTGCATATTGTGGGTGACAATGATGATCGTATATTTTTCCTTCAGTGTCATTGCCAGTTCTTCGATTTTTGAGGTCGAAATCGGATCAAGCGCCGAGGTCGGTTCGTCCATTAAAAGGACTTCCGGCTCCACAGCCAGTGCGCGGGCGATACAGAGGCGCTGCTGCTGTCCGCCGGAAAGCCCCAGCGCATTTTTCTTCAATCTGTCTTTTACTTCGTCCCAAATGGCCGCATCCCGCAGAGATCGTTCTACAATATCGTCCAGCTTTACTTTGGCGCGAATTCCATGCGTGCGAGGGCCATAAGCGATATTGTCGTAAACCGACATGGGAAACGGGTTCGGCTTTTGGAATACCATACCGATTTCCTTGCGTAGTGTATTGACATCCACGCTGGGAGCGAAAATATCTTTTCCCTTGTAGGAAACCTCTCCTGTTATTTTGATATTTGGGATTAGGTCATTCATTCGATCCAGCGTTTTCAAAAAAGTGGATTTCCCGCAGCCGGATGGCCCAATCAGCGCCGTGATTGCTTTTTCCGGGATATTCAAATTGACATGATGGAGCGCCTGTACGCTGCCATACCAAAGATTTAAGTCACGTACTGTAATTATATCATTCATAGTTTCTGCCTCCTTTTGAACCAGCGCCCCACAAGCGCGGCTAAAAGATTTACTAAAAGTGTGAGTATCATCAAAATAGCTGCAATCGCAAAAGCTACGCCAAATTCGCCCTGTTCCTTTGCATAAACATAAAGGGAAACAGTAAGCGTTGCTCCGGCACTTCCAAGTCCTTCAAAGAATCCATTTAATGCGTGGGCAAATCCGGCAGTAAACAGGAGAGCCGCCGATTCTCCAAGAATACGCCCCACAGATAGGATACATCCCGTGATAACCCCATCAATGCAACCGGGCAGAACAACCGTGCGTATCACACGCCATTTACCGGCTCCAAGTCCGAAAGCTCCCTCCCGGTACGACTGCGGCACCGTTTTCAAACTTTCCTGCGTAGTACGCATAACGGTCGGCAGGTTCATAATCACAAGCGTCAATGCTCCCGCCAAAAGAGAAGTCTGCATATTCAAGAACTGGCAAAAGAACAGCATACCCACCAGTCCATAAATAATAGACGGAATCCCGGAAAGCGTTTCAGCAGCGTATTCAATAACAGCGACAATTCTCTTATTTTTCGCATACTCCGTGAGATAGACCGCTGCTCCCACACCGAGTGGCAACACAAAGACAAGCGTTGCGACAATTATATAGACCGTATTCAAAATGTCCGGCAGGATACCGATTGTCCCAGAAAGATAACTTGGTTTTGTGGACAGCAGTTCCCACGAGAGGTTTGGAATTCCTTTAGCAAGTACATAGATCAAGAGAAACAATGTAAGAAAACAGGTAAAAGCTGCACATAGCCCACACGACACTCGCAATAGACCGATTTTAATTTTTCGCCTTGTATTGAGTTGACCGTTCACTACTTCATCCCTCCTTACTGCGTTTCAAAAAGAAATTCAGTGCCGCATCGATTAGCATAATTAAAAGGAACAGTACCAGAGCAATCGAGAAAAGCGCCTGCCTTTGCAATCCGCTGGAATAGGACATTTCACTTGCAACCGCCGTTGTTAAGAAACGGACGCTTCCGAAAAGCTCCGGCAAATTCGGTGCATTCCCGGATACCATCATAACGGTCATTGCTTCTCCGATCGCTCGTCCAACACCAAGCACCACTGCTGCGGCGATACCGCTTTTTGCTGCGGGAACCGAAACCTTGAAATAAGTTTCCACCGGCGTTGCGCCGAGGGCGAGCGACGCATCTTCATATTCCTTTGGCACGGCTTCTAACGCTGTAATCGAAACATTGATAATTGAGGGTAAGATCATAATTGCCAACACAATGATTGCCGCTAAAAGGCTTGCCCCGTCCGGGATATGAAACAGTTTGCGAATGCCGGGAACAAGCACCATCATTCCGATAAGGCCATAGACAACGGATGGGATGCCTGCTAACAAACTAACTGTGCTTGATACAACCGTCCTGATTTTTGCAGGGGCGAGCTTTGCCAGATAGACCGAGGTTAAAAATCCAATCGGTACACCAATCAGAATTGCGCCCGCCGTACCATAAACACTTGTCAGAATAAACGGCAATATCCCATAGGACGGTTCTTTTGCAGTTGATGCCCACTCCTTTCCGAAAAGGAAATTCCAAAACCCGATTTTCTTTATAGCCGGTATGCCCGAAATGATAAGATATACCGTTATAAGTAGTACGCAGCCAACCGTTATCAAGCCGAGGATCAGAAATATACCGTGAATGAAATTTTCAAATGCTTTTTTCTTTTTCATTCTTGCACTCCTTACTTTTGGAAAGATCGGTGGTGATGAACACCACCAGTCGATGTCCATTTATTTTACGGGTACTGCGCCCGCCTGCGAGATAAACGGGGCTGCCTCGTCTGATGTCACAAAGTCAAAGAATTTCTGCGCCGCATCGGAAAGCTCCACGCCGTCCTTTGTTACCAGCACGAATGGACGCTGAATAACATAGCTGCCATCTTTGACTGTCGCTTCACTGGGCGAAACACCACCTACGGAAAGAGCCTTTACTTGGTCACTGACAGCGGCAAGAGAGGCATATCCGATTGCGTTTGGGTTTTGGGAAACAGTGGTAATCACATCGCCGGTCGATGTAAGTTCTTGACGATACTTGCAAGCGCCCTCCGTACCTGTAATGGATTCAAAGCCGTCTCTTGTTCCGCTGCCCGCTTCACGCCCGATTATAACGATTTCGGCATCATTTCCGCCAAGTTCAGACCAATTTGTAATTTTACCTGTATAGATTTTTGCAATCGTTTCTACATCGAGGTCGCTTACTCCGTTTTTCGGATTTACAATCACAGCAATTCCATCATTGGCAAGAACAGTTTCAACAAGACCGTCTGCCTTTTCTTCCTCTTTTAGACTGCGGCTGGAAAGACCAATATCACAGCGTCCTTCTTTGACGGCTTGAATGCCAGAGCTGGAACCTGTGGGATTATAAGTAAAAGTCATGCCGCTGTACTTTTCCTGAAATGCTTCTCCCAGAACGCCAATCACTTCCTCCATCGAGGTAGAGCCGTCGGTGGAAACTGTTCCGTCCTTTTGCTGCGTCGAGCAGCTTGCAAGTGCCGATACCACCAAGGCAGCGGCGAGGGCTAATGTCAAAAATTTCTTCATCTTAAAATACTCCTTTGCGTTTATTTCCCTTTTGGGTACAGGTATATGATAGCCTCGCAAAATCAAATCTGTTATCTGCTTCATGTAAAATGGATGTAAAGTTTCAAAACAGAAGCGGCAAGGATCGCTCCTTGCCGCCATTCTGTTTAAATATAAATCAAATCGTTGTTGACGATTTCTATCGCTCGGTTTCGGATGTTGTTCATTCGATCGATCCACTCCATTTGGTCTTGCGCTTTGAGCGCTTTGGTCACTCCCTCACACTCCGCCATCTGCTTTACCAGCCGAGAAACCAGTCCCTCTGCCTGCCGATCAATGTCGGCAAGATAGTCGTTCAGCTTGCAGGAAGTTAGCAGATTATAGTACAAGATGTGGTGATGCTCTTTCAAATACCGCTTGTGCCGCTGTCCCCATACGCCTATGGACTGTTCTTTCTCGGTAGATAGTGCAAGATTAGGCAGATAATAGTTGTCTTGCAGAGTGTAGTCAATGCCCGTCTTTTCATCAATAATTTGTCTGTTCATCGTGTAATCCTCCAAAATAGTATTCACTTCAAAACCCATTCCGTTGCCATAAAACACGATTGTTTTCTTTTTTTGTCCCTATCTGGTATAACTCATCAATTGTAATCCTACAACAACAATCCTAAAAATAAAAATTTACTATTGACAAAACTTAAATATTATAGTATAATATTTAAGCCATCAGAGATACTGTTGATAATTTGGAGAGTTGTCCGAGTTGGTCGAAGGAGCACGACTGGAAATCGTGTAAGCGACAAAATCGTTTCGAGGGTTCGAATCCCTTGCTCTCCGCCATCTAAGGCATACAAAAAAATATAGCCTCAAAAAGCCCGATTAAATCGGGCTTTTTTGCACTTTTCGGACACCTGAAAAAATATCTGTTCATAATTTATTATTTTCTCCCGATACAGTGTAATAAATAATATGCAGGCAAATCGAAAAGTATAAACATTATCCGCCTGTATCTGAAAAGTTACAACACCGATTATCCGACAGTAAAAATTATGTTTTTTCAAAAAATTTTCAAAATTTACTATCCAAACGCTGTTTTTATCAGTCTATTAAATGAGTGGATGGGAAATGATTTTTTATTTTAATTGATAGGCTATTCGTTTTGTTTATCCATAATTTCAGTAAATACTCTGTTGAGTAAAATAAAAAAACGCAAGTCAGGAGAATTGCAATGAACAAAGATTTTATACCGCTGGTAAAAGCCGCCGAAGAGGGCAGTGAAAGTGCCTTTGAAGAACTGTACAGTATGACAAGAGAAATGTCATATTTTATGGCACTGAGCATAACGCACGACGAGCAGGACGCACTCGACATAATGCAGGAAAGCTACTTTAAAGCATTTTCAAATCTCAAAGCTCTTAAATCGCCTGAGAAATTTGACAACTGGCTGTGCCGTATTGTATCAAACACCGGTAAAAGCCATATGATGCAAAAAAAACCAATGTTTTTTGAGAGTATTTCAGATGAGGCTATGTATGAGATAAAGGACGAGCAAAACTCCGACCTTGTCCCCCACGAGTTTGTTGAAAAAGAAGAAACAAGCCGTTTGATAATGGAGATAATAAATAAACTCTCGGAGGAAAAGCGGCTTGTAATACTGATGTATTACTATCAGGAAATGTCAACTGCAGAAATTGCTGAGGCGCTTGAAATGCCGCTTACAACCGTAAAATACAAGCTGCTCGTTGCCCGCAGAGAGATAAAAGAAGAGCTTGAAAAGCTCGACCGCAATGGCACAAGACTGTATTCCGCACTGCCGCTTACGGTTTTGCCTTCTGTTCTTTCAAAGGCGGCACAAGGCATAAATGCGCCCGCATTTTCGGCAATATCTCAGTCGGTTTTGGGAGCTTCGGCAGCAGCAGCAGGAACTGTGGGAGTATCCGCCGCAAAAACAGGAGTGATAAGTATGATATTTAAAACAACAATGGCAAAGGTAATAACGACTGTTTTAGCCGTTGCGGTAGTTGGGGGCGGTGTGACCGCCGCAGTTGTGATAAGCAAAAACAACGGCAACAATTCACAAACAGTATATTCACAAACAGTATATGATAAAAATGACAAAGACGAATCGGGCGATAACGGCTCTGAAGACAACAGGGGCGATTCCTCCAACCTTTCAGAGGAGAGCAAAATGCCCGATATACCCGAAAGCCCTGCTTCGGATTTTGAATATACTGTTGAAAACGATGAGGTCATCATAAACAAATACATAGGCAGTGACACAGAGGTTAGCATACCCGAAAAAATAGCGGGCAAGCCTGTTACGGAAATTGGAGAGACTGCCTTTTACTTCTGCACAGGTTTAACAGATGTAGATATTCCCGACAGCGTTACGAAAATCGGAGAGAAGGTCTTTTTCGGCTGCACAAGGTTAAAAAGCGTAACCATTCCCGACAGCGTTACTGAAATCAGCAATTTTGCCTTTTACTGCAGCACAGGCTTAACCGAGATAAATGTAAGCAGTGATAATCCGTTGTATTCCTCGCAGGACGGCGTCCTTTTTAACAAAGACAAAAAAACTTTAATTTGCTATCCCGCAGGAAAAGAAAACACATCATACAGTATTCCTAACAGTGTTACTGAAATCGGTAAGTATGCCTTTTACTACTGCACAGGCTTAACAAGCGTAAATATTCCCGACAGCGTTACTGAAATCGGCGAAGGAGCCTTTTGCTTCGGCACAAGCGTAGCCGACATAAAAGCAAGCCTAACCGACATAAATGTAAGCGGTGATAATCTGTTGTATTCCTCGCAGGACGGTGTCCTTTTTAACAAAGACAAAACAACTTTAATTTGCTATCCCGCAGGAAAAGAAAACACATCATACAGTATTCCAAACAGCGTTGCGGTAATCGGCAATGCTGCCTTTGAAGGGTGCACAAGCTTAACAAGCGTAGATATTCCAAACAGCGTTACTGAAATCGGAGAGACTGCCTTTTGCGTCTGCACAAGCCTAACAAGCGTAAAAATTCCAGACAGTGTAACGGTAATCGGTAATAATTCCTTTGACAGCTGCAAAAGCTTAACAAACATAGAAATTTCCAACAGCCTTACTGAAATCGGCGATAATTCCTTTAACAGCTGTACAAGCTTAACAAGCGTAGATATTCCAGACAGCGTAACGGTAATCGGCAATGATGCCTTCTACAACTGCACAAGCTTAACAAGCGTAGATATTCCAAACAGCGTTACTGAAATCGGAGAGTGTGCCTTTTTCTACTGCAAAGACCTAACAAGTGTAACTATTCCCGCCGGCGTTACTGAAATCGGCTCACAAGCCTTTTGGGGCTGCGACAGCTTAACAAGCGTAGAAATTCCAAACAGCGTTACTGAAATCGGAGATGAGGCCTTTGGATATGCTTATGATTATTATGGCAAAAAAATCTCCGGCTTTACAATTTACGGCAAGGCAGGCTCTGCCGCAGAAACATATGCGAATGATAACGACCTTACATTTATGACCGATTAAAAGCTTACACAAAAACAGCCGCATTAAATGCGGCAAGAACGGCGGGATTTGTCGCCACAAAAACAGGAGGAATAAGTATGATATTCAAAACAACAATGGAAAAGGTAGCAGCAGCGGTTTTAGCCGTTGTGGTAGTTGGGGGCGGTATGACCGCCGCCGGTTGTAATAAGCAAAACGACAGCAATTATTCACAAACAGTGAATGAGAAAAATGACAAAGACAAATCGGGCGATAACAACTCTAAAGACAACGGAGACTATTCTTCCAACCCTTCAGATGAGAGCAAAATTCCCGACATACCTGAAAGCCCTGCTTCGGATTTTGAATATACTGTTGAAAACGGTAAGGTGACAAATATTAAATATATAGGCAGCGACACACAGGTACGCATACCCGAAAAAATAGATGGCAAGCCTGTTACTGAAATCGGCGATTATGCCTTTTTTGACTACAAAAGATTAACAAACATAGATATTCCCAACAGCGTTACTAAAATCGGCAATTATGCCTTTTACGGCTGCGAAAAATTAACAAGCATAGAAATTCCAAACGGCGTTACTGAAATCGGCGATTATGCCTTTGGCCACTGCGAAAGCTTGAAAAGCATAACTATTCCAGCCAGCGTTACCGACATCGACAGGAGTATCTTTTACTGGTGTTTCGAATTAACAACGATTTACGGCAAAGCAGGCTCTGCCGCAGAAACATATGCGAATGATTACGACGTTACATTTATGACCGATTAAAAGCTTACACAGGAACAGCCGCATTAAGCACGGCAATAACGGCGGGAATTACCGCCGCAAAAAACAGGAGGAATAAGTATGATATTCAAAACAACAATGGAAAAGGTAGCAGCAGCGGTTTTAGCCGTTGTAGTAGTTGGGAGCGGTGTGACCGCCGCCGGTTGTAATAAGCAAAACGACAGCAACTATTCACAAACAGTGAATGAGAAAAATGAAAAAGATAAATCGGGCGATAACGGCTCTGAAGACAGCGGAGGCTATTCTTCCAACCTTTCAGAGGAAAGCAAAATTCCCGACATACCCGAAAGTCCTGCTTCGAATTTTAAATATACTGTTGAAAACGGTGAGGTGACAATTACTAAATATATAGGCAGTGACATAGAGGTGTGCATACCGGAAAAAATAGAAAACACGCCTGTTACGAAAATCGGAGATGAGGCCTTTCGCCTCTGCACAAAAATAACAAGCATAGAAATTCCAAACAGCATTACGGAAATCGGGGAGTATGCCTTTTCCTCCTGCACAAAAATAACAAACATAGAAATTCCAAACAGCGTTACGAAAATCGGAAAGAGTGCCTTTTGCTACTGCGAAAAATTAACAAGCATAGAAATTCCCGACAGCGTTACGGAAATCGGTAATAATGCCTTTTATGGATGCTCAGACTTAATAAGCATAACTATTCCAAGCAGTGTTACTAAAATCGGCGAGTACGCATTTTGCGACTGCGAAAAATTAACAAGCATAGAAATTCCAAATAGCGTTACGGAAATCGGAAGGCTGGCCTTTGGCCACTGCGAAAAATTAACAAGCATAGAAATTCCCGACAGCGTTACGGAAATCGGGGATAGTGCCTTTGCAGGCTGCAAAAGTTTAACAAGCGTAGAAATTCCAAACAGCGTTACGGAAATCGGCGATAATGCCTTTGACTACTGCACAAGCTTAACAAGCGTAGAAATTCCCGACAGCGTTACGGAAATTGGAGAATATGCCTTTGCCGACTGTGAAAAATTAACAAGCATAGAAATTCCCGACAGCGTTACGGAAATTGAAGAAAATACCTTTATCAACTGCAAAAGCTTAACAAACATAGAAATTCCAAACAGCGTTACGAAAATCGGAAGTCAGGCCTTTTACCGCTGCGAAAAATTAACAAGCATAGAAATTCCAGACAGCGTTACGGAAATTGGAGAATATGCCTTTGAAAAATGCCCAGAAAGCCTTATAATTAAAGGCAAGGCAGGCTCTGCCGCAGAAACATATGCCAATGAGAACGACTTTACATTTGTGACCAATTAAAAGCTTACACAAGAAGCAGTCCGTCCCGACAAAAGTCAGGGCGGACTGTATTGTTTTGACATTGTGTTTGTGGTATTTCTCGGCAGAGTCTCTTCTGCTGTTTCAACTACGATACCCAGTGGGTGGAACTCTATTAAAATTCCACGCTCCTCGTCAGCTACGCCACTATCTTTTCCAAGACCGCTTTTATTTTTCCGAAGTCGACTTATTTTTTATACTTTTCATTTATGTAATCCTGCACTTTCATTTTTACCACCTCTTTTCGGGTATAGAAAAACCGCTCTGATTACTCAGGGCGGTTAATATTGGCAAAGATATCTATCAAATCTTCTACTTGTTCATCACTACCTGTATAAGGCTCAATGTTCAATAGATGTAACGCTGCTAAAGCGCAATTCGATATTTTACAAGAGTTCTATTCGATTAAATCACTATTCTTTAATTTTTTTAGGGTTTCTACAATTTTACTTGTCTTGAAATTGTTGATTACACACGAACAAATTGCATACATGCATCTTAAAGGTTTATCCGATAAAAGAGCATATTCAATAAACGAAACATCGTTATACTCATCTTTTAAGTTCAGAGTATATTTTTCTGACTTCTTCATCAAGATTTTCCTCCAATCTTTTCACAATATCTTCTCTACCCGCTTCACGGGCTAATTGAATTTCAATATCATAATCTCTTCTTTCTTGACGTTCTCGTTCTTTATGATCAAACCAAAGAACATTTAAACCGTCCCAACCTGCCTCTTTATCATCTTTAATTAGAATGAAATTCTTTTATTTTTATTATACCACTTTCTCCTGTATCTTCAACAGTTTTAACAGAATTTTCAAAGGCTTTTGCTTTCTTGTTCCACTCCTTTGCCCTTGCCGCATACATACGCCTGTTATCGGCGTCAAGGCTATATTTGCTCATGCGTGAGTGGCGGCTTTCCTGCCGTTTACAATAGACTTGCTTTTCCTCTGCGGTGTATTTTTCCTTTTGTTCGTCAAGCTCCTTTTTGCTGTAACTTTCTTCCGATGTGTCGTTATGCCCTCAAAGTATGTAGTATGCACGTCCTCACAGCGTGGATAATATATCCCTTGTGCGATCGCCTCCGACAAAAGAGGATAGCCTTTATATCCCGCTTTTACGGCACTTTGAACGGCATTACCGCTCTGTGCATAAAATTCGGCAAATTTTTGTTGTCTCATATTCAGTTTTTCACTTACGGTAACAGCACCTTAAAAATTAATATTAAAAATAAAATTATAAAAAGTATTGATAGCCACCAAAAATAGTGGTATAATATAAACATAGAAAGAAGGTGGAAATAATGGAAGGTAAAAAAATAGACGAACTAATCAAGTTAGTTGAAAAACTTGAAAAGCTCGTCATCAAGATAGTTTCGTTGGTCGGATGGATACTTATCTTGATAAAAGTTTTATTTGGTGGTTAAGCCAAATGGTGGAGGAGGAAGTATGACGACTTCCCTTAAAGCCACCTTACCTATATTATAATATATACCTTTCATAAAGTCAATGAAAAAAGTATTCAAGTTAATTTCTCATATTATTATGCTTATTGCTCTTATATCTTTTCTTGTTTATCTTATAATTTTAATCATTGGAGGTTTTAGATTGTGAATGTCCAAAAAATTCGTAAAGAAAAGGGCTTAACGGTGCAACAACTTGCAGATTTAAGTAATTTGTCAAAAAGAACCGTTGAACAAATAATAAGTCGTGATAAATGCACCGTTGATAATGCAATTAAACTCGCAGACGCATTAGGTGTAACCCTTGACGAATTATGTCGAACACCTAAAAATGAATAAATAATGTAGACAGTCACTCTACAAAACGAGTGGCTGTTTCTTTGTGCCTAAAATCAATTTTTACAATTTATCTAATATATTATATAGCCTGATAGTTTGCCTTATAGAATAATCTTCATTTTCCGCTATAACTCCAAGGAATTAGTTTGTTTATATAGTAGTCTATTAATACAGGGACGAGTTCTGTGATATTTCTGCAAATACATTAACTTTGCTATGCCGAAACGCCCAAAGCAGTTTGCAATTCACCGGAAAACGGGAATTTGTCTTACCAGCAGCCATATTCTCGCACTATTTTTTTAGCAAACGCAACACTGTTCATTAATTCAAGAAAATCATTTTTCCGGTAAAAATCATATTAAGTTTTTCATTTTCAAATAATCTAAAAGTCAAAGAATTACTCTGTACAAATAAAAATTAAGTTGTTCTTGTATTGTTGTTAATAACAATTTCATCATTTTCCCAGATAATAACTTACTATCTCCTGTTCAAGTTTCACATTATGTTCCTGCATATACTTTATAACTTCACCATACAAATCTTCTTCCATTAATGCCCCAAGCCTACTCATATCATTATCCGTCAGTTTTCTTAGGCAATGACTAAAACGCACATCACATAATTGCTGTATTCCCATACAATATAATTCAAACTTTCTACCAGTTTCACGACACAAATGCTTATGAATTAGAAATCCGCCAATATCAATATCTCCAAAATGATAATATCTGACAAAAGGATTGTCCGAAATGACCTTTTTAAGAAACTCTATCTGATGTCTATTAGCAAAACCTCCTAAATACATCATAGCAAAATTCCCATCTTTCAATCTTTGAAAAGATGTTTTATTTTCAATCGTCATTACACTTTCAGAATTAACAATAATATTTTTTATGCTTTGAACATCGCTGGATGCTATGGCTATACCACCTTGAAATTTTGATATATCTAAAACATATTGCTCCCATTCAATTTTCCAATTACCTTTTATAAAAATTTCCTGTTCTACCGGTGTAACATAAAAGGAACTTAAGATGGCATCATTCCTCTCTCCCTCTCCCCTAATTCTACCGGTTGCAGTTCTCATAAATGTACATACTTCTTCATAGTTATTATTTTCAAACCATTTTGAATCACCATATACCAACATAGAAACTTCTCTTACATATAAGTTTTCCTTGTTTTTCTCCAAAAAACTAAACATTTTCAGATTTTCTTCAATTCTTTCAGGAATAAGCAGGCACCTTGGATCTTCAATCTGCACAAGGATATTTTTGCAATATTTCTGTACAATTTCCCCTTCACAAATATATTTTTCTACTATTTCGTGCACTAACTTTGAAATAGTACTCTGAGGAACGACACCATATTCATTCTTTAAATATTCATATAAAGCATCTAAATGTTCTTCTGAAAGATATATCTTTTCTATATCATCACTAAATTTCAAATAATCAGCAGTTACAAAACCCATATCATTCAATACAGATACAGCTTCATTAATTCCTTGCTTTTCCAATATATCTGCATTATTTTTGGCATAATCTTTATATACTTCTATTGGTTTTAATATAATCCTTCTATTAGTAGTAATATTCTTTGCATACCGGTTATTATACTTTTTTAGTAATCCGTCAAGAATTGCCTTTTTATAATCTTTACTACTCATGGAACTTAATCTCTCCTATCTGCATATTATCATTACTAATCTTAAGAACAGGAATGATTACACCACATTCACTACCAATAGATTCCAACTTATTAGGCGGAGCACAAAAAATAACCTGAAAGTTTTGGTTTTTAAAGAAGTCCAGCATCAATTTTATATTATGGTCGCTCATTTTTTCAAAAGGCTCATCTATAAAAATCAGCCTCACTGAATTTACCCTAACATTGTACAACATAGACAGTGCCGCAGAGAGTATAAGTGTATATGGTATCTGCGTTCCTGCACCTGAATTATATCCCACTTGTTTCGATAGCTTACCATCTTTTACTTCATCATTATTGATAATAATTTCATAACTCATATAATTTCGATAATCTGCAAATTTCTTTATTTCCGCAATATCGTTATGGTCAATAATCTTATTGATAATATCACGAATTTCCCTCTCTCTTGTTTCAACTTCGTCACTTTCATATCCCATAAGACTTGTAAATGTAATTTGCCCATCAGACATATCGTATGTTTTATGCAAATATTCTGCATATCTTAGTATTTTTGCATAATCCGAATTATCATTCAACATCTTAACATCAAATTGATACTTTGTAGAAAACTGGAGTTTTCGCAGTTCCTTATTTATCATGCTTGATGTTACGGAAAAAGAACAGGCGGAACAGATGCGTCGGGAATTTACGGCGAATGTATCCCATGAACTCAAAACGCCGCTGCATACTATTGCGGGGTGTGCTGAGCTTTTGGAAAACGGCATGGTGCGCCCCGAAGATACAGCGAGGTTCTACTCTCAAATTCGCGGCGAAGCCGGACGCATGATTGCTTTGGTAGAAGATATTATTCGCCTTTCCCATTTGGACGAAGGAGCGGAGGGCATGAAGCGGGAGTGCGTCGATCTTTATGATCTGACTGCCGAAACAGTGAAATTACTTTCCCGCGAAGCAGAAAGTGCCGGCGTCTCCGTCAGCATTGAGGGTGAAAATGCCGTGGTATATGGCATACCGCAGCTTCTTGAAAGCATTATTTATAACCTTACGGATAATGCAATCAAGTATAACCGACAGGGCGGAACGGTAAAAGTATCGGTAGAACCCCTTTCGGATGGTGTCCGCCTTTCGGTAGCTGATACGGGGATCGGTATCCCGCCGGAGCATCGAGAGCGCATTTTCGAGCGTTTCTACCGAGTAGACAAGAGCCGGTCAAAAGAGCTTGGCGGTACTGGTTTAGGATTATCTATCGTCAAACACGCAGCCCGCTTGCATAATGCAAAAATAGAACTGCAAAGCACAGAGGGTAAAGGCACAACAATCACGGTGGTTTTCCCGGAACAGAAATGAGTAAAAATTGCTCCGCTTGATTTGCAAAAATTCTGCATTTTGAACGGAGCCTTTTCTTTGTTTAAAGAGGCAAATTAAACCATAAATCGAGATTATGTTAGCTTCCGTTGTTCCAAATAGAGGAACTTAATTTTCTGTTTGCAGTGAATAGCACAGTAAAAAAGCGGCGAAAATCGCCCCGAAAAGCCGTCTTTCATAGAGCGTTCGAGTAACATCGGACGCTCTATTTTTTTGCCCAAATTCAGAAAAATCTGCCGGCAGACTTAAAAAGCGCCGTCCGTTGTCCGGACATAATGAGAGGTTTTTTCAAAAGTGACTTGTGGATCGCCCCTTCCCAGTGCGAATTAGTGGAAGGCAAAAATTTCTTTGCAAAGAGGGTTGGAAAATGGCTTCTCCCAGTCGGAATAAGTGAGAGGACTTTTTCCAAACAGGTGGGTACAAAACCGCTTTCTTTTCCAAATCTATGAGGGGAAGTTTCTCTCGTGACCTTTGAAAACTGAATAGCCGTCCGACTGGGATATGACCGTGCGACGACCTTCCGAAAGAAAGCGAGCGTAGCGACGCTGCGGTGAGACTCCGGGGTAGAAATGTAAAAACGACAGTCGGGTGAAACGGCGTAAATCAAACTTAAATAAGGAAAATGTTGAGAGGAAATGATTGGAATGAAAATGACCAAAGGCGAGCGATTGGTTGCGGAAATGATGGGAGATGTTCCTGCATACGGGTATCCTGTGTTGACCGAACAGCATCCTTTTCTTCGGAAGGTGACTGCTTTTATGAAGCTAAAAGCCGAGTGGAACGGAACGACAACGGAACTGTTATGGGTACTGCGAGATACTGATACCTATACCCCGCCCAATACCGCTGCGAAGCTGCTCCGTAAATACAGTCTGGAATTATACAAAGAATAAGGTATCAGAACTTGCTTTTTCCGTACCGGCCGAAAAAGGATCGTTACCTTGCGAAGCGATTTACCCTGTCAATGACGGTTTTATGACAGTCTTTCAAAGTGAGCTACAAGAGCCTGCATAATCTTAGCGAGCAGACCGTTTGTGCCCCCAAATGGGCGACAAACGGTAAACTCGTTAGGAAGTATCCTAAGACCTCTATCAGAAATAAAATTCAGAAAGGAACAACGAATATGAAGAAAGCAAAACGAACAAGAGACATTCAGCTTCGAGTATGGCTCAACGAAAAAGAGAGTGCCGAGCTGAACCGCAAGGCGGGAATGGCGAAGCTGCCGAAGTCCACGGTGATCCGAATGCTCTTAACCAATTACGAGCCGAGAGAAGCACCCAACGAACGCTTCTATGAATCGATGCGGCAGTTTTATGCCATAAGCAATAATCTGAACCAGCCTGCCCGGAAAGCGAACACGCTCGGCTTCGTCGACGGGAATGCTCTTGCCGAACTCACGAAAAAGTTAGCGCAGTTTCAACTGGAAATCGAGCAGACATTTTTGCTGCCGGCGAAAAGCAACCTTAAATGGAAATAAAGAAGGGGGGTAATTTTATGACTGAGAATGATAAGGCTTTGGAAGCACAGCGCATTGCGGAGCAATACAACGGGATCGACTACCGCAGCTTTGAGTACGAGGGCTTGCCGCCCGCCGGAGAACCGTCTCCTTTGCTCCGCATCCCGGAGCAGACCACATTGACCAAGAAGATCGGGAATACGGAATATACCTTGAATGTGCATTTCCGATAGGACGGTCGGGACTTGCTCGGTTATCTGTGCGAATTACTTCTCAAGGACGGCGTGGAGCCAAATCTCTATTACGATTCGAAATAAAGTTTGAATCATCACTTTAAAGCATTGAATTGTGACGGCGAATATAATATACTGTAGATACACTTCAAAACACCGTATTCGATGTCGGAAAGGAGTTTGAATGAACAGACAGCAAAAAGAAATCACCGCCCTGTACTGCCGATTATCACAGGACGACGGACGGGAAGGCGACAGCAATTTCATAGCCAATCAAAAAAGCTACCTGCTAGATTACGCTAAACGGAATCATTTTCCCAATCCGCAGTTCTATGTAGATATGTATAACCAAAGATTGATACAATGCCCTACCCACGGAAGTGTAAAAAAGTAGCTAAAATAAAGGCTTTCA
>CANQPS010000024.1 GCA_947625785.1 uncultured Clostridia bacterium
CTGACTTTTCAGTTTCTTGATGGGAGTTCATACAATGTTGATCTGCAAAGTCGCTCGTTAAGCAAAAAACAAGCAAATAAAAAACAGGTTGAAAGTCACACGAAGGAATGCAAATCCACATCGCATGAAAACGCTATATATACATATGTCTGCACTGCCTGCGGAAAACAGTTTGAAGCATATGGAAATAACCACAGAAAATATTGCAGTCACAAGTACTATATTAATGATAGGTTCTACAGCCAGAAAGACTTGAATGAAAAAGCACGTTGATACCACGCTTTTTGATTTCTTTGTAAAATGCCGGCAGTGTTACGGCGTAATCTGTATCAACCAATAAATTGGCAGCGTCCCCGCATAGCAAAAATGTATTTGTATTCCCATATCGAAGTTTTACCATGTGCGTTGTTCTCCTAAATCCTGATTTTTCGCTCTGATTCACTTCCTGAAAAACAGGAATCTCCTATCACACTACATCATTACTTTTTCGTTTGCATGGGCATAGTAAATCCTCTTTGGTTTATAGCTTATAACCCAGCTCCAGTCTTTTTCAAGCCCTGGATTATTTTCATAAGCACCCAAAAAGTCGATAGGTTCCAAATCGCCAACAATACAATCCCCATCGTCCAAAATTACGGAAACACTGTCCTCACTATGGCTTGGTGTACTGATGATTTCTCCGTTGATTCCCATGGAGAAAAGAACCCCACGGCTGTCAGAGCAGCTTATAACTGTAGCGTGGCTTTCATTTATCGGAATATATTTTATCTGTTTTTCTCGGCTGAAGATATCATCAGAAAAATGAACATACTTGGTTTGCGTATCGATCAACAGCAGTTTTACGCCGTGTTCCATAAGCTCACCGATAAGGCCAATATGGTCTGGATGATAATGCGTAGCCATCACATACGTTATATCCCGCACATCTATGCCATGCTTTTTTATCTCCTTGTAAAATGCCGGCAGCGTTCCGGCGTAATCTGTATCGATTAGTAAATTGGCGGCGTTCCCGCATAGCAAAAAGGTATTTGTATTCCCGTATCGAAGTTTTATCATGCGTGTTGTTCTCCTACATCCCGATTTTTCTCTCTGCTACCCGAAAAACGGGAATTTACAGTAATTTCTCTAATTCATCAAGTAGTTTTCGCTTCATATTCGCAAGCTGTTCCTCGCTGGGTCTGCTGTCATTGGAATACATCTTCTCCATAGGATACCACCAAACAGGACCTCTGCCGTTATTCCCATAGTTTTCAATGTCACCGCTGATCCTTGGAAACAAATGCCAATGAAGATGAGAATCACCCATACCGAGCAACTCATAATTTATCTTTTCAGCCCCAAAAGCCCTTGACACAGCTTCGGCAACTAACGTCATTTCTTCAAGGAACTTTGCCCTCTCTGAAGGGTCAAGATGAAACAGCTCGGTTTTTTCTTCATGGTGCTTGTAAAGAAACAACGTATAGCCGTAGAAATGCTGATTATCGCCTATCACCATATATCCCGTTTCAAGTTCCTTTACAAAATAAGGGTTCGCACCTTTTTTGATCATTTCAATTCGTTCACATATTAGGCACATGATTACCTCCTGTAAATCTCGATTTTTCTCTCTGACCCACCTCCCAAAAAGCGGGAATTCAGATTCCTAAAAAATACTTGCTGGATATTTTTTTAAACCCGACTTTTTCATAAATGTGCGCAGCATCCGGGGTATTTGTTGTCAATGTAATATCATTAAAACACTCTTTCTTTGCGAAATCCAATAAATATCTGATCGTTTCTTGCTGATACCCCTTACATCTATACTCTGGCTTGGTATAAACACTCACGATGCAACCGTGCCGTCCGTTGCTTTCTGTACATACTGTTATTTGCGGTAATTCCGCCAATTCTTCGATCCCGCACATTGCTATCGGTTTTCCATTTAAATACATCAAAGCAAAATATAACGACTTATTAAGGTGTTCTTTGATATAATTTTTTGTAATTTCATAAAACTGATCTGAATAAATAGAAAAATCTTTATTCAACGTAAACTTCCAGTCCTCGATTTGCATATTAACTCTCAGTCTGACAATATCGTCTATGTTTTCATCATTTGCAATTATGATTGTTTTCATGGTTTACCTCCAATGCATTGTGATCTGTCACGCCCAAAGCTGGTTCATCCATCCACGGCGCTTGAAAACAACGAGGGAGACGGCAAAGCGGATGCACTCCTCCAAGGACAGGGTGAGGTAGACCATGGGGATGGGCCAGTGGAACACATATTTTTATCATCCGCATCAAACTTTGACTCGTTGCTCTGATTCACTTCCCGACAAGCGGGAATTTGACCAATAACTCACGCTCTGTTCTAATGGTAAATTGTTCAGGGAGATTGAAAATGTCTGTTTTCAGGAATATAGGATAGAAATATTCATCCCGCAGCCGTTCAAATGCAAGCCATTCAAAGTCATGTGTATGGCGGCCTTCATGGAGCGTAAACCGTTCTCCTTTGTCCAATAATCCTGTTCCGAAAATGTCCATCAGATAATATATGCAGATTTCATGATAATTCAGCTGGTCAACATCTTCGGTGAAAAAGCTCTGATTCAGCCATAAAGGACGAATAATTTCAGGTGTGATATTCAGTTCTTCCTCCACTTCTCTGACAACTGCATGCTCAGCAGTTTCTCCCATCTGAACTCTACCCCCAGGCAAGTAAAAGTATGGAGAACGCTCGTCGTGCATTGCCAGAATTTTATTGTTCGAGATAATGACAGCACAAACCCTATAATTAAACTTTTCACGTCCGGAAATATAAGTGATGTCCATTCCTATGCCTCCCTAAAATTCCGATTTTTTACAATAATCTTTCTCAAATTCTTCCACACTTCCATAACGCTTTGGACGCATCCCTACTTTTTCATACTCCGCAAGGTAGTAACTCAGCGTTTTATCAAAAACGCATACATTATTTTCAAGATTTTGCGAATCAAATTTGCCCATAATCTCAAAGTCATCTACTTCGATACCTTCCGCAATCTCATGAAACATATATTGTAAAGATAGCAAATTCATAAAAGAAGAATACATATCGTCTCTGTCTGCTGTTTCTGCCATTTTGTTTTCCAGTTAGAATACATTTCCTCATAAGTTCCCCGCAGATTCGTTGCAGTAGGAAGTTCTTTTTGCTTCGGTACTTTCAAGTATTCGTTGATCAAAACCAACAACTCTGTCAGTCTGAATCTTATCTTTTCAACTGTTTCCGCCCTGATGATGTCCGTAATTATGATTTCAATATTAAAAGGAAGATAAAGTTGTTTTAGTTCATCAAGAGCTCGCTTGGTTCCTTTTCTGAAATACTGGCCGTTATATAACATTACAGCATCTTCTATAAACATAATGGCGGCTCCTGCACAGCCCCTGACTTTTGACAAAGATTCTGTAAGAAATGACTCGGCAAATTTCTTTTTTGCTTCACAATATGCGTCGTTAGCCTTATCATACCGTTTAACGCCAGAGAATCAGGGCACAATGCCTCTGCCTTTTTTATAATAGCATCAATAATAGTCTTGTTGATAGATTTCACTTCAAATCCCTCCGATACAAACTTCGACTTGACAAAGTATCATATTTGTCATGAGTTTATTATGCAGATATTTTTGTGCCCTCACGCTTTCAGCCGGTTCATCCATCCTCGGTGCTTGAAAACGACGAGGGAGACGGCGAAGCGGATGCACTCCTCCATGGACAAAGTGAGATAGACCAGGGGGATGGGCCAGTGGAACACGAAGGCTGAGAGAAGGCCAAGGGGAACGCCGAAAAGCCAGGTGCCCATCAGGTCGATGGCCATTACGTATGTCGTCTTTCCGCCGCTGCGCAGGATGCCGCTGCCAATGATCATATTCAGCACCTTAAAGGGCATGACTGCGGCGTAGGCGGTGAGGATCTGAACCGTCAGCTCCCTGATGCCGGTTTCCACATTGAAAATGCGTACATACCAGGGGCTGCTATAGAAAATCACCATAGACAGCAGGAGGGAGCCTGCCAAGCCGTAGAGGAGGAGCTTTTTTGCCTCCCGGTAGGCCATCTCCCTGTTCCCGTCGCCAAGGCGCTTGCCGATGAGGATCGCTGCGGCCTGGCTCAGACCGCATAATGCCCCGATCGCCAGAGACTGCACGGGGTTCGTCAGCGTCATGGCGGCGGTGGCGTCAGTGCCCAGGTGCCCGTAAATGCCCGCGTACACGTTTTCGCCCAGAACCCACATAAACTCGCTGACCAGAAGCGGCAGCAGCATGGAAAGATACTGGCCCCAGGCAAAGGGACCCGCCGCGGCGTTTTCTGTCCTCTCCCGGTATTTCAGATACATCACAAGGATGACCACAAAATAGACAAGCTGAGAGGTCAGCGTTGCCAGCGCCGCCCCGGTGATACCGAGAGCTGGCGCGCCCAGCCGTCCGAAGATCAGTATCCAGTTGAGTCCTGTGTTGACCGCCGCCGATGCGATCCCCGCGTAGAGCGGAAGGGACGCTTTTTCCATGCACCGCAAGTGGGTGGACAGAATGGTGATCCCCGCCGCAGGGAAGAAGGTGCCGGACACGATCAATAGATACCGCTCCGCCGCTTCCGAGGCCGCAATGTCATCGATATAAAGACCCATGATTTGCTTTGGAGCAGCGACGCCGGCCAGGGTGAACAGTGCGGCAAGGATGAGGCACACCCGCAGATTGATGATCATGCTCCGGCGGGTCTCGGCGGTATTTTTCTGTCCCATGTACTGGGAGATCATGATTCCCGCCACAGCGCCCACAGCGGATACGACAACATTGAATATCCCCGTAAATTTCCCTGCCAGTCCCACTGCGGCCACCTCCACGCCTCCAAGTTGGCCGATCATGACCTGATCCACCACGCCGAAGGACGCTTGGAGCATGGATTGCAGCGCCACCGGCACAGCCAGGGCAATGACATTTCGTAAAAAAGTTTGTTCCTTTGGCTTGATCATTTCCTGTACTCCTTGATCCATTTGACCGCGAAATCTACCAGATCCCTTTGGCGCATGAAGGTCACTGTCCCGTTTCCCAGAGTGGCCTTGGCAACGGGACAGCTTGCCTCAAAAGCCTGACCGATTCGTTCAAAATCCTCTCCGTCCACAAAAAGCGTCTCATAGGACTTCCAAACACGAACTCCGTTTTCCATGATCGCGCTGCTCTCTACGGTGTTGTGCTTGCCGGGGTACTCGGCCCGAACATCGGCCAGATGGAGGGAGGTGTTCTTGTCGTAGCCCACACCGATCAGCAACACATGACCGTCCAACTCGTAGAGCTTGCCGATGGGTGAGCCGTCCCCGAAGATGTTGGACAGTTCGTGGTTCTCCGTCAGGTACTCGGCATACCGACCCCAAGCTGCCACGGACCTGGCCGGATGGCTGCTTCGGACAGTTCCCGGCCAACGGCGGAACATCTCCGCCACGGCGCCCATGGTGTTGGTAGGAGTAATGTCCCTGTCGTAGGCTGGCCAGTTATCCCGGATGAGCTGCCACCACTCCTGGGGCTCCTGCCAGTGGACGCCGGAAGTTGGGTCAAGGTTTTTCCAGGACTGAGTGGGCATCATGATGGTTCCGTTCGCCCCGACACTCTCCATCAGGGCCTCTATCACCACCTGCGCCCCGCCGCAGACGAAGCCCAGAGAGCTGAGGGAGCAGTGGACCATGACCGTCTGCCCAGCCTCCACGCCTATTTTTTTGAATGTGTCAAGAAGTTCTTTTTTAAGTACGATTTTTCGTTCCATTTCAGCCTCCATATTTACAAAAAGTTTCCCATCAGTTTAATTATAAACTGACGGGAGGCACCTTTTCAAAACTTAAATCCTTAAGCTGTGACAAAAATGAAACGCTGTTTTTATTGAAAATGACAATGAATGTCGCAAGCGATCGGTTTAGCGGTTCCTCGTGCTGTCCCGAATAATCAGGGACGTGGAGAGGGTAATGATCGGTTCCACCGGCTCACCGGCTCGCATTTTTGCTATGGCGTCCAGTGCCGCTCGTGCGCGTTCCGTGTTGTCCTGGCGGACAGAGGTCAGGGATGGGTAGACCATCCCGCAAAGAGGTGTGTCGTCAAATCCGGCAATGGAGATTTTGTCCGGTATATCGACGCCGTTGCCTTGCAAAAAATGGATGAGGTCAACCGCATAGTAATCCGATACAGCAAAAACAGCCGTGAAGCTCCTGATCTCCGGCAACTTCTCCCGGTAAAAGGCCATCCGCTCCGCCTTGATCATCGGGATCATCATAAACTCCGCACCACGCCCGAAGCCCTCACGAAAGCCCTTCCAACGTTCCAGATCCATGTCAATATCGTTGTCCGAGAGGCACAGGGCACGTTGATGCCCGCAAAGGCGGAAATACTCACCCACCTGAAATCCCCCGTGACGGTCGTCAATGTTCACGGCACAGACACGCTCCGCCATGATTCCGCAGGCATCATAGACCGCAAAGGGTATGCGCACATTTTCCCGCAGGTGCCTGTAATCCGCACTACAAAAGCCGATCAGTACCAGCCCCTCCAGGTTCCACATAGTGGCGAAGGAAACGATTTCGTCAAGGGCGTTCACAGCCCTCACCATCATCTGTAATCCGCGTCTGGTCGTTTCCGCACTGAGGGCGTTGAGCGCCGAGGCAATAAAGGCATCCTCCAGGACGTGAGATTCATATTTCTCATGGGCATTGATGACCACTCCCACAATTTTCGCCGGGTTTTCCGCCAACAGCACCTCCGCCGCCCGCGGCAGATACCCCCGCTCCTCTAAGGCGCGGCGCACCCTGACAGCCGTTCGCTCCGACACCATGTCGGTCTTGCCGTGGAGCACATACGATACCGCCGCCGTACTAAGCCCCAGCTCCGAAGCGATATCCGAAAGCCGCACTTTTTCTTCCATATCATACCTCCGATCTATGTTTTGGGACGTAATCCCACCGCAGTTTACCTGTTACGCGGTTTGTCAAATACCGATTTTGCACTCTCTACAAATTTCGACAAATATGAAGTTATCTAAGTAGCTTACCATAAAAAAACTGTTCCTGAAAGGCATCTTTTCGAGTATGACCTTATTTGAATAATCTTGTCCGTCTGCAGATACGATCTATTTATCTTCAATGTCATCAGACCTGCGGTATACGGCTATAACATATCCCTCAAACGTGTTTACAGGAACATTAACACCCAAAGATAAATATCCTATTCTTCACCGTCCTCCGCAAAAACATTTTTGACATAGCCGTAGTTTATCGGATAAATCATTTCCTTATCGTGAGGATGGCAGTTGCCAATAGGTCTGTCAATTATCTCATAGACTTTACAACCAATTATTTTCGGATAATCGCTATGCATAATATCCCTCCAAATCCCGATTTTCACTCCGTTTTCTTTCCAATTAAACGAAAATTTTACCAATCATCTAACATATCAACTGTTAGAATTGCAATAATCCATCTTCATCATACTTAAAATCTGGGCCTATGCAACTTCCCAATAATATCCATCCAAATCAGCAAAATAGGTATGATATCTACCCCAAAACACCTCTTGTGGTTCTTTTACAATCACTTCACCCGCCCTCTTAACCAGTTCAATCGTTTTGTCTACTTCTTACTCGCTTTCCACATTATACACAAATGTAATGCCACCAAAGCCATTTCTAATTTTCGATGGGTCATTTTCGCTTATATCTCTTGCCAACAAGTCCAAAGGAAACAATTCAAACTTTGTTCCTAGCGTATTGAAAAAGCAGATAGGTGAGTTATTTTCCTTACAATCTATTTTGTATCCCAATCCGTCTCTATAAAATCTGATCGCCTTTTCCATATTTCTCACGCCTAAACAGACACAAGTAATCTTATTCATGCGAACACCTCCATAAGTTCTAATTTTTTACTCTGATCCTCTTCCCGTTAAACGGAAGTTTTAATTATGAATGTTCCCTCACATATCGCAGAAATTCCGGCGTTTTTGACCAGTATTTGATACCCCAGTTCTCAAAATTCCATTCTTCCATATAGTCATTACATTCAAAATCAATATAATAAAACGTGAGTTCGATGAAAAAATAAAGGGAAAAAGAAGAAAATCTGACCTAAATTTGGTATAATGAAGATACAACGCAACAAAACACCAAAGAGAAGGACAGATTTTCATGGAAGAACTATTGCCAATATTTTGTGATGTAGATGATTTTTGCATAGAATACAAGAAATACTGCAAAACACACTTGCTTATGGAAACAGATCGGATTATACCTAAAACCTCATTATCTGTGACATACTCCCGCCGCCTACGCTTCGCTTAGAGGAGGGGGCTTCTCGCTCAAGTACAGTAGTCTGTACAGTATCGACGAGCTAACCCCGTGTGTCCCACGGTTATGACAAATTTGCTTGCTATCGTCTTGCTTGGCACATGTTACATCCCGACTGATTACGGAAAAAAGAGGTCAATTTGTCAGAATCCCTTATCATAGAGGAATGATTACCTCTAATCCGTTCTCCTTTCGTAATTCTCTGTATTACGGCTTGGTTATCGCTCTATTGTAATACAGGCTTATTTCGATTTCATCTGATTTTAGTATATCACTGTAATTTCATAATGTCAAGAAAAAGTCAGCCTGCGGCTGACCGACAATTCATCCCACCGCTTTAGAAGCGGGGGACTTCTTGCCTATTTAGGTTAAAACCATACTTTCCAAAGCCGGTCAGTTATAACCGATTTGTGGAAATTATGAAAATGGCAATTATTCCACTTACATTATACTTCATAAAGTATCGCCTTGGCAAGTCCTCAGGAATAAATTTTGTGGATTCTACGACTCTCGATGTATGTGATAATCACCGAATTAGAGCGTGTTCACATAAAAAGGGTATCAAAAATCATAGCGAGAGTAATGACAGATAGAAAGATGGTATCAAGTTTATCATAGCGAGTAAATACTTTTCTAAAGCGCTTTAGTCTGAGGAAGTATCGTTCTACTTCATTACGACGCTTGTATAATTCTTTATCATAGACCCAAGGCTGTTTACGATTTTTCTTTGGAGGGACAACAACATTAAACCCCTGCTTCTAAGCTAAAGCACGAGTTTGATCATCTTCATAAGCCCTGTCCATAAGGAGATTATGATTATCCTCCGAGTATATTGTTTCTATCAGTTTCCGGCCTTCCGGCGCATCGTGGTGATTGCCCGGTGAGAGGTGAAAAACAAAAGCATAGCAGGCAGACGTGCAGCATAAGTGCAGCTTTGTTGTCAGCACCCTTTTGAGTGTCCGATACTCTGTTCTTCGCTTGATTTACGGGCACCTGCAGCGTCGGGATGAACTTTAATGCTTGTGCGTCGATACACAGTGTGTCGGTGCGAATGTCGATGATATTCATTTCCTGCATTTCTTCAAAAATCTTTTGTATGGTTCCGTTTTTTGACCACCTGTTAAATTTCATATAAATCGTGTGCCACTTCCCAAACTTTTTCGGCAAAGCCCTCCATTTACAGCCATTTTCTATCATGTAAAGTAATGCACACAAAAATTGATAATTTGAAAATTCGGGTGGTTTCCTCGGTATTGGCATTAAATGCTCTATTTTTCTGAATTGTTTTTTAGTCAGTTTCATGATTTTATTATACTGTATTCTTACATGCTTGTAAACCTTTATGTGAACACACTCTAATTAATTAATGTTTTTTTCAGACACGATATAAATCGTGTCTTTTTTTATTTCTGGGACTTAAAGCCCCAAAAAGGAGTTGATAGAAATGATAAAAGTACCGCTAACTAAAAATTTTTTTAAGCAAAGTACGGAAATTTTCGGACTTTCGCCGGTACAGTTGGTTTTTGTTGGTGTAGCTGTCGTTGTGGGTGCCGGTACCGTTTTCGGGCTTATGCAGTATAATATGTCACTTGATGTAATAGGGTGGGTAGTGTTCTTAGAAATGTCAATAATAATCGGACTCGGTGTTATACGCATAAGAGGAATGAATCTTTTTTCATATTTTATTAAGAGTATGAAAAAAGATAAAAGATATTTTAACAGAAATGGAGTGTTTGACGATGATGAGGAATAGAAAGAATGAAAGGTTTCTCGGAAAGAAAAAGGCTGTTCTCCCCCGAACTGCCCAAAGTACCATTCCCTTCAAGGAGGCATATGAAAACGGATTGTTTTTAAATTATGACGGAAGCTATTCTATTATATTCAGCTTTGAGAATATAGACTATGCGTTATTCAGGGACGAAGAAAAAAACGAGATTTATGAAAAATACACTCATTTTCTTAATTCTATCCCTCCGGATGTACAATTTCAGGAATTTATAATGAACACTGATGTCAATGTCAATGTGATGAGAAAAACCCTCCTGCCGTATAATTCTGAATTTCCCGATATTTCAGATGATTACAACAAAATAATGGATGATGTTATTTCAAATAGCAGTTCGGCTGCTACTGAAAAAATAATGATAATGGCTATGTCATATAAGCCTGCCGGTAATATTGACAATGCCAATGTGCTGTTTAAATATTATCAAGATCTTCAAAGTCTTTTTACTGCACTCGGTTCAGCGACTAAACAGTTATTTCCTAACGACGTCTTTGAGATACTCTATAAATTTTATCACCAATTTTCAGTAGTACCCTTTATGATGCCGAAAAATCCACTTTCTGCCGGAGGGAGAATAAAGGATTATATATCGCCTGCACTTTTTAAATTTGATAAGCGTGAAATTGAAATTGGCGATCAGTTCACAAGGATACTCTTTATACAAACATATTCAAATTATGCAGATGATTGTATGATTAATGACTTGATAGATAATAATCAAAAAATCACTGTTTCAAAGCAGATTAAACGAATAAATAAAGCTGATGCAATGGAGCTGCTTAAAAAGAGAATATTTGCACTGGAGCAGCGTATACAGAAACGTATGGAACAAAACCATAAGAACGGCGGAGATTATATTCCGTACAGTCTTTCGGATCAGAGAAAAACCCTTAATGAATTGCAGGACAGACTCGGCGGAACAGGCTGTGAATTGTTTGATGTATCTGTCTATATAGCTGTTTCGGCAGAAACTAAGAAAGAGTTAGATGATGTTACCCATTATATTCAAAATCAGGGAGTTAAACATCAGGTTCAGATACAGATCTTAACAGAACAGCAAGCTGAGGGTCTGCAAGCTGTTCTTCCCTTTGCCCAGCAGCCTTTTACGACAAGATCCGGAAATAATACCGCAACACCAATGCTTTCGGACGGAGCAGGAGTCCTTGTTCCGTTCAGCCATGTTGATCATTTTGTTCCCGGTGGTGTCTTTTATGGCAAAAATCTTGCTACCGGAAATGCTATTGCACTCGATAGGACTGAGGAAATGAACAGCAATGGTTTTGTATTGGCAACATCGGGTGCAGGAAAATCAATGTTTTCAAAAGCAGAGATGTTTGATGTGCTGCTGAAATTCCCGAACGATGAGGTAATAGTAATTGATCCTGAAAACGAGTATGAACCGCTTGTTAAGGTATTTGACGGAACGATATTAAAAATATCGCCTGACTCCCCCACAAAGCTGAATGTTTTTGATATAGATCTCAACTTTTCAGAAGAGGGACTATCGGCTGTTGCAACAAAAGCAGAGTTTATAATGACAATATGTGAAACGGCAAAGAGTGAAGAACTGACGAGCAATGAACGTACTGTTATTGATCGTTGTGTCAAGCTGACGTATCGTGATTTTATTAATTCAAAAGGTGATATAAATAAAATTCCGACATTTACGGACTTTTATAAAAATCTTCTGAATATGCCTGAAGCGGAGGCACATAATCTCGCTCTTTCTCTGGAGCTTTACATAACAGGCTCGTTTAACATATTCGCCGGAAAAACAAATATTGATACAGATAAGCGTTTTATGGTATTCGACATATCAGCAATGGGCGAACAGATCCGTCCTGTAGGATTGCAGGTTGTGCTTGAATATGTATGGCAGCGAGTGAGTAAAAACAAGGAAAACGGTATCAGAACATGGGTGTGGGTAGATGAATTTTCTATAATGTTCAACGATGGAGCAGGAAGAACAACACACAGAAGCGGAGAATTTTTTGCAAAGGTATATAAGCGAATAAGAAAATACGGAGGTGTTCCGACCGCTATAACACAAAATATTACAGAGGTATTAACATCTGCTCAGGCAAGGACAATGATTTCTAACTCTGAGTTTGTCGTGCTTTTGCAACAGAAAAAAGAAGATCTTGATGCTTTAGTCAGAATACATAAGCTTTCCCCATCACAAGAAGCTTATTTGAAAACAGGAAAAAAAGGCAGTGGGCTTATTGTTTGTGGCAGAAAAATTATACCGTTTACCAAACCCATACCTACGGATAGTATGATGTATAAAATCTGTACGACAAAATTTACCGACAAATCTTATAGCTTAACGAAATGATAACAGGGGTATTACTGCAATACCTCTGCTGTTGTATTAGGGGTGAAATAATGGGAATATCATTTGGTAAACGCAAGCTGAAAATAAAAATTATGGAAGATACGGAAACGGCTAACAAGGAGCTTAATCAACCGAATAATGAACAGTTTTATACAGTAAAGATCCGCAAACGAGCGATGAAAAGGCAGTCGAAACAAAGAAAAATACAGGTTTCAGGGATTTATTGCAAAATATTTACGATATAACAATAAACAAGCTGAACCTTTCAGATTTTACCGTGTACACATATTATTATTGCGATAACAGGTATCAGTTCCGTAAGATTATGGGCAGAGCAACTCTAAATGAAATATTGCTCGAAAAATATCTGTCGTTTAACGGATTAACAATAATCAGACGTGCAAGCGGCTTGTCCGAATCCGGAGAATACAGAAGTCGACTTGTAACTCTGACGAATTACAAGGATAATGATTATATTTTGCTATGGTCATCCATTCTTTATGAGATTTTCGATGAAGAGAAAATTTCGGAGATAAAAAAACTTATGGAAGAAATGAGGGATTAGGCTATGAATTTAGTTATTCTGTGTGATAAGAATACCCGGAAATATCTGAACCGCAATATTGATTTCAAGGAACAGAATTACAATGTTTTAAGTTATGAAAATGAACTCCGCCCGGATTTTGATAAACGTTTAACTCATATATTGCCTAATATTCTTATAATTTTTAGAGGATATAACAGCCGTGGAAGTGAGCTTGAGGACATTATTCCGAAAATCAGAGAAAAAATGCCGGAACTCAGAATTATCTATATATATGGCAAAATAGTTGATGAACAGGACTTTTTAAATGTAACTACAGTGCTTTTGAAAAATGAGATATATGACATTTCAATAGCCGAACTTTATAATCAAGGTTTCAAAAATGAGTTTTTTAACCTAAATAGGCAAGAAGTCCCCCGCTTCTAAAGCGGTGGGATGAATTGGCGGTCAGCCGCAGGCTGACTTTTTTGTTGACTGTCAGATAATGTTATGCTATCCTTAAAATAAAGAGGTGAGCAAGATGAATAAAGCCTATCGATTCAGAATATACCCAAACGAAGAACAAAAAATATTGTTTGCCAAAACCTTTGGTTGTGTCAGGTTTATCTACAATAAGATGTTGGGTGACAAAATAGAATACTATCATCAGACGCAGAAAAA
>CANQPS010000025.1 GCA_947625785.1 uncultured Clostridia bacterium
GCGGTACGCATTTCAGATCGGACGGCATTTTTCCTTTTGGGTGAACTGGTAGAGTACGGGGATACGGAAAAAATGTTTTCCCAGCCCGAAGATAAGCGTACAGAGGATTACATCACAGGGAGGTTTGGATAATGAGAACACGATTTGACGAGCAGCTTAATACATTGGGGCAGGAGCTTATCAAGATGGGGGCGCTGTGCGAAGAAGTGATTTCTTTGGCGGCTTCTGCTCTCATTCAAAAGGACGATTCACTGGCAGCGAAGATTGCCCCGCTCGACCATGAGATAGACGAAAAAGAACGGCAGATTGAATCTATGTGCCTGCGGCTTCTGCTCCAGCAACAGCCTGTAGCACGGGATTTGCGTCAAATATCGGCTGCCTTAAAAATGGTAACAGATATGGAACGGATCGGAGATCAAGCGGAGGATGTTGCGGAAATTTTGCCGTTTCTGGATGACAGAACACTGCCTGAAGATATCAAAATTCGGGAAATGGCAAAGGCGACCATCAAAATGGTAACGGATAGCGTGGACGCCTATGTGAAACAGGATACTTCCATAGCCGAAGCGGTCATTGCTTCTGATGACATTGTAGACGATTACTTCATTGACATTAAAAGCAGTCTGATTTCTCTAATCGCACAAAATCCTAACGAGGGAGAATATGCTCTTGATCTCTTGATGGTGGCGAAATATTTTGAGCGAATCGGAGATCATGCCACGAATATTGCCGGTTGGGTATTGTTTTCTGTTACCGGCGAGAAAAGCGTACAGCCGCCGACAGATTGAAAAAAGAGCGAAAATATGCTATAATATCATGGGTTTTTGTAGGTTGACATTTGCATTACCGTCCTGCATTTCCCATATAAGGAGGGTGAATTTCTTGATTTTCTGTGTAGAAGATGATAACGGAATCCGTGATTTAATGATATACACCTTAAACGCCGCAGGCTTTGAGGCAAAAGGCTTTTCGGACGGAACGGCCTTTTGGGACGCGTTTCGTGAGGACACCCCGGAGCTGGTGCTGCTTGATATTATGCTCCCCGGCGAGGATGGCATCAGCATTTTGAAACGCCTGCGGTCAGACGGTAATCAAGTGCCGGTCATCATGGCTACTGCCAAAGGAACCGAATATGATAAGGTGATCGGACTTGATCTCGGTGCGGACGACTATCTTGCAAAGCCATTCGGCATGATGGAGATGGTTTCTCGTGTAAAAGCGGTACTCCGTCGCACTTCTCCTGCTTCTCAAAGCGAGAGGTTATTGCACAGTGGGATACAGATGGATACGGCACAGCACATTGTAACAGTGGACGGAGTGCCCGTTGAGCTTACCTTTAAGGAATACGAATTGCTCCGAAAATTTATGGAAAATCCCGGCCGGGTGTTTACACGCGACCAGCTTCTCACAAGTATATGGGGCGACTCTTACATAGGGGAAACCCGCACGGTGGATGTTCATATTGGTACGCTGCGGACAAAGCTGGGGCGCTGTGGTGACTGCATTGAAACCGTGCGAGGCGTTGGCTATCGGCTGGGGGTAGAGAAATGACGAAGCGAATTTTCAGATCCATCTGTCTTGTTGCAATCGCAGTTTTCCTTGCTTCCGTGACACTCTTTCTTTGTGTGCTTTATGGTTATTTTGGGAATGTCCAACAAAATCAATTAAAGACGCAGACAGAGCTGGCGGCGCAGGGCGTCGAAGTTGTGGGGGCAGAATATTTTGAAGGACTTTCCCCGAAAGGATACCGTGTTTCGTGGATCAGTGCGGATGGCAAAGTGCTTTACGACAGTGAAGCGGATTCCTCTGAAATGGAAAATCACCTTGCCCGTGAGGAAATCAAAGAGGCGCTTGAATCCGGCTATGGCGAGAGCGCAAGATACTCTGTGACCTTGATGGAACGCACTCTTTACAGCGCAAAAAGGTTGTCCGATGGAACAGTAGTCAGGCTTTCCGTTGCACAAAGTACAATTCCCACATTGCTTCTTGGAATGACGCAGCCTATCATCATTATCATTGTGATTGCCATTGTAGTATCTTTTTGGTTGGCACACCGTCTTTCCAAAAACATTACTGCCCCCTTAAACCAGCTCAATTTGGACGATCCGCTGAACAATGAGGGATACGATGAACTTTCGCCGCTACTTCGGCGTATCGACACCCAGCAGTGCCAAATCCGAGGGCAGGAAATGGAACTGCAGCAAAAACAGGAGGAATTTGAAGCTGTTACGGAAAATATGGCCGAGGGTATTGTTCTCTTAAACACAAAAGGCATGATTTTGGGGATCAATCGAGCTGCAAGTACCCTTTTCGGAACGACCCGAAACTCCATCGGCAAATATATTTTATCGGTTAATCGCAATCTTGAAATATCGGAGCTTCTTTCGGGAATAGAAAGCGGTGTGCAGACAGAGAAAATCATAGACTTGAACGGAGGAAAATATCAGCTTGCGTTGAACCCGGTCAGAGAGAGTGATAAAATTTCCGGCGCAGTGCTTATATCCGAAATATCACCCTTTGCATCTTTTGCCGTATTATATATATTGAGAACAAACTCCCTTTTAAATATTCGCTCATAAGTTATTGTCTGTTCTTTCAGTTTTTGCTGTATACCTTGCAAATCATCAATCCAGATTTTCCCTCTTCTCCTCTGATAGTCAGCTTCATACTCCAAACCAATAGGTAATTTATCTACTTGTTGCTTTCGATTATTATACGCTTGTTGATCACCATTAATTTTTCCTTCAAGTTCTCGCACCCTGCGATCTAATCTTTCTTTTGTTGCACGAACCATAAGAGCACCATTTTGGTTTTTTCCGGACAAATATTGGTCATATTCTTCTATTGCTTTTTCCACGGCAGGATTGCTTGCAATTCTTTCTTCGTCTAATTCTTTCTGTTTTGTATTTTCCTTCACCTTGAGGTCTGTAACTAATTTCTTCTTCTCTGATATAGTTGTATCCAAAATTGTCTTTTGCCTTATATTTTCCTCAAGCTCTTTTCGCTCAGACTTTAATTGTTTTTCAAGTACAGACACCCTTTCACTTAATGCCATAAATTCTGCATTATTTTTCTGAGCCTCTAACAACTCCTCATAATGCCCTTTTTCATTATTTAAATCAACTGATACATCTGTCCACTCCTTGTGAACATTTAAATTATACTCTTTAAAGTATGCCAAACCAGTCTGCAGATTTTCTAATTTATCTTTCAAACTTCCTTGTTCCGAAAGTATATCTTTTTCTTTGTTTTCTAACTCATCCAACCTTTTCTCTGCTGCCCTTCTATTGAGTTCTATTGCCTGACTTCCCAAACAATAATTTCTAATTTTCTTTGTATTAATATAGGTAACAGCCATATTACGGCTCAATTTTCCTTCCATCGACATAGCATTATCGTAATTCGGTACATTTTCAATATTTACAGCGTGAATTTTTCCTAACCAAAATTTAAAATAATTTGCTGCAGTCTCATTTTGTACAGAAAGATAGTGAAAAACCGAATCTTCTTCACAATCCATCTTTCCTGACATTAATCGCTCCGTATTAACCAGTTCAACATATCGGTACCTCGACTTGTCTAACACAGCATTCGCAACATCAAAAACTTTTTTCGATACTATAATTGCATAACGATGTCCCCCTAAAAAGGCTTCTATCGCATTTCTCCAATTTTCATCCTTCAACTCTATTACATATTCATAAGCCATATGCACTTCTTCGCTAATACCACGCTTTTTAAATTCACGATTAATTTCTTTAATAAGTTCGACCTGCTCCTGAACATTAGAATAATCCATCTTGTTTCTATTGCAGCTTTCAATAATATTATTTTGTTCTACACATTCGTTCTGTACTATTTTCAACTTTTCTTTCAGCAAGGTATCCTTCTCGATTAATTTATCGCGACATTTTTGTATCTCTTCTTTTATCAAATCAATAAATCTTTGTTTTTCAGCCACCTCAAGGCTTTTTGATGTCAATCTTTCAAGTACATTATCGTTTTGTACTATTACCCCCAGTTCCGATAATTGAATAATCATTTCTTGCATTTTCCGCTGAAAGGTTTCCAGTTTTTCTTTTTCGTCATTTAATTTCGCCAACTGCTTTTCATATGTATCTATCAATTGTTTAGATGCTTCTATTGCCTTTGAGACATCAAAGTCAAGAAGAGCTATTCTTGTTTCCGAATAAGTTTTATCAATATCATTAATCTTCTGATCTTGCTCTTCAATTCTCCTTCCTAAATCTTCATATGTAATAACATCTTTTTTGATTAATTCCTCTTCTTCATCAATCTTCCTCCGACACTCCACGAGATCTTTATACTTAATTTTTATATCATCTATCTTCAGCTGCAAAACCTTCTTTTTATGCTCGTCATAATCTGCCAATATAGAATCCAAATCTTCCAGTTCTTTATTTATTTTTTCAAAACTGTCATTTATCTGTTCAATATTCTTTTTTGCTTCTTTCAATTTATCAAAATTAACATCATGTTCTTCTAAAACTGATTCCTTTATAAATTCCTGAATTTTTGCAGCCGGATTGTATGCCATTATATTTCTTAGCTTTCTCCGATATTTAGGAACCTCTTGATAAGACAATTTAAGTCCTATCATTTGCATAAATAATGTAATACCTTCTTTTTTTGTTTTCATTTGTACACCATATTTTTTTTGAAACCCTAAAGCATCATAAGGTTTTATAAGTGAACCTTCCTCATATACAAATGAAATATCTGCAATTGTCTTTCCATCTATGGCATACCAATATGTACCTCGGACATCTGTAACCGCCGTTTCTATTACTACCCCCAACACAAATGGATTCTCATTTATCTGGTCAAAATACTCCAACGCAATATGCGTATACACCACTGGGTATTTTTCTGCAGGTCTTGCATATATTCCAGCACTTGCATCCATAAGACATCGTGTATATGAAACTAAATTGCGTTTCCCTATACCGGTATTATAGCCACTTGTAGCCTTATTGAATTGCGTATCACCTGTATATGCATATTTAATAGCATCTAATATGGTTGATTTTCCACATTCATTTTCACCCGAAATCAATGTTAAATTTTCAGAAACAGGGATTGTCCTATTCTCAAACCCATACCAGTTTACCAAATGTATATTACGCAAAATAGTTTTATTCATCTGTATCCTCACTTTCCAAGAATTCATCTTGCTCAATCTCTATGCTCTCTCCATCCGGTGCATATTCCGCCATAACTTGCTTCAATTGTCCAATATCCATACAAAATTGTAATGACGGGTATAACCGAACTTTCCCTTCTTCTGTTGATATGTCGTCACTATAATCTATCAGGCTAAATTTTTTAAATATGCGATATGAATCTTTAAATTCTGCAGGTTTCATATTAATTTGATAAATTTTGCATTTGTCAATAATATCACCAACTGTTATATACACCGAATCTGCATACCCCATACGTTCCAAAAACAAAAGCCACAGTACCATTAATAATTTTACCTGCTTTGTATCGAAACGATATAAATTTATTCTCTTTAATCCAACTGTTTCAACATCTTCATCTGCTTGCTGCAACATTGCCACTTTCATTCTTTCTTCAACGACAACCTTGTAACCAATAGCTGCCAAATATATATTTACATCATATTGATTGGATTCTGACGATATGAAATCATATAATTTCTCATCTTTGTCAGCCACAATAAACGTTGTATCAAGCATTTTACGAATACATTTCTTAAATAAAAATGCATCTTCTACACTCATTCTTTTCATAAAACTGAAATCATTCATAAACAGTCTCCTTATATTTCTTAATTACTGTCACATCAGTAATATCCGCAATCTCTGTTTTTACTGTTTCTTCAGACAGTTGAATATCATATGGAAACTCCTCATTTTTAGCATAAAGCATTGCTGCCGCATACATTAATGCTTCCTCTTTTGTCTTAATTGCTTTTTCTTTAATATTCATTTTACCTTCATTCCCCAATTGCACATCAAGAAAAGCACTCACCTTGTCAACCGAATATCTATTCGGAGAACTGTTAAACAGCTTTTCTGTTTGCACTCTTTTTTCTTCTTCCGATAACTCTGCTGTTACAAGCCCCATATTTTCCCTCTCATTTTTTATACGTTTATTCTTTTCAAAGGACTTGTATCCAACATATTTTTGATTAGTGATACATATGCAATCCGCAATTTTTCCCATTACAACATTCTGTTCTTCTTCCGGCATCTTTGACACGATATTCAAAAAATCATTAATTATTGCTTCCAGCTTCACACCATTACTTGCCATCAACATAATTCTCGTATTTGCAAGATTATAATAATTATTAATACGGCTGTCAATTAATTCCATATCAGCCTCATATTCAACGCTCAAAAAATATTGGAGTTCTGCAAAATATCGTTCAACACGCTCCCTAGCCCCTTCATAATCCAATTGCAACTTTTCCGAGCATTCTTTTATCATTTTCTCACAGTTTTCTTCCTGTCTAAGAATCCTTAATTTTGCCTTTATGAATGATATCTGAGTTGGAATTAGTCCATTGTTTTTTATAAAAAAATATTCACTAAAGAAATGGTTCAGCATTTCGTCTTTCATTATGAATTGTCCAAAACTATTTATATCCTGAAAAACGATTACTGCTTTCATAATACTGGAAATACTATTTTTCAAATCTGCCAATTCATTTTTTAATTCTGTCTCATTATCAATTAACGGTACAAGAATATTGGTATAAGGTCTTTCCCTACGAACAGAATCTTCCTCAAATGCAGATTTTATAATTTCATACATAGAGAAAATACGATTTGACATCATTCCTTCTCCACTTTTTTCTGTCATTTTTCTCAGAAAATCCATAAATCGTCTACAGTCAATCGAAACATTAACAACATACTCACCATTTCTACCTATTTCTCGGGGAAGTAACCAACCACATTCACGAAATAATGAAAGAATTCCCGAAGCTTGCAACTCGGTACCACTATCCTCGGTTTCTGTTTCTTCAACCGCATTAATATCATTTGATATGTTTTTCTTTGTTTCACTTATCCCAGCGTTCTTTAAATAAACAGTAATGCTATCTCTTGCATCTGATTCGTACAACACTGGCAATTCTTTAGTTTTATCAATTAATATCTGAATGCAATCATAATATATTCTTCTATGCTTCAGTGTTAATGGTTTAAAAAAAGCATCATTTTTTATATAATCAAAAAAATTCACCATTTCACCTCCAATTCAGCTCCAAACTTTTGTTGTCACGGTATTATCAATAACAGCAAGATGATTATAAGCAATTTTACTTAGAAAAGCAAGGGATTTTACTCATTTTAAGACTTATAAACTTATTTTTGCAATTCTTCGCCGTGTTCAACGAAAGTATCTGCCCCATCCTTGCAGGACAATTGTTTATAGGTTGAGACAACCATAATGGCGGAGACAACGGCGGTCAGCATATCAGAGACTGGCATAGAATACAATACGCCGTCAAGGCCGAAAAACAGCGGCAACAAAAGTGCAAAACCGACTCCGAATACAATTTCACGAATCATAGAAAGCATCGTTGAGGCAACTGCCTTCCCCATCGCCTGAAGGAAAATAAAAGTTGCTTTGTTCAGACAGGCAAAAATGATCATGCACAGATAAATTCGAAAGGCTTTGACTGCAAATTCCGTATAGTAAATGCTTTCATTAGCCGAGCCGAAAATACCGATCAGTTGGCGAGGCAGAAGTTCCACAACCAGTAAGGCAATCAGTCCAACGGCCGCTTCGCAGATGAGCAGTAATGAAAACAGCCTTTTGACCCTTCTCTGCTGACCCGCTCCCATATTATATCCTACAATCGGAATGCAGCCCGCCGCCATACCGATGACAATGGAGATTACGATTTGAAATACCTTCATGACAATCCCCACAACCGCCATAGGGATTTGTGCATAGATTGCCTGCCCAAACACGGGATCGAGTGCACCGTATTTGCAAACCATATTGTTGATTGCCGCCATAGCCGCTACCAGCGATATTTGCGAGAGAAAACTGCAAATTCCGAGCGACAGCGTGCGCCCTGCGATTTCTTTATTCGGGCGAAAAGCACGCCTCGATAATTTTATCGACTTAATATGCAGAAGATACCAAAGGGAAAGCAGTGCCGTCGCAATCTGTCCGATTACCGTAGCAACGGCAGCACCCATCATGCCCCAGCGAAAACAGAAAATAAAAATCGGATCGAGAATGATGTTCAGGATAGCACCAAGCAGCGTGGAAGCCATTGCAAATTTCGGGCTTCCGTCCGCACGAATGACGGGATTCATCGCCTGTCCGAACATATAGAAAGGAATGCCGAGCGCAATATAAAAGAAATATTCTTTTGAAAGTGCAAAGGTTTCCCCATTCACTGTTCCGCCAAACACAGTGATGATCGGCGTCTGAAAAATAAGATACACGGCACAAAGAAAAACGCTGCTTATCACAGTCATCAGCACAGAAAGGCCGACGCTGCCTGCGGCCGATTCCCTGTTGCCTTTCCCAAGGTTCAGGCTGACAAATGCGCAGCAGCCGTCCCCAATCATAACGGCTATGGCCAGCGCTATGACCGTTAATGGAAACACCACCGTGTTGGCTGCGTTGCCGTAAGAGCCGAGATAACTTGCGTTGGCAATAAAAATTTGATCGACAATGTTGTAAAGCGCACCGACAAGCAGCGAAATAATACAGGGTACGGCATATTTACCCATGAGCTTGCTCACCTTTTCCGTAGCAAGATAAGACTGATTTTGTTCCATAGTAATACCTCCTTATAAACGCAAAAACGGCGTAAGTCCCAAAGTTGGACTTACGCCGTTTCAGCTACACACTGATAAATATTATATCAAATATTCAGAATTTTTGCAAAGGTAATTTTGCACAAAAATCATACCATCCGAAACCCGCAATAAATGCGTTTTTCAGCCTGCTATCATTTTGCTGTCAAATTGGAGTTCAGCAATCAAAAATCCAGTGTTTATATCGTTGCTCTTTATATTAATTTCACTATAGTCATTATAATCAAGCACTTCAGTTCTTAGTGCTGAAAAGCATTCTTCAATATCTTCTTGATATTTAAAATCAAACATTTCAGAAATATTTACATCCTTGAAAGAAAAAGCTGTTCCCGTTTTCTCTAATAACGTTTTTTCTGAAAGCAACTCTTCATTTTGGTTTACAAAAATGATTCTTTCCTTTCCCCTGCTTGCAGCGACGCAAAAAATGTTTCTTAATATTTCATAAGATTGCAATGGTTGTTTTTTTCTTAAATTCCAAAAACTTTCCGTAAAATCAAAAACAATGCATATTTTTCTTTCCATACCCTTACTACTGTCAAATGTCGTGAATATTGCAGATGTCTGAGGTTTAATTCCATCTCCGTCTTTATCTCGAATACTGGCATAAACTGTCTTTTTATTAAACTTATCCGGAAAACGACTTTCCAGTATATTTAAAATACTTGACCAGCCTTTTCTTGAACCGATACAGGGTTTGCCGACTTACGTTATCAACCCGTTACATACCAATCTTTACAGAAAAAGTCTAAGCCTTAGAAAGACGAAAACGGATGAGGTAGACGCTCATACCATTGCAGCTATGTTAATGTCTGATGTGGACTTAAAGTCCTACTCAAACACATTATACCACGACGAAGAGCTAAAATCACTAACAAGATACAGATTTGATAAAGTAAAAGAGCGTGCTAAACTCAAAACTTCTGTTGCAAGACTTGTAAATATATGGATAAATTGTCGAAACCCACTGATAAATCACTTGTAATATCATTAATATATTGCTTTACATTAGCTTTGTCATTGTCCAACCACAACGCAATACCACCTAATGATACCTTAAAAGCTTTGGATATTAATCTTATTTTTGATGAAATAATAGAACCTATGTATCCCATATAACTTTGACATACATTTTTTATATCATCAAAACTTGTTGTCGCTATATCAATTAAGTTTTCAAATATTGATTTTGCATTATTATATACACTGTGAAAATCTATACTCTTAATAGCAGATTCTATTTTACTGATAAATCTATTTACTCCTATATCTTCAAAGATACTTTGAATTTTTTCTTTAAGATTATATACATTTGACGGCAATATACAACCGTTACTAACACAAATATTAGCATTTGCCGAAAATTGCATTGAAACTCCGTTGATACTGTACGAATTTAATGCACTTTCTAAGAAATCGCCGTTATCACTGTAAAACTTTATAATTTTACAGCAACATTCAATTATCACATTTCGCTGATACTCAGACAAATTTCCAAAACCGATTTTTACTATTCGGTTATATGTAAGTATATCAATGATACTGCTTGATTTATCAGCTAAAAAATTAAAATTTTCAGGCTTATCGGTATAATAATTTTTGTAATCGTCCTGAATTGCTATCGCCCTGCTGGTCTTGGTCCGGTGAAAAATATTTAATATACTGGTCTATTGCACACACCACTGCCGACTTCTCTACACAAAGGAAATTTATATTTTTACCCGTATCTGCTTTTTTATATCCATAATTTGACTTGCCATCATTAAGAGTAACAGCAGTATACATTCTTGTCTGAGGCACTTCTATAACCGTTGAGAACCTTGCAAGAACTTCCTTTGACTTCGTTGTATCGAGGTCGGAAATCATTCCCCCTAAGTGTCGGGGTGATAAACAAAATTCTGCTTCCCGTTGATACTTCCGCCTCGTCCATAGCATTGGTACAGGCCCTGAGTGCCGCAATTACATCTTCTCCCGAATTAAGATTTCCGCTTACTTTTGTTATGCCATCTGTACTTGCAATTTTTGCAATTCTTGCCGCATCTGTTTCCGGCACGACTTTTGTTCTTATAAATTCGCTCGATAATTTAGCAAACGGCGACAAAAGTGTTTCGTCATTATCAAGTCTGTCAATTCTTAAATCCTGTGAACGCTCTTTATCATATTTTACCGTTTCCCATACAAAAGATGTCGTACCCTTCGTATATCCGTCATTGCGAGAAAAATCCCCCAAACCGTCCATATCAAGTTTTGCTATTTTAATTTCTCCGTTTTGTCCTTTTTTTATCGTTATATCATCGCCCTCTAAAATAGATGTTTTACTTTCCTGTTTGTAAACTTCATCGAGAAGAGGTAAATAAATCTTCGATAATTCAATATTATTCATTGCTCTGTAACCTGCCTTTCTTTATTTTAGTCCAAACATTTTTCTTAATTTAGCCGTTTCGTCTGCATTGCCTTTGTTGTTGTCGATATCTGCACCTATCTTTGTAAATCCACTGTTCTTTTTAGCTGATTTAAACTGCGGTACATCTTCAAGCACTTTTAAAATTGCCGGCTGCACTTTGCTTTCATCGGTTATCGCTGACCAGTCAAGCAATTTTAAAATATATTGAACCGTATTTATATCAACCCCCAATTTTACAGCTTCAACGGTCGCTTTTTGAGTAAGTTTTGCACTTGCGTTTTCTTTTTTAAGCTGTGCAATTTCTGACTGCAACGCTGATATATCCGCCTCATTCTGCTTAGTTTCATGACCTGACAGCTGCTGTCCCTGAACATTCTCCGCTTTTTCGGCTTTGCCTTCTTTTTCTTTCGCTGTATCCGCCTCGTCTTGATTTGTTTGCGTTACTTCTTCTGCCATATAGCATACCTCCGTTTTCTTATATTTTTTGCATAGTTTTATGTCATAAGCATTTTTGGACATAAAAAAAGCACCTACTCGGTGCTATCTGTAACTGTTATCGTAATGTCTTGCCTTATCTCATTTATACCATCAGATACAATTACTCTGACTGTATATGTTCCTGCCTCTGTTGGTTTCCATACGAATGTACTTTCCTTTTTCGCTGACCTTATTGTTGACCACACATTTTTAAATTGTATTATGTATTTGTATGTCAAATTTGAACCCTCAGGGGCTTTAACTGATGTATTAAGGGTTATACTATCTCCAAGAATAATTTCATTTTTATCTGCACTGAAATCAGATATATAAAAATCTGATATTTCTTCCCTTGAACTTTCCGTAAATTTTTTAAAAAAAATCAATTCTGACGGTTTCATATTTCAAACCACCTTCCTCCGTGACAAATATATAACTGTTTTGTATCAACTATAAACGCCATACTATCAGTATCAGTAATTATATATTTATTATCAAGCAGTAAATCAATTTTATCAAAATCTTCGCTTTCAAGCGTATAAAATCTTTTTGTCGTATTTATTCCTTCGGCAATTTCTATTTCTCCGAAGTCAACTTCTTTTTTATATTTTTCATTTATGTAATCCTGCACTTTCATTTTTACCACCTCTTTTCGGGTATAGAAAAACCGCTCTGATTACTCAGGGCGGTTGAGACACTAATTATT
>CANQPS010000026.1 GCA_947625785.1 uncultured Clostridia bacterium
TGGTACGCGAGCTGGGTTCAGAACGTCGTGAGACAGTTCGGTCCCTATCTGTCGTGGGCGCAGGAAATTTGAGGAGCACTGTCCTTAGTACGAGAGGACCGGGATGGACGCACCGCTGGTGCACCAGTTGTCGCGCCAGTGGCACAGCTGGGCAGCTAAGTGCGGAACGGATAAACGCTGAAAGCATCTAAGCGTGAAGCCGACTCCAAGATAAGATTTCCCATAGCGTAAGCTAGTAAGACCCCTTGAAGACTACAAGGTTGATAGGCTGCGTGTGTAAGTACCGTGAGGTATTTAGCTTGGCAGTACTAATAGGTCGAGGGCTTGACCATATTCTCTTGGTTTTATTTCTTCTTCTTCTCCTTTTTCTGTTTGTTTCTTTATTCAGTTTTCAGGGTGTTTCCTGTTTATTTAAAGTCTATCCATTAGGATAGGCTTTTTTGTTATAATAAATTTTATCTGTAAAAAGAATGTAAAATGTAAATTAATATAATTTTACTTTTATCGGCATAATATATAAATATAAAGTTTAGCTTGGATAATAAAATACTTGACATTTTAAGATTAAAGTTAGATAATATAACTGTTATAAAAATAATATAATGTCACACGAAAGGCGTGTATTAAAAAAATGAAAGCTGTAATAACCGTAATAGGTAAGGATACCGTTGGAATACTTGCAGAAGTTTCCAAAGAATGTGCAAAAAATAACATTAATATTATAGAAGTAACTCAATCTGTATTACAAGATTTATTTGCAATGATTATGCTTGTTGATATAAGCAGGTCCGATATTCCGCTAAAACAACTTTCAGATAATTTGACCGCATTGGGTGAAAAAATGAATTTGAAAATTCTTACAATGCACGAGGATATTTTTAATTCAATGCATAAAATCTGATTGTTAAAATTAGATGGAAAGGAGCAGCAGTTATGCTCAATACTCACGATATACTTGAAACTATTAATATGATTGATAATGAAAACCTTGATGTAAGAACTATTACTATGGGTATTTCTTTGCTTGAATGTATTGACAGCGATATAAATAAGGCTTGTGATAAAATTTATGATAAAATTTGCCGTTATGCCAAGGACTTGATTAAAACAGGTGAAGATATAAGCAAAGAATATGGTATTCCTATTATTCATAAGAGAATCTCTGTAACTCCGATTGCTATGCTTGTGTCGGCTTGTCAAGGTAAAAATCCTGTAAAATTTGCTAAGACTTTGCAAAAAGCCGCTGATACGGTAGGTGTTAATTTTATAGGTGGCTATTCGGCATTAGTACATAAGGGCTTTTCAGCAGGTGATTATGCACTTATAGAAAGTATTCCGGAAGCCTTGGCTTGTACAAATAATGTTTGCTCATCTGTAAATATCGGCAGTACAAAATCCGGAATAAATATGGACGCTGTTGCCAAAATGGGCAAAATAATTAAAAAGTCAGCTGAATTAACTGCTGATAATCAATGTATAGGTGCGGCAAAACTTGTAGTTTTTTGTAATGCTCCGGAGGATAATCCGTTTATGGCAGGAGCATTTCACGGTGTGGGAGAGCCTGATTGTGTTATAAATGTGGGTGTTTCCGGTCCGGGAGTTGTAAGAGCTGCACTCGCAAAAGCCGGCAACTGTGATATAACAGAAGTTGCAAATATTGTAAAGAAAACGGCTTTTAAAATTACAAGAACAGGTCAGCTTGTTGCCCAAGAGGCTTCGAGAAGATTATGTGTTCCTTTTGGTATAGTAGATTTATCACTTGCACCAACGCCTGCAATAGGCGATTCCGTTGCCCATATTCTTGAAGAAATGGGACTTGAACAGTGTGGTGCTCACGGTACAACTGCTGCTCTTGCATTACTTAATGATGCCGTTAAAAAAGGTGGAGTTATGGCATCATCTCACGTTGGCGGATTGTCAGGTGCGTTTATTCCGGTTTCGGAAGACGCAGGTATGATAGATGCCGCAAGAAGCGGTGTTTTAACTATAAACAAACTTGAAGCTATGACCGCAGTATGTTCTGTCGGACTTGATATGATAGTCATTCCGGGAGATACGCACGAGGATATTATTTCTGCTATTATTGCAGATGAGGCCGCTATCGGTATGGTTAATTCTAAAACAACGGCTGTTAGACTTATACCTGCTATCGGCAAAAATATTGGTGATGAACTTGATTTTGGGGGATTGCTTGGTTCAGGACCTGTTATGCCTGTAAATACATCTTCTCCGTCAAAGTTTATTTCAAGGGGCGGTCGTATCCCTGCACCTCTGCAAAGTCTTAAAAATTAAAATTATTTTAAATAGGTGTAATAGGAGAATGGACTCGCTATTCTTTAAGTTACACCTATCTTTAATTAGGAGGCAAAGTACTTACTATGGAAGATATGATAGCAAAAATTCTCGAAATGGACGAAAAAGCTAAAAAAATATCTGAGGAAACTCAATCCTATAAGATGAATTGCGAACAGGAATTAATTGCTAAAAAAGAAGAAATTAAATCAAGGTATCTTGAACTCGCACGAATTCGTGTAGAAAAAAACAGGGTTGCCGAGGAAGAAAAAGCAGAAATGCTTTTTAAAGAATACGAGGAAAAACAAAAAGCGGTTCTTGAAAATATGGAAAATTTATATAAACAAAAAGGTGACGAATGGGTTAATCAAATATTTAATCGTACCATAGGAGTGTGATTATATATGTTATCGTCAATGGCATCTAATGCCGTTCTATCAAAGGCGAGAGCTATGTACGGCAAAAGACTTACAGAAAAAGATTATTTGGAATTACTCTCCTGTAAATCTGTATCAGATGTAGCAGGATATTTGAAAACAAAAACTCATTATTCAAATTTGTTGACGGAAATTAGCGAGGCAAGTATCCATAGAGGACAACTCGAAACCATTATAAAGAAAAAATCATTTATTGATTTATCATCACTTTGCCGATATGAAATAACCGCTGGCGACCGTTTTGCGGATTATATTCTCGAAAAAACGGAAATCGAACAGATAATGCGTTATATTACCCTTATGGGAGCTAACAGAGCAGATGAGTATTTGTTTGAAATACCAAAATACCTTGAAAGTCATACTAAGGTGAATTTTAATGCACTCCGAAAATCTAAGTCTTTTGATGATATTATAGAAGCTCTTAAAGATACTAAATATAAAAGAATTATAGAACAGTTCAGACCAATAGAAGATGAACTTCTGAATTATGCATCTATCGAAAATGCACTATATACCGAAATGTATCAGAATGTATTTAAGATAATTAATTCTAAATTAAGAGGCAACGAAAGAAAACAATTATTAGAATTGTTTAATCTGCTGATAGATTACTCTAATTTTACTAAAATTTATCGCTTAAAGACTTTCAGTAATTTTAATTATGATAAAATAAAAGACTATATTATACCTCTTGGAACTATAAGCAAAAAACATATTATTGATATATGTAACGCAGAAACACCGGATTTATGTGTATCATATATGAGAAAAACCACAGCAGGACGACTTTTGTCAAGACTTGAATATAATAATTTCAATCAGATAGACAAAAAATTGAGATATATAACCTGTGTTAAAAAAATGAGGTTTTCTGTTTATCCTAAAATAGTTATGCTTTCATATATATTTCTATTGGAAATAGAAATTTCTAATGTAATAGTTATAACAGAAGGCATACGCTATCAATTACCAAGTAATCAAATAGCAGAGCTGTTAATAATTCCAAATATATCAAAGTAAACGAATTTTAAAAAATCTATTAAAAAGGAGGTTGCAAATTGGCTATTTTACCTATAAAATTTATTAGTATTATCGGATTAACGAGTGATTTGGATAAAGTAGTTAAAATCTGTGGGGAATCACAGGCATTTCACCCGGACGAAGTGACTTCATTTTACTCCAATACTAAAGGTTTTGTTCCATTCAGTGAAAAAAGTCCTTATGCAAGATATTTACAGGATATAAAGTATTCAGCTGAAATTGCAAATATAAAATTAGATTTAGTTGATACTTCTAAATTCAAGGAAAAAGATAATGATATTTTTAAATATGTTGACTTTTTTTCAAATAGAATAGAATCTCTTATTACTGAAAAGGCATCACTTGAAAAAGAGCAAGATGAGTGTAACAGATTGATAAATGAAAGTTCCCATTTTGTAGGCAAAAATCTTGATGTAGGCAGAATTACAAAATGTAAATTTGTAAAATCAAGGTTTGGGCGACTGCCAATAGAAAGCTATAATAAACTTGATAACTATAAGGATAATCCTTATGTATTGTTTTTCCCTTGCTCAAAAGATAATACACATTATTGGGGCGTTTATTTTGCTCCTATTGACGATAAAGAAAAAATTGACCGTATTTTTTCAGGATTGTATTTTGAGAGGGTCAGAATGTCAAGTTATGACGGTACACCGGAAGAGTATATAGAAAAATTGAAGTCAAGATTACAGGAAATAAAAAAAGAAATTGAAGCTTTGAATGAAAAAATCAATAATTTTTGGAAAGATGAAAAAGAAAAATGTTTAATGTATTATACAAAGCTTGAAGAATTAAACACATATCATTCATTGCTTAATTATGTACTTGTAAATAACAAAAGTTTCGTATTAGTCGGCTGGGTTTCAGACGGGGAAATGAGTAAATTACAGGAAAAATTAGATACTGTTTCATCAGTTGAATATTCGGTAGACGATGGTTCAAGCCAAATTAAAAAATCTCCGCCTGTAAAACTTAGAAATAATGTTCTTTCAAGGCCATACGAATTTTATGTTAATATGTATGGAACACCTTGTTATAATGAAATTGACCCGACATCATTCGTTGCAATAACATATACTATATTATTTGGAATAATGTTTGGCGATTTGGGTCAGGGAATAATTATTTCAATAGCCGGTTGGCTGATGTGGAAATTGAAAAAAATGCCTGTCGGAAAAATACTTATTCCCTGTGGAATAATGGGTGCTGTATTTGGATTGGTTTACGGTTCTGTGTTCGGATTTGAACATCTGTTGGACCCGCTTTATAAATCAATAGGATTTAATGAAAAACCTGTTGAAGTTATGGGCACAAGTGCTAAAATGATAATTTTTACTGCGATTGGAATAGGCATATTTTTGCTGATAGTTGCTATGTTTCTTAATATTTATTCGTCATTTAAAAGACGAGATTTTGAAGGTGCAATTTTTGGTTCGAGCGGAATAGCCGGTTTGGTATTCTATGTTTCGGTTGTTGCAGGACTTGTGTGTCAGCTTGTTTTAAATATAAAAATTTTGAATATAGCTTATGTTTTAGGTCTTATAGTGTTGCCGCTTATTCTTATATTTCTTAGAGAACCTCTGGGAAAACTTGCAGAGGGTAAAAAAGATTGGCAGCCTGAAAAATGGTCTGAATATTGTATGCAAAGTTTTTTTGAAATGATAGAAATACTTTTAAGCTATGTGACAAATACAATGTCATTTCTTAGAGTTGGAGCTTTCGTATTCGTACACGCAGGTATGATGTTGGTTGTATTTACACTCGCAGAATTGCTTGGCGGCGTGGGCTATATATTGGTATTAATATTAGGAAATGCTCTTGTAATGGTATTGGAAGCATTACTTGTAAGCATACAGGTATTAAGACTTGAATATTATGAGTTGTTCAATCGTTTTTATATTGGTTCAGGTCGTGCATATAATCCAATCAGGGTTGAAAGAAATACAATTAGTTAATTTAATTTGTTTAATATTATATTAAAGCAAATTGATTATAAAAAGTTTTTGATTTTTTTTGGAGGTATTGTTATGGAATATGCAGTATTATTGATTCCGGTTGTTTTTTTGGTGGCATCTGTTATAATAGCCATTAAGGCGGTTCAGAATGGTTCGAGCAGACAAAAAGCCTTTGCAAGACAACTTTTTTCATTTTGTGTGGTTGCAATATGTTGCGTGGCATTTCCTATTGCGGTAAATGCGGCAACGGAAACCGGTGCGGCAGGTGAAGTCGTTGAAACAGCATCAAATGGTATGAAATATCTTGCAGCAGCTATCGTTACAGGATTATCCGGTATTGGCGGAGGAATTGCTGTTGCGGCAGCAGCACCGGCAGCTATTGGTGCTACCTCAGAAGACCCTAAGTCATTCGGTAAGGCACTTATTTTCGTTGCACTTGGTGAAGGTATTGCTCTTTACGGATTACTTGTTTCAATTCTTATTTTGTTTATCTGATTTTTAAAGATAAAATTACAATGGGCAGGTAATTAACTCCTGCCCTAATGTATATTATATGGGGTGATATTATGAAATTTTACCTTATAAGCGATAATGTTGATACTGCCGTAGGAATGCGTTTGGCTGGAATAAAAGGTGTTGTGGTTCACGAAGATGCAGAGGTAAAACAGGCTCTTAATAATGCTATGGCTATGGAAGATGTGGCTGTAATACTTATGACTGAAAGACTTGTTAAACTTTGTCCTGAACTTATTTATGATTTGAAATTAAACAGACAAAAACCACTTATAGTTGAAATCCCAGACAGACACGGCAACGGCAGAACAAAAGATTCAATTACTAAATATGTAAGAGAGGCTATCGGAGTTAAAATTTAGTTTTTGAGATATTTTTTGAGGGAGGTATTATTTAGATGCCTAACAACAATAGACAAACAAATAATTTTTTAAATGCTATACAAAAATTTGCCGAGGAACAGAAAAATAAGGCTCTGTCAGAGGCGGAGGAGTTCAAGGCAAGAGAAATTAAAAAAGCAGAAGATGAGGGCTTAAAAGAGGCTTTTGAGCTTATTCAGCGTGAAATGTCATCTATGAAAAGCGAAATTGCTAAAAAAACTTCCAAAAGAGCTATGGAAGGCAGAAAAAAACTCTTTCTAAGAAGAACGGAAATTACAAATCAGGTTTTTGAGAAAGTAAAAAACAGGCTTATTGATTTTACGAAAACATCTGATTATAAAAAATATATTCTTAAATCCGTAAAGGCTGTTGCAGATGAATTGAAAAGCCACAACATAATAATTTATGTTAAGCCCGATGATATGAAATATTTAAAAGATATTTCTGATATTCTTAATGGGAAGTGTAATGTGACAGAAAGTAATTCCATAATAATAGGCGGTATAAGAGGTTACAGTGCCGAATTGGGTTTGGTCGCAGATGAAACACTCGATACAAAACTTGAAATACAAAAAGATTGGTTTGCTTTAAACTGCGGAATGAAAATTTAATTTTAAAAATAAAGTCGGTATGTGAATGGAGATTTTATTTATGGAAAATAATTTAATTTATGGTATAAACGGTCCGATAGTAACCGTAAGGAACTCACATTCATTTTCTATGATGGAAATGGTTTATGTGGGTGAGGCAAGGCTTGTAGGTGAAGTTATCGGTATTACAAGCAAAGTTACTACTATACAGGTTTATGAGGAAACAACAGGATTAAAACCCGGTGATGAAGTTTTTGGAACAGGTAATCCTATGAATATACTTTTAGGACCGGGTATTCTTGATAATATTTTCGATGGTATTGAAAGACCTTTAAAGGCTATCGAAAAACAATCCGGTTCTTTTATTTCAAGAGGTGCAAATGTTCCTTCATTGGATACGGATAAAAAATGGAATGTTACCGTTACCGTTAAAAATGGTGATGTATTGCAAAGTGGTATGATATATGCTACTTGTCCGGAAACAGAAATTATTGAACATAGATGTATGGTACCTCCTGCATTAAGCGGTGAAGTTGTGTTTGTCGCAAAAAACGGCGAATATACTATTAACGATACAGTCGTAAAAATTAAGGACGATAAGGGCGAAATTCATAATTTAACGCTTTGTCAGAAATGGCCTATTAAAACACCAAGACCTGTTGCTAATCGTTTGCCGGCAAATAAACCGCTTATTACAGGTCAGAGAGTTATTGACACTTTATTCCCTATATCAAAGGGAGGAACTGCGGCAATTCCGGGAGGTTTTGGTACGGGTAAAACTATGACACAACACCAGCTTGCCAAATGGTGTGATGCTGATATCATTGTGTATGTAGGCTGTGGAGAACGCGGAAACGAAATGAGCCAAGTTCTTGATGAATTTTCTGAACTTATAGACCCTAAATCCAACAGACCTATGACTGACAGAACTACTCTTATTGCAAATACATCAAATATGCCTGTTGCCGCTCGTGAAGCGTCTATTTATACGGGTATTACACTTGCAGAATATTATAGAGATATGGGTTATCATGTAGCTATAATGGCGGATTCAACATCTCGTTGGGCTGAGGCATTGCGTGAAATTTCCGGCCGCCTTGAAGAAATGCCGGCAGAAGAAGGTTTTCCGGCATATTTGCCGTCAAGATTATCTGAGTTCTATGAAAGAGCCGGACTTGTTCAAACTTTAAGTAATAAAGAAGGTTCTATAACTATAATCGGTGCTGTATCTCCGCAAGGCTCGGACTTTTCGGAGCCTGTAACCCAAAATACAAAAAGATTTACCCGTTGTTTCTGGGCTTTGGATAAGTCACTTGCCTATGCAAGGCATTATCCTGCAATAAACTGGATGTCAAGTTACAGCGAATACTTTACTGATTTAGACCCTTGGTATTCTGAAAATTTAGGTGAAAGTTTTATTAAATATCGTGTTAAAATAAACGCTATTCTTCACGAAGAAAATCAACTTATGGAAATAGTAAAATTGATTGGTTCTGATGTACTTCCCGATGACCAGAAACTTATAATAGAAATCGCAAGGGTTATAAGAGTAGGTTTTTTGCAGCAAAATGCTTTTCACCCTGATGATACATTTGTCCCGCTCGAAAAACAAAAACTTATGATGAAAACTATACTTCATCTTTATAAAAAATCTAAGCATATAATTAATACATCTGTGCCTATTTCTTATGTGCTTGAAACGGGTTGGTTTGATAAACTTACTAAAATGAAATATGATATTCCAAATAATAATCTTTCTATTTTCGACCAATATATCAATGACATTGATGAGGCGTTTGAAAAAATTAACGCTGCCGTTTCGGTATAAAAAGGAGTGGATTTATTATGATACTTGATTATGTAGGTGTAAAAGAAATTAATGGCTCACTTATAGTTCTTGATGATGTAGAAAATGCCTCTTTCGAGGAAATGGTTGATATTCGTCTGGATAATGGCACAATAAGACAAGGCAGGATAGTTCAGATAGAAGGAAAAAGAGTTGTAGTTCAGGTTTTTGAGGGTACAAGAGCAATATCTCTTGATAATACCCGTACAAGATTAAGCGGTCACCCTATGGAAATTAAACTGTCACCTGAAATTTTAGGGCGTGTATTTGACGGGGTAGGAAGACCGATAGATGGTATGGGCGATATTTTTCCGGATAAATTTATGAATGTTAATGGTACTCCGATAAACCCTGTATCAAGAATCTATCCGAGAAACTTTATCAATACAGGTATTTCTACAATAGATACACTGATGACGCTTATAAGAGGGCAAAAACTGCCAATATTTTCCGGTTCCGGTATGCGTCATAATGAATTGGCTGTCCAAATAGTCAGACAAGCCAAAATTGCAGACAGTGATGAAGATAATAAGTTTTGCGTAGTATTTGCTGCTATGGGTGTTAAAAATGATGTGGCAGAATATTTCCGCAGAAGTTTTGAGGATTCGGGAGTTATAGAAAGAGTTGTAATGTTCCTTAATCTTTCCAATGACCCTATAATTGAGAGAACTTTAACACCAAGATGTGCTTTGACTGCCGCCGAATATCTTGCGTTTGAACATAATATGCACGTCCTTGTAATTATGACGGATATTACCTCTTATGCAGAGGCTTTGAGGGAGTTTAGCTCGTCTAAAGGGGAAATTCCGGGCAGAAAAGGTTATCCGGGTTACCTATATTCTGACCTTGCATCACTATATGAAAGAGCCGGTATGGTAAAAGGTAAAAAAGGTTCGGTTACACAAATTCCTATTTTAACTATGCCTAATGATGATATTACCCACCCTGTGCCTGATCTTACGGGATATATAACGGAAGGACAAATTGTTCTTGACCGTTCGCTTGAAGGTGCGGGATTATATCCTCCTGTATCGGTGCTGCCGTCATTGTCAAGACTTATGAAGGACGGCATAGGTGAGGGATATACAAGATATGACCATTCCTCTCTTGCCAATCAATTATTTGCGTCTTATGCAAAGGTTATGGACGCACGCTCTCTTGCATCGGTTATCGGTGAGGAAGAATTATCAAGCAGCGATAAAAAATATATAGAGTTTGGTAAACTTTTTGAAGCAAAATTTGTAAATCAAGGATTTAATGAAAATCGTTCTATTGAGCAAAGTCTTGATTTGGGTTGGGAATTGTTATCTACTTTGCCAAGAAGTGAGCTTGACAGAATTGATGATGCTATACTTGATAAGTTTTATAAAGGTAAATAATTATTTTTAAATAAAAACTCTTTTAAGAAAGGAGTTGAATTTTCGTGAATATTCAAACTGTGCCTACAAAAGGAAATCTTATGACAACAAAGAAATCCTTGCAGCTTGCAAAAGTTGGTTTTGATTTGCTTGATAAAAAAAGAAATATTTTAGTTCGTGAAATGATGACCTTGATTGATAGAGCTACCGAAATTCAAAATAAAATTGATATTACTTATAGTAACGCTTATATGGCTTTGCAAAGGGCAAATATAACGCTTGGCATTTGCGATGAATTATCGCAGATTATACCGGAAGATGATAGCCTAAAATTATCATATCGCAGTGTTATGGGTGTTGAAATACCTATTTTAACATCTGATGATAGCAAGGAGGTAACATCTCTGCCTTATGCTTTAAATTCTACTGATATTATGTTTGATGAGGCGTACAAGCGTTTTCACGAAGTAAAAATACTTACAGTTGAACTGGCTGAGATAGAAAATAGCGTTTACAGGCTTGCCGATTCTATCAAGAAAACTCAAAAACGTGCCAACGCTCTTAAAAATATTATGATACCAAAATTTGAAGCAACCGTTAAGTTCATTACCGAAGCTCTCGAAGAAAAAGAAAGAGAAGAGTTTTCCCGACTTAAAATTATTAAAAAACAAAAATCTTAAATTTTACACTCACATTAATTTATATAGTGTGAGTGATTTTATATTTACAAAATTTTTTAAAAAAGTAGTTGACAAAGAAGCGAAAGTATGGTAATATAATAAAGCTGTCGAGCAAGAACGAAAAAACAA
>CANQPS010000027.1 GCA_947625785.1 uncultured Clostridia bacterium
TCCTTATGTGCAGTCGTCCAAGTCGGGAATGGACTTCTCTTCCGCGGCTTCACTTTCAATCGGAATGGCGTTCTCCAAGCCGAGTTCGGAATTTAATTGCAGGAAAATGTCCACGTTTCCGTCATGATCGACTTCGATACGCTTCACGATACGACGAAGTTGTGCGTTCGTCATCTGTGACACGTCGGCTATGTCCGCGATGGAGCGAAATGTCTTTTTCAGAACGATGTCCAGCCGCTCGTGCATCGTCATACGGCTCTCTATCATTTTCAGTTCTGCTTCGAGGGATTCCTTCCTCTGCTTCGCGCCCGAGAGACGCTCATTGAGTTCCTCGCGCGAAATCAGATCGTCGGTGTAGAGGTTCATGTACTTCTCCCGCATCTTCTCGAGCTTTTGAAGTTCTGCCCTCACCTCTTTTCCCTTTTCGATGTTCTCCTCTTTCTCGCGATAGACCTTCTTGAACTCCGTCGTCACATAATCTATCACGTTTTTCTGGTGGGACAATATGTAGGCAAAATAGTTGGCAATCACCTTTACAAGTTCCTTTTCATCAATCACGGTGCGATTGGGGCAGCTGTCCGCGCCATGTCCGTTCCGCCCCGAGCACACCCATGTGACGTAGGTATTTTTATAGGTGCGCTCGACGCGGCGGAACGACCACCCGCAGTCCTTGCACTTGATCAGCGTTGAAAACAAATACTGATTGCTGTGCCGCGTCTTATCGAGTTTGAAGGTCTGCCCACGCGCGTGTATGATTTTCTGCGCCTTGTCGAAAACGTCTTGATCGACGATGCGAAGGCTCTCCTTTTCGGTGATAAGCCATTCTGATACGTCCTTGCTTTTCCGTTGCCCCGTTAGAAAATCAGAAATCTCCTGCTTTCCGTTGACGACTTTCCCCGTATAAATTTCATTTGTCAAGATGCGCATGACGGCATTGGGCGACCACGCGCAATTTCGCTTTGTCTTAATTCCCCTCGCGTTGAGCATCTGCGCAATCTTCATCGCGCCGTCCTCATCCTCGCAATACCGCTGGAAAATCTCCCGAACAATCTCCGCTTCTCTCTCATTGATCGCAAGGTCGAACAGGTCCCCCTTCGTCTTGTCATAGCCAAAGACGATATTGGGGACCTTCCCCTTTTCGGCGTTGACTTTCTTCCCGAACTTAACGCGCTTGGACATATTTGCGCTCTCTTCCTGCGCAAGCGCGCCGAAGATCGTCAGCACAAATTCGCTGTTGCCCATGCTTGTCATGTTCGCCGTCAGAAACTGCGTCTCGATGCCGAGAGATTTGAGTTTGCGGATATTTTGGAGCAGATCGACCGTATTCCGCGCAAAGCGGGAAATGTCTTTGACGACGACAAGCTCAAACACGCCGCGCTCGGCATCTGCCATCATGCGCAGAAATTCCTTGCGGTTCTTGATCTTTGTCCCCGAAATCCCCTCATCGGCATACAGGCGCACGAGGGTGTTCCCCGTGCGCTGCGTGTATTCCGAAAAGAATTTTTTTTGCGTCTCCAAACTGTTGAGCTGATCCTGCTTGTCCGTAGAAACCCTGCAATATGCCGCGATATTCATTTTTTCCTCCGTACCTCAATCGGATGGCTTGATTCATTCTCTTCCTCGGAAGCGAGCGATTCGTCTTTCAAGCCGTCCTCCACCTTTTTTTTGTTCGCTTCCACACAAATGAGGAGCAATTCCTTGACCAGTTTTTCAGGAGTAGCCGTAACATGAAACCGATAATTCAGTTTTGGCTTGTCCAACCTTCGTCCTCCCAATCTTTTGGTATAATTTATGACGTTGGTTCGACAAAAATCACCCCCGAGAGATGATCTCTCCTCATTTTTCGCCTGTTGTTGACAGTCTTTTCTTTCTTGCTCCAAAGCTCCTTGTTTTCCGCGGCGGCATCGCCGCCGCGCTCTCCTCCCGATATACTGCCTCACAGATTTTCACCTCGGGCATCTACAAACCGCGCAAAGCGCAGTTTACTCGGGTTTCTTCATTTGCTCCAATTCGGTGCCGAAGAAATCATCGTATCCATCCATGATCTTCCCGAGCGAAAGGTCATGTTCTGCGGCATCGTCCAAAAGTGCACGATAACCCGCCTCGATCAATTCCACCTTGGTATAGCCGTACTTCTTTAAGAAGGTTTTTATCTGTTCAACCTGCTCCCGCGGCATACTTGTACCAAAAGTGGCGTTTTTTGCTTTGCGTTCTGCCTTGTGCTTCTTCTCATACCTCTTATTTGCTTCGCGCCTCATCGCCCTCACTTGCTCCGTTACCGCCTCAATCGCAGGATCAGAACTTATGGGTTCGAGCGCATCACCCGCACGTTGGAATATTTCTACTCCCGTCTTTTTCAAATTATCGAGCACCCGCAGAGAATCCTCGGTGTTCCTCGAAAGACTTGCAAAATGCCTTACGACGATAATATCTACTTTCCCAGCCTCGCAATCGGCAAGAAGTTTCTGCAAGGCAGGGCGATTGAGATTGCTCCCGCTGTAACCGACATCAACATACGCCTCGACATTCTGCCAGCCATCACACTTGTTCACAAGGGTTTCAAGTTGCTCCTGCATTTCGCGGAAGGGTGCGCCCTTCGCGCATCGAATATAGATTCCTACGTTTTTCATAAAAGTCCCCCTTATCCCACGTTGACATTGATAAGTTCATCGAGAATCTTCTCTTGAAGCGTGGCTTGCATGGCGGTGATCCTATGAAGGTTCTCCATGTAGTCCCCGCTCTGTTCTTCCATGAGTGCAGCGGTCATGGCATCCTCCATTTCCTCTGCCTGGTGATCGATCTCGTGAAGATACGCGGGAATATTTTCGATACTCCACATCAAAGCGGGGTTCTCTTCCAAGCGGCGAAGCGCAAGCATACCGTATTTCCCATACCGGTGCTTCTGCGGCTTCACGATTTCACGATACCGCTTGATCTCCTCCACCGTCAAGCCTTCTCCGCGCTTGACTTTTGTCAAAATTTCATTATCTTTCATCTCAAAGCCTCCTTTTCTCTACTTCGTATGCATACGATAGCACAGATTCCCTCGTTTGTCAAGCTGTTCCGAAAAATTTCCCCACAATTTTTTATGTGGGCTCAATAGCAAAGATAAGTTCCGTATTTAGGGAGATTCTAATGAAAAGCGGCGATTTGGCGAATTTTTGCGGACGTTACCTCTACAAAGTTCCACCCCGTCCATTTCGGCGGCTTAAAAAAAGCGTAAAACGAGTAGAGGTCGGCTGTTTTTGCACATGTAAAGTCCACCCCTCTAAAAGTAAAATCCGCAGTATTTGTCCCGTTTGCGCCGGCTCCTTTATTTTTTCAATAATTTGGGAGTCAAAATGATCTCGTCATTCGGGATCTTCCGTATCCCCAATAATTCTGCTGTGCCTTCTCCGTACATTATCCTCGGTTGTCTTTCTGCTCTATATGGATTTTACTTTTTCAATTGAGGAATTTTTTATGTTACAAGGGACGCGATGCCTCGGACGAGGAACGGGCAAGCGACGATGATACAGAAGATTACCACAAGCCCGACGACATAGTTGACAAGCATTTTCTTCGCCTTCTCCTTGTCTTCGTTCTTGTGCGCAATGATGAGTGCCACGCCGATGGCGATACTCCATACTCCCGCCGTCGCGAGGAAAACCCATATCATATACGGCTGGTACTGCTGAAAGAGATACTCCACATAGTTCGATACCTCTTCATACTGGTCGCCGAGTTCTTGGACGTAGCTGTCCCCGCAGACTGAACAGGTATAGGTTCTTCGCGTGTTTCCATTCGAGGACTTCACGTCTGTAATCTGATAATTGTGCCCCACCGCGGGAATCCTCGTCTCGTAGGAATACCCGCAAATGTCGCAAACGCTTCTTCGCAGTCCTTCTTCCGTACAGGTAGCAGCTCGGATGGTCGTGCTGGTATAATCATGTCCCGTGGGCAAACTTCCGTCCGATTCGGATATCTCGTAATCGCAAACCTGGCACTTCTGCACCGTCTTCCCTCCTTCCGTACACGTTGGTGGAATTTCGGAAGTCACAAAATTATGTCCGAGCGGCTGGGAAATATTATCCCTGTAACTGTCCCCGCATCGGCTACACTCATGCAGCGTGTAGCTTCCCTCGGTGCAAGTCGCAGGGTATGTCCTCTCCACATAGTTGTGCCCGATTGCAGCCGTTTCCCCGCTTCGGTATTCATCCCCGCACCGACTGCAAGTATAGAGCGTGTAGCCGACCGTGGTGCAGCCCGGAGATACGACTGATGCTCTGTAATTATGCCCGAGCGCATTTGACACAGTATCGCGATAAGAATATCCGCACTTCGTACAAGTGTAAACCGTGTATCCCGCCTCGGTACACGTCGCCGCCGTCGTTTTGGTCGTGAAGCTATGCCCTGTTCCGTTTTCATTGGTGTAGTCCGTATAGGTATAATGACATCTCGAACAGGTGTAGACAAACTTCTCCCCCGTGCAAGTGGCAGACGTTTCTACCGTATAGCTATGTCCCAACGCGGGTATTTGACTGTCTACATAGGTCGTTTTGCAGCGCGAGCAGACGTGAGTTGTATATCCCTCTTCCGTACAGGTGGGCGGCGTGGTCGTGCTGTCATAACTATGACCGAGCGCATCCGACTGATTGCTCTGATAGGTATTGCCACACCGCGTACACCTGTTCGTCGTGTAGCCGCCCGACGTGCAAGTGGGCGGCGTTGTCGTTGCGCTGTAACTGTGTCCGAGCGCGGACGTTCTATTGTCCGTATAGGAATCGCCGCATGAACATCTATGAGTTGTATAACCCTCTGCCGTGCAAGTCGGCTTCGTTACGGTCGTGGTATAGCTGTGAACATGGCTATCAATCTTAAAGGAAAAGGTACACTCTATGGTCGTCACACGGATTATCGTTCGAGCGACACTTTCCTGCTCCCAACGGGAAGTGCCTGTAAATGTCACATAGTATGTTCCGTCCGCAAGCGTCGCCTGTATGCTTTTTGACGAGGTTGAGGCAACAACACTACCCGAAGCATTTTTGATCTGGAACGCATTGTTGTAATACTCGGAACTTGCAATGATATTGACTGTCTTGGATTTGATTGTGCCACCCTGCGTGAGTGTCCCAGTCGTATCATCGTAGTAGTTTCCATAAAGTTCAAACTCCACCTCACAAGTGTTGTGGTTGACATTTTTTGCGCAAATATGCGAATCGGACTTTAAGACATTATTTTTTTCCGTGTTTAGTGTAGGGGTTGGTTCCCTATCCGACAAACTCGAACCGCTGTAATACTTGTAGTCAAAATATACTTTATATCGCGGCGTACCTTCCGCATAAGCTGTTGCCGCACCGTTGAGCGGTACGGCAAAGATCAGCAAAAGTCCAAGCAGACAGAACCCCAAGAGCGATATGAGCGTTATGATTGCTCTCCTCGATTTGATTTTCATGCTTCCTCCTTTCTGTTTTCGTCAAAAAGTTTCTGGGCGCAGTCCCCGGCGATGATACGGATACAAGCGCGCAGTTCGGTGGAGCCGACAAAGAACGCCTGCCCTGTCACCGCCGAGATAATCATGCGCTGCTCTTCGTCATTGAAACTGTCTCCCGCGCGATAGACATCCAAAACGTCCTTCATGTCCGGTGCTGCCAGTTTGAAAATGAAGTTGTATTGGCTGTTTTTGAGGATAGTCGATGTCTTGCTACGCAGTTCTTCATTTGCGTTCCAGTCCGCGATGTTCTGTGTGGCAGGGATGAACGCACCCCCGTACTTTCTGATACGCTTATTCATCGAGTAGAAGAAGTCCAGCGCGATAGGAAATTTCGCATCGATAAAGAGGTGCGCCTCGTCCACGACGATCATCGTGTGCAGCCCCTCCCCATTTTTGTTGCGCTCCCTGGCGTTGATGATTTCTTGCTCAATGAACCTGAACACGAGCAGCATCTGCGCATTGGCAACGACATTATTTTTGTTCGCGAAGAGGCTCTGGAAGTCGAAGTCGATCAAATCAGCATTGACCTGTAACGTCGAGGGCGCATTCCAAATATCGCTATAACGCCCCGTCACAAATTTTTGCAGATAGAGTTCGGCGGTGCGCAAGTCGCGCTCCGTCAGAGCATCGACGTTCTCCCTGCTCTTGCTTTTCAGCGTATCGAGCAAATCCGAGAAAAGCGGGAATTGTTCGGCGGAGAAGTCCGTGCAATCGGTGTCCTCGGTGATCCCCTTTCTCGCATACGTCTCAACGACCAGATTGTTGATGAGTTCGATTGCGTCCGTGGGCGCATCCGCGAGCACGATCCTGAAAAAACTTTCCAGCATTTTCAGATGGGTATTGAACGTCACCCTGCTGTCCGCGGGAGTACCATCCTCGGTGAGAATTTTATAGATATGGAACGGGTTGATCCTACCTTCGCTGGCGTTGCCGACATTGATGATATTGCCGTATACATTTCTCGTCAGCGCGAGATATTCCGCCTCGGGATCGAGCACGATGACGCGCGTTCCGTTTGCCCATTCATTGAGGATGAGATTTTTGAGGAAGAAGGACTTCCCGCTGCCCGACTTGCCGATGATCATGGCGTTGGAGTTCTGATACAGGTTGCCCCGCTTCCAAAGGTTGAAGATGAAGGGATATCCATTGGTTTTGTTCTCCCCGAGAAGGATGCCGCCCTCATCCATGACGAATGTCCGAACGAACGGGAACGCTGCCGCGAGCGACGAGCTGTTGATACCGCGCTCATGATTTTTCAGCGTAGACACGGGAGAGACACACGCAGATTTGAAGCCGTCGATCTGCAACCCATACAAAGTCGAGGGACGGAAATTCCCCGTAAGCAAGGCACGGCGCACCGCCTTCTTATAGTTCTCGTTTTTCAGGTAGTTGTATGCCGTGACCGTCAGCGTGACATCGAACAGGCTCTCGTTCTCTGTTTGAAGCGCATCGAGAAGCGTGACCATAGTCTCCTGATGCGTTTCCGCGCTATTCGCCTCACTTGCCTTATCGGAAATGATCTGCTTCGTTTGCATTTCTCCAATGCACTTGTCAATACGGCGGATCGCTTTGAGTTTGTCCACGGGCTTGATGTGCATGACCACCTTCGTGTTGGGAACATTGAAGAGTTCCGCGCCCCATGCGTTTTTGACGCGCAGGGGATAGTCCGACACGGCAAAGACTGCCGCTTCCGTACCGTCGATGACATACTTGTTCCCCTTGAAGTCGATCTCACGGGGCTTCACCCATTCGAGAAGTTCTTCCTGCGGAATTTCCTTGACCTCTCTTTCGTCGAAGTTCCTGGAAAAGCTGTATTTCACGAAGACAGCGGTCTCCGTCATCCCGAGAAGTTTCGTCCCCAGTCCGCTCTTTGCAATCTCCGCCGCAACGTTGATCGCCATGCTCTCCAAGTCAAGCTCGTTCCTGCCGTAGATGATAAGATAGTAGTCGGAAAGGTATTGCTTCCGAACATTGTTGAGCTTGTCGATGCGGTCGATCCGCTCTCTCAAAATCTCCTCTCGGATCGCGGTCGTTGCGCTCCCCTCGGGGAGTTGGGAAAGCCTTCCGAACAGCTCCCCCGCGAAGCCATCGAGATTGACGGGACGGTCGATTTTTACGATGTCCGCGCTTTGGTTCTGGTCGAGAAGTTTCAGCGCGTTGGCAAAGAAGTTGATATCGATATTCTGCTCCACAACGTCCTCTATGCCGAAATTCTTCTGCCCGACCTTGATGACCCTGCCGAACATCCCGCCCTGGTAGACGAGCAAGCCGTTCTCTTTGATCTCTTTCAAGCCCACGAGCGTATCGACATTCTCCTTGGGATTCGCCGCATCCGCTTTATACCGCTTCTTCGCAAACAGGAATTTCACGTTCTCGAAGATGAAAGTGTAGAATATCCCATCAGGCGTAGGCATGAACATCACCACGGCGCACAGCCCCATGATGATCGCAAACGCCCAGTTCCCAGCCGTGATTGCGATAAAAATGATCGCAAACACGACGAGCGCGACGATGACATCCACCATGGAATAGCACTTCCAGACGGTATTTTTTACTTTGATTTTTTTCGGAATAATTCTCATTCGCTACCTCCTTCCGAAGCCGCTCCTTCTTCCGCGCCGCTGTCCGACGCACCGCCTTCGCCCTCCGAATACTTGTCGCTTTCGTCTGAATCCGACGAACCGCCTTTATCTCCTGAATCGCCGTCCTTCCCTTTCTTTCTATGGGAAACAATGTGTGCAATACCCTTGATGCCTTTTGCTGCAAGTCCTATCGTCATGCCGCCTATGATCCTGCCGCCATAGAACGCGCTGCGCAAGAAGCCGCCACCAGCGTGCATATCATCCGCTTGTCCGAACAATCTTGCAAAAAGCGTCTGCCCCGCGGGAATAATCATTGCACCGCCCACGATCATGAAGACCACAAACATAGCGTTCGCGAAGCTGCTCACGTTCGGGATACTCATCTGCGTAATGAACGGCAGAATGAGCGCGAAGACATTGACAGACAGCACCGCACCGAAGGCGAGAATGATCTTCGTGACGAACTGCTCCCGCCAATTCTTGAAGCGCGCGCCGTCATCCAGCGCAAGCGTGGACATGGACACGGGCATACAGAAATACATGAACACGATCTCATAGATACGCTTTGCCAAATTGAGCGTCGCGATGATGAGCGCGATTGCAAGCGCAACCCCCGCGATAAGAGCGGGAAGATACATGAAGGTATTGGGGTTTACGATGCCGTTACACTTCCATGACGTGGGCCAGATACCGAAGAGCGCGGCATTATAGCTGCCGAAGATATCGCGCACCGACATGGAAGTGATATCTACGCCGTTTATGGAGTAGCCGTTTACCCAGTCCCGAACGCAAGCATTGAAGATTGCGTTGGACAGCTTTGTCGTATTCCCCACCTGGAAGATTTTCGCAAGCAGCACCAGAAGCGAGTTGGCGATCATGATACCGAGGAAGACAACGGCAAGCATCGCCATTGTCCCCAGAAGCGCAAGGAAGAACTTTCCGACAATCGAGGACACATTTCGGTTGTTGGCAATCATATTTTTTACGAGAGCGACAATCGTAAAGATGCACGTCAGTCCCACAGCGAGAATGAAGATACACCAGAAGATCGCGCCTATGGTCGAATCACCGACAAGCAGCTCGATGATATTCACTTGTTGTCCGTGATAATTCACCGATGCCACGCCCGAGATTGCCGAGAAAATTTCCATGATCCCATCTACGAGCTGCAAAAGCCAAAGAAAAAGCTGTAAGCCCAGCTCTTGGAAAAATATCAGCATTTATATCTCCTTGATAAAAAAATTAAGGCGGCGAGTTGCCCCGCCGCCTCCGTAGAAATCACGCCCCTACCCAAGCGGACAAACCGTTGATAAGGAGCGGCGCGCCCATTGCGACGACGAAGATTATCACGATACCGATGATGAGATTTTTCACCATGTCGCGGGCATTGATCTTTTCCTCGTTGCGGTGTGCAATCGCGATCTTGATACCGACGTAGGCACCCCAGATAACGACCACAGCCGCAAGTGCAAGTACTATGTAGATCCAGAAACTGTCCATGAGAGATTGGAGCTTCGCCACAATCTCCGCGAGGCTGCCGTTCAGCCCTTCCTCTGCTGCCAAAAGATTAAACATACTTCAATTTTCCTCCTTATTTCTGATCTTTCTTTTTCTTCTTTTTGATGATGAAGTAAGCCGCGAGACCGCCGCCTGCAAGGACAATGAGCACGACAAAGAGAATCATGGACGTTACGCCCTTGTTGCTCTTCTGCTCTCCTTCGTCGGGGTTTTCAGGTTCATTCGGATCATCGGGGTTGTCCGGCGTATCGGGCTGCGACGGTTCATCGGGCTGCGTCGGCTCGTCGGGTTTCGTAGGGTCATCGGGCTGCGTTTGCTCCCCGGGGTTTGCGGGGTCATCAGGCTTCGTCTGCTGCCCGGGGTTCACAGGATCGTCGGGCTTCGTCTGCTGCCCGGGGTTCACGGGATCGTCAGGCTTTGTCTGCTGCCCGGGGTTTACGGGTTCATCGGGTTCCGCGGGGGCTTGTTCACTTATCCCCCTCGATGTGAGCCAGAACGTTTTGAGGACATTCCCCCTCTCGTCGGCAATTTCTACCTTGTATCTCGTATTCAAGTCCGAATAGAAAACCTGCCCATATTCGTTGGCTTGCAGCATCGTATAAGAGCTGCCGTCCTTGGTGCCGCGGATGACCAGCCCACCGCTCTTCACGTCTCCGCAGTTACATACGCGGAGTGCGATGAAAAATTTCCCCTCCGTATTGTCCTGCACATAGAGTTGGTAGGCGTGGCTATGCGGTTCCGCTGGTTCCACGGGTTCGGGAATATACCCCGTGTCGCCGCTCGTCACGATATCCGAAATATAACTGTAATTGCACCTGATACAGATATGCCTCGTATAACCGACGCTATCGGGCGTAGCTTCCACTCTGACATCGAGATATTCGTGACCCAGGGGAACTTGATAGTCTGTCACGAAGCGATCATTGCAAGTCGCGCAAATATGCTCCGTGTAGCCATAGCTCACACAGGACGAGGGCGTTACCGTGAGGACATAGTT
>CANQPS010000028.1 GCA_947625785.1 uncultured Clostridia bacterium
TATATAGGCGAGGATTCTGTCCTCTGTTCCCAAATAGTAGGTTTCTGTCTGCATCCCTTCCGGTTCCTCCTTTTGCGATACATCAGGCGATTCCGTACTTGGCGTTTCTTTCGATACCGTCTGCGACGGCTCGGCGGAATCCGCCGGAGGCTCTGTCGTTGCGCATCCCGCAAAGCAGGTCAGCACGAGGACAAAGGCAAGCAGCACCGGGATTATTCTCATAGGCTGTCCTCCGTCAGCCCCGTCCCATGTTCATCAGCTCAATGTGGGACAGAGCCTCATCGATCTCCCGCATTTCATCCGGGGAGATTTCAATATCCACCGCGCCGAAGTTCTCTTTGACGCGCTCCCGTTTTGTTGTACCGGGTATCGGCACAAGATAGGGCTTCTTTGTGATCTCCCATGCAAGGGTGATCTGCGCGGGCATGGTGCTCTTTCGCACATCGAAGTCCCGGATCAGCTCCAAAAGGCCGCGGTTCTGCGTCATGCCTTCTTTCTTGAACAGCTTCATGTCGCCCCGCCAGTCGCCGTCGTGGTATTTGGTCTCCGCGTTGTACCGGCCGGAAATGAAGCCCTTTGCCAGCGGGCAGGCGGATACATAGGTCAGCCACAATTCCTCGCAGAGCGGGAAGTAGGTCGCCTCGTCCGCAGTGTTCAGCAGAGAATAGACATTTTGCACCGCCGACAATTTGCAGACCTTATGGGCGCGGCGAATGTAGCTGGTGGGTGCAAAGAAAACGCCCCATGCTCGAATCTTTCCCGCCTTAATAAGCTCCACCATGGTTTCCGCCACTTCCTACGGCTCCGTTTTGGGATCGATCCGATGCTGGTAATAGAGGTCGATATGATCCGTTCCCAGCCGGGAAAGAGAGGCATCAATCTCCCGCAGAATGGAATCATGGCTGCTGTCCAGCGTGAAGTTCTCGTCGATGATGCCAAACTTTGTGGCAAGCACGATCTTGTCCCGTATGGGCGCAATGGCCTTTCCGAGATACCGTTCATTGTCCGCTCCGTAAAACGGCGCGGTATCAAAGAGCGTATAGCCCACCTCATGTGCATAGCGCATCAGCTCCACCATCGCCTGCTCCGGCTCCACCACGCCGTAGGAGTGGGTTTGTCCCATGCACCCGTAGCCGATGGCAGAGATTTCAATATTCGTATTTCCGAGGATTCTTGTTTTGCTCATAGGGGTTGCTCCTTTATTGCTCCAACATCTCCGCACACTGCTTCAAAAAGTCCGTGATCTTCAAATGCTTCGGGCAGGCACGCTCACATTGCTTGCAGCCGATACAGTCGGATGCACGGTGTCCTTCCGGGATAGCAGCATAGCGTTCACGCACCTCGGCCGTCTGACCGTTGCCGAGCTGCAGGTTTGCGGCGGCAAAGATGTCGGGAATGGGAATCTGTTTCGGGCAGCCGTCCGTGCAGTAGTAGCAGGCGGTGCAGGGAATCTCCGCAGAATTGCCGAGGATTTTCTGTGCCTCGCGGATAATCTTCTGTTCCTCTGCGTTCAGCGGCTGGAAGTTTCTCATGTAGGAGAGGTTATTTTCCATCTGCGCCACACTGGACATTCCCGAAAGCACGGTGATGATACCGTCGAGACTTGCGACAAAACGAATTGCCCATGATGTAGAGGATGCGTCCGGTGCGTAACTCTGGAACAGCTTTTTGACCTCCTTCGGCGGGTCGGCCAGCTTGCCGCCCTTCACCGACTCCATCACAACGATGGGTTTGCTGTGCTTTCGCGCCACTTCATAGTTTAAGCGGGAGTTCACTTCCGGATTGTTCCAGTCGGCATAGTTGATCTGAAGCTGGACAAAATCAACTTCCGGGTGTTCGGTCAGCAGCTTGTCCAGAAGCTTCGGGCCTGCGTGGAAAGAGAACCCAAAATGTTTGATAAGTCCCTCCGCTTTTCGCTCCTTTACAAAATCCCAAATGTGGTACTTGTCGTATTTCGTGTAGTTGTTCGCCATGAGAGCGTGCATCAGGTAATAGTCAAAATAGCCTGCGCCGATGCGTTCCAAACTTTTATAAAACTGCTCCTTGGCGCTCTTTTCGTCGTGGCACATCATAAAGGCATTGAGCTTGGTGGCGAGGGTATAGGAATCCCGCGGGTAGCGGTCAACGAGTGCTTTTTTGGTGTCCTGCTCCGAGGTGCCGTACACAAAGGCGGTATCAAAGTATGTAAATCCCGCCTCCATAAAGAGATCGACCATCTTTTTGACCTGCTCGATGTCGGTGCCCAGCACCTTTTTCGGCAGCCGCATCAGCCCGAAGCCCAGCTTGGGTGTTTCCTTGCCAAAATAATCAGACATTGTTTTTCTCCTATTCTTTCATCAAAGGTTATGTGCTACTTCATAAGCGTCGCGGATACAAGTCAGGACATTCCCAACCTTGCTCCCGTCGCCAATCTCATAGATTTCCGCACCGCACCCGGCAAGTTTCGTCCGGGCAGAGGGCAACGGTCTGTATCCGACAGACATAATGACTGTATCTGCGGGAATAGTCTGTTCCGCACCGTCTGCCATAAGAACGAGCGCACCGTCATCGTTTACGGTCTTCAACCGGGTGTTCGTGAGAATCTCTGTGCCGTAATACTCGAAAGCGTCCAGCAGCATCGTTTTATTCATGCCCGGTACGTCTCCAGTTTTCATAATTTCATCCAGAGCTTCTACAATGCTAATTTCTTTGCCCTCCTGCTCGTAACCGAGAGCAATTTCGCAGCCTACAAGTCCGCCGCCGACAACGACCACTTTCTCACCGACCGCTTTTTTGCCAAGAAGCGCGTCTACGCCGAACACGGCTTTCGGATGGTCGATGCCTTCAATTCGCAGCATGATGGGAGAGGAAACCACCGCCAGAATAATCGCATCTGCACCGCTTTCCCGGAGCAGTTTTGCATCGGCTGGAGTATGCAGCCGTACCTCTACGTCCAAAAGCTCCATCTGGTGTTTGTAATATTCGCAGAGATCAGCTACCTCAGCTTTGAAATCGTGGGCACCTGCCGGGATCAAGTTGCCGCCGAGGACATCGGATTTTTCATACAATGTTACGTCATGTCCGCGTAGCTTTGAGGTCCGGGCTGCTTCCATACCGGTCACACCGCCGCCTACGATGATAACCTTTTTCTTTTCAGCCGCTTTGGTGACGCGATGATACGATTCATGCCCTACTTCGGGATTGACTGTGCAACCAACTTTGCCGCTGGTGAAGTATTCCCAAATGTAGCCCTGATTGCATCCGATACAGGTGCGGACACATTCCGACTCTCCTGAGGCGACTTTTTTTACAAAGTCCGGGTCGGCAATTGCCTGTCTGCCGATCACTACGGCATAGATTTTTCCTTCGGCAATGGCTTGTTCGTCCAAATCGGGGTCAGCCATGCGAGCACCGCAGAGTACGGGAATGGAAACTGCCGCTTTCAGCCTTGCCGCCATGTCGAGCGTGTAAGCCTTTTTGACATAGGCGGGCGGCATGGCATAGTAAAAGGCGTCCAGCGTTCCGGCGTCCGTGCTTAGGGCGTCATAACCATAGGATTCCAACAGTTTGCCGATCTCAATCGCTTCCTCCACTGTTCGGCCTGCTTCCTCACTGCCGTCATATGAGGCTTTGTCAAACCCTTTCATGTAGCTTTTGAGTGCCAGACGCATAATGACGGGGAAATCTTCACCACATTCCCGCTTGATGGCCTCCACGATTTCTTTTGCCACGCGAATGCGGTTCGTAAGACACCCGCCGGATTCGTCCTCCCGGTAGTTCATAAGAGACAGGGCAAAGGAATCCAGCAGGTGGCCCCAGTGCATGGCGTGAATATCCATGCCGGCGAATCCGGTGTCCCTGCACAGCCCCGCCGCTTGCACCATGGATTTTACCTTGTGATGGATCTCCTGCACGGTCAGAGCCTCGGTGGTCACGGTGGGATTGCCCAGGTGCGGAAGCGGGGACGGCGTTTTCAGTCCGCCGTTTCTGCCCACATTGAAACTGAGCTGCATAAACATTTTCGCGCCATAGGCCGAAAGCCGGGTGTTTAATTCCCGACCGGTCGCTATAAATTCCTGCTTATGGTTCAGGATGGTGTCTGTGCCGTCAACTTCCGCATCAGTGGAAGTACCTCCGCTGAACAGCAGACCGAAACCGCCCTCGGCACGACGCACAAAGTATTCGACGTCCTCTCCCTTTGGAGGCAGGTATTGTACGGTATCTCTGTCGGTGACGGTGAGATCGTGAAGGTTACGCTGTCGCAGGTATGCAATATAGGCGGTCAGCCCTATTGGTCGTGGTACGGCTTCGACGGGCGTGTGGAATGTTGTGCCTGCTTCATGAGTTGGTGTGCCAATGAGTGCGGCTATATCGACGCAGGTGTGATCCCCAGATTTGCAGGATGCGTCAATGGCGTACAGTGGTTTAAGGACAGAGGACAATGGCAGGATAACAGCTATGAGCCTACGGCGGGTCAGATCATCTTCTTTGATTGGGAGGGCGATGGCGAAACCGACCATGTAGGGATTGTCGAGAAATGCGAAAACGGTGTTGTCTGCACCGTAGAAGGAAATTCCGGCGACACTTGCAGGCAGAAACAGTATTCTGTCGGCAGCAGCGTGATCTACGGTTACGGTATCCCCGCCTATTAAAAAAGGGCAAAAGAATACCAGAGGTTTAATTCTCTGGCTCTTTTGCCTTACATAGTCCGTTTACGGTTGCTTCTATAACCGACAGATCTTTATCGTCCAATTTGTCGAGCAGAGCGTCCAAGCGCCTGCGGGCGGAACTTTTCGCTGCTTTCTTGTCTGGGAAGATATATTGGTCAACGGACACATCGAACATGGTAACAAGCTGAATAAACAGCTCCAAGCTCGGCTTCTGCCCCTCGTTTTCGATAGCTTGAAGGTGTCTTGCTTCATAATCGACGATACCGGCGAGCTGATCTCTTGTCATCTTTTTGGCGATCCGTGCAGCCTTTATCGCCTGTCCTATCGGCATAAAGTCAAATTCAAAATCGTTGTTTCTCCTGTCCATAAGCTCACCACCTATACTCTGAAAATCTTACTCTTATATTTTACAGAGATGTGGCTTCTAATTAAACGATGTGAAATCTCTTGAAACAAGAGATTTTAATTCTTATAAATGGAAACTAAAAAGCTAATTCTGATTTGTTTGTGAACTTTCATCCAAAGGGATTGACAAAAGCGACATGAATGTCGTATAATAAAAGCGACACAACAGTCGCAAAATGGAGGCGGATAATAAATGGGAACCAAAGGAGATAAAACGAAGCTGTTTATAAAACAACAGGCAAAAGTATTATTTGCTGATAAAGGTTTTAAAAATGTGACGATGAAAGATATTTGCGAGGTTACAGAACTTAGTCGAGGAGGATTATATCGCCATTATAGTAGCACAGAACAAATATTTTCGGAAATAGTATCGGAGTTTTTAGATGTGCAGAATGATTTATTTTCGGACAGTATAAATAAAGGTCTGTCTGCCGTTGAAATATTGAATGAGATACTTAACAGATATAAGTCTGAAATGACCGATACACAAGGCTCTTTAAGTATAGCGATTTACGAATATTTTAGCAGTATAAAGAAAGAGGAAAATGTTTTATCAAAACAATATAATTTGTCATACAATTCTTGGAGTAAATTAATTAAATATGGTATTTCTCGTGGCGAGTTTAAGCAGGTCGATATAAATGGTGTCTTTGATATAATCTTATTCGCATATCAAGGGATACGGATGTACAGCCAGCTTATGCCTATTCCTAATGAAGCACCCGAAAGAATTATTGAACAAATAAAGTTACTTTTATTAAACAAAAAAACGGAGGAATGAAAGATGGCACATGAAGAAATACGGCTTATAAAGCCAACATTGGAACTGGGGAAAGAAACACTTAAATATCGACAGGAACATTTTGATTTCGGTGAACAAGTAATCAATGGAAGAGAATTGTTTGATAAGATTACTTCTTATTCCGAATGGCTTGAGAAAGTCATTGCTAATGCAAGGTTGGAAACTGTTGACCCAAATTGGGTTTTGACGGATACCTTTTTTGCAGTTAGAGTTCCAGATAATAAAATTGTTGGCATAGCTGATTTAAGGTATCAGTTAAATGACTTTTTAAAAGATTTTGGTAATCGTAGCTATAGCGTAAGACCTTCAGAAAGAAGAAAAGGATATGCTACTGAAATATTAAGACAAATATGTCTTATTGCAAAAGAGCATGGATTGAAACAGTTGCAATTATCAGTTGAAAAAGATAATGTTGCTTCAATAAAAACGATTGAAAAGAATGGCGGGAAATTTAGCAGGAGTTTTATCTTTGAAAATGAAGAAGCATATGTATATTTATTAAGATTGTAAGGATAAGACGGTATATAAAACTATAACATTTGCAAAAATGAGACTTTATTTTTATACTGCCCGAAATATGTCTAAAATATGATGTAAAATACTTTTGACATGGTAAATCCTCTTGATGTAAAGGACTTTTGATAGATATATCTATTACATGGCTATAGAATGTCTTTGGGCCAAGAGAAAAAAATCTTAAAATCTGGGGAGGTGAAACAATTGGAGGTTAGCACACAAATTAAAAAATATCGAAGCATGATGGGCTTGTCTCAAGAGGAATTGGGTGAAAAGATATATGTGACCAGACAAACCATTTCAAATTGGGAGAATGGGAAAAGTTATCCCGATATTCATAGCCTGTTGCTTCTCAGTTCATTGTTTAATATATCTCTTGACCAACTAATTAAAGGAGACATTGAAATTATGAAAAAAGAAATCAACAAAGCAGAAGTGGAAAAATTCAATCAACTCAGCAAGGTGTTTTCCGTATCGTTTATCGCAGTCACAATCGCATTTGTCCCTCTTGTGGTTTTCCTGAAGATTTATGGGGCGGCAATATGGGCAATCCTCTTTCTGGCAGTTCTTGCGCTCTCATTCAAGGTAGAGAAAGTGAAAAAAGACAATGACATCCATACTTATAAAGAGATTGTCGCCTTCAGCGAAGGGAAACATTTAGATGAAATCCAAGAGCAGCGAGAAATTGGGAAAAGACCCTATCAGACAGCACTTAAAGTTTTGGCGGGTGCGGCTGTAGGAATTATCATTGCGGCGGTCGCATTCATAATAATCGAGATGATAAGTTGATAATAATGAAAACAGAATGGATACTCTGTCCTGTCTGTGGTGGGAAAACAAGATTGCAGGTACAGTAAAGATACGGAACTTAAAAACTTCCCCCTCTACTGTCCGAAATGTAAACAGGAAACATTGATAGAAGCAAAGAATTTACAAGTAACCGTCATCAAAGAGCCAGACGCACAGACGCAGAGCCGATGATTTTGTGAGATACCCTCACGGATCGTCGGCTCTGTTTTTATAACAGACAAAGGTAGGACATGCCCACCAAATAAAAAAACGGAGTTTGGAGGGCGTTTTTGCCATGCCCTTATGAGTTAAGACATCATTCCAGACCCGTTTCGAGTTTGGAGGGATTTTCTTTTCGATGGTCTGATACCGCCGCTGTGCTGCTTATCCGAAGTAGCTACTTTCTACATAGCCACTCCTACGCACGGGGATAACCTGTTAAAAAAATCCTCGCCTGCACATGGCGGTATTACACCTAAAACAAGAAGCCAAATATCTACACAATGGAAGCGAATACTCTCATATCCGCAGAGGTCTGACGATCTCTGCGGTTTTTCTTTTGTCGCTTTTTGTCAGAAAACAGGACAAGCCTGTTTTCGGCGTAGGTTGCCGCAGCCCGCCTGCCAATCTGAATTTTTCTCAAAAAATTTCAGATTGGGGGATAACAAGATGTCGTATAACCACGGCAAAGAAGAAAGAAAATGGCGGCTATGGAAAGAAGCCGAGGAAAAGAAATTGCGGGAATTGGGCGTCGACGAGGACACCATTGAGCAGCTTCGTATTCACGATTGGGCGATTTTCAATTCTGATAGGCGGTACTATCAGCGTATGCAGGATGTAGGTACATACCTTGAGGAAATTGCGGAAAGCGAGGAACTCCCCGAAATAAAAACCATGGAGGACTTTCTGGACAGCATTGAAAATCAGCAGCTCTATCAACTCTTGATTAAGGTGGACAAGCTCACCCTTCGGGCAGTTATATTGCAGTTACAGGGATATTCTATCGCTGAAATCGCTATGACGCTCGGCATGAAAGAGTACACCGTTTATAAGAGATTGAGTAGGCTCAAAGCAAAAATTAAAAATCTTTTGAGATAGTGTCCAAAAAGGAACTTTCCCACGGGCTATAGGGTGAGAGGACAAAAAACCTCTCACCCTGTTTTCCTTTGTGTGGCGATAACGGGCGGCGCTCCTTGACAACCGAATAGCCATTCGCCAAATACTTCCTCTTTGTGCTTGTAATGAGCATAAGCGTGTGCAGCGGTACGCCATGACCCGCCGACAAGCGGTAAGCGATGAAAGGTGGTGAGCGGAAAAT
>CANQPS010000029.1 GCA_947625785.1 uncultured Clostridia bacterium
CGCACCAAAGCTCGCCTCGAAGAAGTGGAACAGACGATTGCCGAGAAACAGGCTCACAAAGAGATGGTCGAGCAGTTACTTTCGGAACTCGCCAAACAGGATGCCATCACGGAGTTTACCGATGAACTTTGGTACAGCATGATCGATTTTGTCACGGTCTACACCAAAGACGACATTCGCTTCACTTTCAAGAACGGCACAGAAATCAAGATGTAAAAAATGCCTCCGACACCACATAGGCTCGGAGGCTCTTTTTTTGTCTGAAAGTCCAAGAATAATGTCATCTTCAAGTTGGTTCATTCCTGTGTAGGCTGGTTCAATGAACCAAGTAGTGAGTGTAGGTAAAAATCAAAATGTATCTAAAATCAAGTCGTATCGAAGTTCATGTTTACATTTCTATGTAAACTCTCTCGTTGATACAAACAATTTTTCCGTGTGCATTGTCAAATTAAAGCGTGTGCAAAAGGGCATAAAAAAGCACCCGGAATTTTTTTCGAGTGCATTAGAAAGTTTACGCCTTTGTTTCTCTTATTGAAATTTACATATATACAATTTTCTATTGCAAGATAATTTGATTTATCACGAGAATTTATGACATACAACAGTCACGCGCATTGTATCATTCCGAATTTCCGCAAAAATATCGCCGTTCATTTCGTTCATCAAACGGCGGCAGATATAAAGCCCTAATCCGTTGCCGTGATGGTTTCCTACATTAGAACCTCTCCAAAAACTATCAAAAATATGAGAAAGCTCTGTGTCAGGCAATGTACAGCCGCTGTTGGATACGGTTATCAGAATGCAGTCCTCTTCCTCGGAAATATCTATGCGTATCATTTTTCCATCGCCGTATTTTATCGCATTTTCCATAATATTTTGCAGGACTTCTTCAATACGTTCGGGATCACAAAGGAGCAGACAATCCGTGTAGTTTGCTATGACAAAATTGGTACCGAGTGATTTCAGCTTTTCGGAATAATACCCTTTTATCCCGTCAATTACGGCAGAAAGATAGACCTCTTGGGGTTCTGCGTGAAATTCCATAAAATCGCCGATGAGCTTTTCCCGCAGTGTATTAACGTAGCGTTCTATCTCATCGGCTCTGGCATTGATACTGTCCGCAGCCGAACGCTGTTTTTCAGCATCGGAATATAACTGCCCTGAGATTGCCTTTGCATATAATTTGATTGCCGCAAGCGGTGTTTTGATGTCATGCGAAATGGACAGCATAGCAGTTTTTTCACGTTTTGCCCGTTCCAATTCCTGCTGCCGCGAGCGTGCCAGTTCCTCACGGAGCATATCCAGTCCCCAGATAAATTTCCCGAAATAACGGCTTTTTGTTTCTTTCAGCGGTACAGTTAAATTGCCCTTGGCAAGCATATACGGAAGCTCGCTTATTTCATAGAAAGGCTTGATGATTGCCTGCCTGATATACAGCAAAACTCCGGATACAGTCAGAAACAATAGTATCAAAATAACATTGGCAGGATATAAAATACTATTGCTCCGAATTTCTTCCTTATATTCAATGCGGTAAAGTTTCCCGCTTATTTCACGGATCACATACGGATTTTCCGAATCATAAAAGTTATCATTCTGATTTTCAGATACGCCTGCAATCGTCTGATAATTGTCGGCATTGATTTCATTACCATCTTCAAGTTCCTGTACAATACGGTTTGTTTCAACTTTGTAAAGTCCCGTATTATTTGTCTTATTAAATTGCAGAAAAAGATTTGTTACGCCTGAAATGACAGCAAAAACAAGAACGAACCCGGCAATAATTTTATCGTAACTTTTCATCACGCCCACCTATAGCCTTTTCCCCAGACAGTAATAATTTTTTCGGGTTTCTGCGGATTATCCTCAATTTTCTCACGCAGATATTTGATGTGTACGGTCAAAGTCTGCATTTCGGATTCACTGTCGATTCCCCACACCCTATTAAATAAATAATCTTTGCTGAGCGTCTGCCCCTTATTCTGCATAAATATTTGCAGAAGCTCGGATTCTTTTGCGGATAAATCGATTTGCACATCATTTTTTGTGACCGTACCTTCCGAAATATTCAATGTGATATTTCCGTCCGAAATTATGTCACGGGCAAGTCTGCGTTTGAAAATACCCTTAATTTTTGCAATCAAAATTTCAATGTCAAACGGCTTTTCGATATAATCGTCCGCACCGAGCAAAATGCCGTTCAGTTTGTCGTCCCTGTCTGATCTTGCGGTTATAATTATTATGGGAACATTGTCATTTCTGCGCAACCGTTCACATATCGAAAAACCGTCAATATCCGGTAAATTTATATCAAGCAGGACAAGCCTTGCCCCGTATTTTTCATACAGGGACAAGGCTTTTTCAGCGGTTTTTGCAATACTCACCGTATAATTTTCTTTGCGTAGAAAATCGGCAAGCAAACTGCATATTTCTTCATTATCTTCAACAAGAAGGATATCGACCATTTTACCACCCCATTTCCATGAGCCAGTGATTCAGTGAACGTTCTCTGTCGCGCATATTTTTTAAACTGTCTGTATTATACTCCCCTTTGATATTTCCGTCAACTATAAACAGCACTCTCGTGCATCTTGCGGCAACCTTGACATCGTGGGTAACTATCATCATTGTTGTGCCGTTTGCATTGAGTTTTTCAAGCTCCTCCATAACTTCTTCCGAAGATGTACGGTTGAGAGAACCTGTCGGTTCGTCCGCAAAAATTATCTTCGGAGCGTTTATCATGCTGCGGCAAATACACGCTCTCTGCAGCTGTCCGCCGGAAACCTCGTTGATGTCGTTCTCGGCAATTTCCGCAATTCCAAGGCGCTTCATAAGTTCTCGTCCATGCTGCTCAATATTTCGGTTGCTCTCCTTCTTTTTTGAGGACTTCACCGCAGGCAGAATGATATTGTCCAGTACGGAGAGATTTTTCATCATGTACATTTGCTGAAAAATAAATCCCATATCTTCAAGACGCATTTTTGCAAGCTCATTTTCGTGCATACCGGATAAATTTTTTCCACTGAAAAATACATCTCCTGCGGTCATTTTATCCATTCCCGAAACGGTGTAGAGCAGTGTGGATTTACCCGAACCCGACGGTCCCATTACTCCCACCATTTCGCCCTCGTTTACGGAAAAACTCACGTTTCGCAGCACATTGTTCTGTCGTTTGTTGACGATATATGTCTTGCAAAGGTCTTTTACTTCAAGTACGGTATTCATAATATTTCCTCCTGTTTATTCAATATTTGCCGTATCGGACGCTTTAATTGTCCTTGTGTAGATTGCCGTCAAAAATGTACTGATGACGACTGTCGCAGTGATGATAAGCGGATAAACGACAAACTGCTCCATAACATCAAACTGATACTGAATAATTCCTGTCGCTCCCAGCATACCAAAAATCGGGTCAATGAGCAGCTTTAGCAGCGGCACACATAATGCAGCCGCAATTATTTGCGCTAAAATTACCGAAATTAAAAATCTTCCCGTGTGCTGTGCCATAATTGCACTATTTTTTAACCCGATTGCTTTCATCAGGGCAATTTCAGATTTTTCCTTTGAAATAAATGAACGCTCCATCAGTACGGCAATCAGTACAATAACAATCAAAGATATGATAAGTACAAGATCTCTTACGCTTTTCACAGTGTCGGAAACGCCTGTCGTTTGTGCGATAAATTCACGAACATCGTAAATATCTTTATTCTGAAAAATATCCTTTAGCTTTTCTACTCGCACTGCAATTGTTTTTTCGTCGGGATCGTCATCAAAATCTATCTGATATGCCGGAGTACCGGTTATCAGACGATCAGGAATTTCCAACGTCTGATATAATCTTCCTATTTGCCCTGTCTGCATGACAGACTGAAATAGTGCCGTCAGAATAAAATCTCTTTCTTTTCCATCGATATTTATTATCAAAGTATCACCGATCTCTATATCCAATTTTTCAGCCATTACTTCTGACAATGCGATCTCATTTTCATACATGGGCGGACTGCCCGCTGTGTATGTGTATTCCGTCATCTTCGTATCCCTGCACTTTGTAAAAGTCATGTTGTATTTCCTGCCGTTTACAGTAACGGGAAATTTGTACCATGCTTCCATATATACTGTACCGGGCATATTATTCTGGGCAAGAATATCGGAAATTTCCTTTTCGGTTTCCCTTTCCGTTTTCGCTCCGGTCATGATTTCCATGGCTCTTTGAGTATCGGGATAATATACATCGCTTTCTGTGATAGACACAACGCCGATAAGGTTTTTACTGCACAACGTATTTGCTGTAACGGACAGAACCATCACAAAAACAGTACATAACGCAAATATAAATGTGATAACGGCGAATTGTTTCGGCTGACTGAATACGTCGTTTAATGCAAGAAAGACAGTGCTGTTTAATCTTGTTTTGCCAAGATGCAGAATGCTTTTTTTGTGGAAGCGTTCTCCGGTCTGACCGCTGCGAACAGCGTCAATAGGCGAGAGCTTCTTGATTTTTCCCGTACAATTCCAACTAAAAAACAGTATGATGATGATTACTGCTATACAGCAAAAAATGCCAAGCATCACAGAATTGCGGTTTTCAAGAACCATATTTTCACTGACGCTTTCGATCAGCATTTTGCCGAAGGGAATACTCAGAAAATAACCGATCACTGCACCCACAAGAGCGATAAAGAAATATTTTGCAAGATACAGCGAACGAATGGAAGTGTTTTTCAGCCCTACGGCTTTCATGACGCCGATTTCCCGAAATTCTTCCGCAATGCTGAAACCAATCGTAAAGCGCAGTACCGCAAATGATACGGCAATAAGACCAATACCGATAATTAAAATAATGGCGGCGACCAGCGTATTCATAAAATATCTGAGTTTTATGGTATCATTGCCTAATGAAAAATAAACATTTTCTGCGTCTGCTATTTCCGATTCCAGTGCAGAAGAATAATCTGTATCAATATAGTAAAGACTGCACATACTGCACTGTTTCACATAATCATCATTTGCAATTTTTCTGAAATCTTCATCACTGACAAGCATTCTTGGAATGTCCATCAATTCAGAGCCAAATAGGGCATCTTTCAGTACGCCTGCAAATTCAAATTCCATTTTTATTTCGCCTATGCTCAGTGTCAGCTTGTCCCCGACCTGCAAATCTGACTTTCCTACAATTGCTCCTGTGATGTACATTTTCCCGGATCCCACTTCTTTGACAATTTTATTATCACTGTCGAAAAAATTGAAATCCGAGCCGCTTAGCGACTGCACCATTGAAATGTTTGAGTATTCCATGATTTTTTTGTCATTGTGTTTGAAATTGTCCTTTGATGTTAAAATTATATCATCTTTTCGGTATGACTTTGCATTTTCACTGTTTTTCAGCAGCTCCTCAACGGAATCCTTGCCATTGCTTTTGTGCGACAAAATGTAGTAGTCCGCCATACCGGCTTCTTCAAAATAATGGTCAAGTCCGCCCTCTATGGCAACAATATTGTTAACACTGCTTGCCGCAAACATCGCCGACAACACCACAAAGATAAGTAATATGATGTTCATCGACTTTTTCCTTTTCAAGTCCCTCAAAATCATTCTCTTGTACATTTCCGACAACTCCTTTCTATAATTTCATTATGCTACAAAATTATTAAGAAGTCCTTAAATCGAGGCAGACCACCCCACAAGGCATCGTCAAATACGGTCACCACATTGCCTTGCTTTTTCAGCGTTTTGACGAACGCACTCATGACCTCGCTCCTTGCAAGGTCGTCGGAGATCTGCTTTTCGGTGCGCTTTGACTTTTGCTGTTTTTCCAGAGCAGAAACATCGCACAGCGTTTTGCTACAGCGTTAGGAATAAGCCCAGACAGGAACAGCCTATAAATTTTCCGCATCGTTACCGCCTCGTCCTCGTCAATCACAAGGTTTCCGTCCTCTCCTCGTTTGTATCCCAAGAACCGCATCTTCGGTAAACTGACCTCCCGAATCAATTTGGTTTAAATTCCAAGTCCGATTTTTCCTTTCTTTTCTTTTTTCTCCGCTCACTTTACCGAAAGACATACAAGCACGGCTCTCTGCTGTTCCTCGGAAAGTGTGTCTAAAAATTCGGCAAGAGTTACTTCATTCTTGCAGTCGTTACAAATCTTTTCCCGTCTTAAAAGTACGGTTTTGCCGTCCGTCGAGTCGCAGAAAGACAGAATATCATTATATGAAAGTCCTACCTTCTGCCTTATCTCATACGGAATGGTTATTCTCCCTCTTTTACCGAAAACTCTGTATATTTTAGGCATTTCTATTCCACCTCACTTACCTCGCAGTATTCTCTACACGCACAGATTGCACAATCTCCGTTGCAATCCAATGTGCCTATCGGACAGCCTTCGCATTTTCCATTACACTTATAATCTTCAGTTTCGTCAATAGGTTCTATTATCAGTTTTCCGTTTGATACATAAAACTGAATTATTTCATCCTGATATATACCGTCTTGATATATGCCTATTTCTTCAAGCATTTCTATCGGTATGGACATCATTGCAAATTTTTCGCGTTCTACTTTTTTATCTTCCAAAATACAACACTCACCTTATTTGTTCGGTAAATATCTTTTTATGACTTTCATTTTTAAACCTCATAATTTTCTCTCCTTTCTATGACTTTTTAGAGTTTTAAAACTTAAATATATAGAAAAAAGTCCAATCGTTTTAAAATCTAAAACGATTGGGCTTTGGCAAAAAATTGTATACTGTTGTGCAAAATTAACAAATGACTGTTTTTCAGAATCTTCAGCGTGATCCTGTGCTATAACTCCGACTCAGCCTTAAATCTTTACGGTCAACAATCATCCGATTGTTTTTATTTACGGTTTACAGCCGTTTGCCTGAATTTTATCAAATTTTTAACATTCTCTGATATGGAAAAAGCCTGCAAACTCGCTTGTTTACAGGCTTTTTTCTGGCTCCCCCAGTTGGACTCGAACCAACGACAACTCGGTTAACAGCCGAGTGCTCTACCGACTGAGCTATGGAGGAATAT
>CANQPS010000030.1 GCA_947625785.1 uncultured Clostridia bacterium
TCTCCGCAGAGAGCGAAACTCCCCTGTTCCGCCTTTGGCGGAACCTCTGTGGGTGCTTTGCCCCACACCCCACGAGGCTCTGCCCTCGACCCGTTAAGAGAACTTTTTGAAAAAAGTTCTCTTAAAACTCTCAAAAACTTTTAAATTTTAAAATGTAAAAGTTTTCGGTCAAGCCTTTTTTAAAAGGCTTGCGGTTTCCAAAGGCAGAGCCTTTGGTCGCTCTCCGCAGAGAGCGAAACTCTTTATAAATAAAAAAGTACTTGCCAAAAATCTGACAAGTACTTTGATATTTATTGAATATTATAATATGCTGAGAAGTACACCGGCAGCTACTGCTGAACCTATAACTCCGGCAACATTTGGTCCCATAGCGTGCATAAGCAAGAAGTTGCTTGGATTTTCTGCTTGACCAACCTTCTGTGATATACGGGCTGCCATAGGAACGGCTGATACACCCGCAGAACCAATAAGCGGATTAATCTTACCACCTGTAACCTTACACATAATTTTACCAAAAAGTGTTCCACAGGCTGTACTTACACAGAATGCAAATAATCCAAGTGCAATAATATAAAGTGTTCTAACTTGTAAGAATAATGTACCTGTTGCTGTCGCTCCAACTGTTACGCCTAAGAAAATTGTAACAATATTCATAAGTTCGTTTTGAGCAGTTTTTGAAATTCTGTCTACAACACCACTCTCCTTAAATATATTGCCAAGCATTAACATACCTACAAGCGGTGTTGCGTCAGGTAATAATAAGGCAACAAGAATTGTTACTATAACAGGGAACATTATTTTTTCGAGTTTTGTTACAGGTCTTAATTGCTCCATAACAATAACTCTCTCTTTCTTTGTTGTAAGAAGTTTCATAATTGGCGGTTGAATAATCGGAACAAGTGCCATATACGAATATGCCGCAACCGCAATAGGTCCTAATAAATCAGGAGCAAGTTTAGTCGTTACAAATATAGCTGTTGGGCCGTCTGCACCACCGATAATAGCTATTGAACCAGCCTCTTTTGAAGCAAAACCGAGTAATACAGCACCAATAAATGTTATAAATATACCAATTTGAGCGGCTGCACCAAGTATAAAACTCTTAGGATTTGCGATAAGTGGACCAAAGTCTGTCATTGCGCCAATTCCTAAGAATATAAGCGGCGGATAAATACCTAATTTAACACCTTGATACAAGTAATAGAATAATCCGCCATATTCAGGATATTGTACATATTGTACACCGTCCATCATAACCGTAGGATAATTATTCGTAAATTCTCCATTATGTGATGCCAGATATTCGTCCATAGGTATCATCTGATAATCAGGAGCATACATAATTTCAGGACAAAGATTTACAAGAAGCATACCAAAGGCAATTGGTAATAATAATAACGGTTCATATTGCTTTTTAATAGCCAAATACATCAATATAATAGATACAACAATCATTACATAATTTTGCCAAGTAAGTCCTGCTGCTGCTGAATTTTGCAGCAAACTTACAATAGAGTCGCCAAGCTGTGACAAAATGTTCATACTTCCATTCCTTTCTGTTTAAAGCATTTTATTAAATCGGGTAAAAACACATCGTCAGAAAGGACGAGTATTTTCTAAAAGACCTGCATTTCCCCAAACCGACCTTGAAGCTGACGAACGCTTTACTTTTTTGATTTTTGGGGCTTTTGGGCCATACATTGATGATACTGCGGCAGCAATTACAGCTATTACCTCATCCGGTACGCTGTCATCATCAGATTGTATGATTTCAACAACAGGTTCAGTTTTTTCTGTTTCATCTGCCAACTTTTCCTTAGCAATTTTACTTGCCTGTTCATTTTTCTTTTTGCTGCCCTGTGCAGCTGTGTAAACTATTGTACTATAAATTTTAACCACTAATATCAAAACTATAAGTACGCTAAATACTACCACTACACCTGTAAGCAAAACTATCAACGCAAGTTCCATTTTTAAAACATCTCCGTTCTACTTAAAAATTTCCGTTTCTATGGCTAAAATCACCATATCCATTTACTATTTATTATAAACTAATACGACCAATTTTTCAACTTAAATTAAATATGAATTTTTCATTAATTTAAAGTTTGCTGTATTACATAATTTTGAACTGATTTTTAACAATAATTAGTTTATTTTTTCTTAATATTTGCACAGATATAAACGAAGAATTATTTATATTAAGTTACTTTGAATTTTATATTTATATCTTATGTCATCAATAACCTGTTGTATATGAGCTAACTCTTTTTCAGACAATCCTGTTACCTCAATATATTTTTTATTATCCAGACCGAGAAGATAATCTGTTGACACTGAAAAAATATTTGCGATTTTTATAAGCATTTCTATTGACGGCATTATGTTATCGTTTTCCCAGTTAGAAACACTTTGCTTTGAAACTGACAAATTCTTTGCAAGCTCTACCTGCGTTATATTACGGTTAATTCTTAATTCTTTTATTCTTTCGTTAAGCATAAATCCATATCCCCTAATGTTAAATATCACAATACTATTGTATAAAAATTACTTGACATTATTAAAATACTATGGTATTGTAATATTAGACATAAAACTATTTTGCGATATTAGAGGTGTTTATTAATGAAAATCGTAAATAAAGATTTTTATAATACTTTTAATGATTTAATGGAACTTTCTCGCAAATTAGATGATACATATAAAAAATTTTATGATATAAAACAAGAAATTGAACCTAAAAAACCTTATCATCAGAAAATATATTTTCATATTTATGATGTATTCGATACACTTTTGACTATATTTGAATTGTTATTAAAAGGATTAATTATTATCATTTCACTAAAAATTGTAATATTTTTCTTTACTAAAAGTTTTATAAACGATATTATATATATAATAATAAATAATCTTATTTGGCAAATATATTTTTTGTACTCAGCAGCTATAATATTTCTTATGCTGTATAGCTTGATATCAAGCTATACAAAAAAAATTAGAAAAATAAGATTATTTAACAAACAGGAAAATTTATCTGCAAAAGAAAAAAATCTACATATAAAACACTTAAAAAAAACTATGTCATATAAGAAAAAACTTGAAGAACTCCGAGAGGCTGAAAATAATTACCTAAAAGCAAAAAAGGATTTTGATGAAAAATGTGATTCATTATCTGTTCCAAATGAATATAGATGCAAAATCGACCTTGAAGAAATATATAACTTTGCACAAATAAAAAATTTTAAATATTGTACTGTATTGGCGTGTATAAAAGAAAGATATCAGAAATTTTTAGACGAAAAACATTATTAATATTGCTTTAAATATAAAATATCTCATACTCATAATTATTATTATAAAATTGAGTATGAGATACTTTTATTGCTTATAAATCTATTACTTTAATAATATTATAAAAGAAAATGAGTTAAATTTGTGTTTCCACTGATAAAGAATTAACCTAATACTATATAAGCCACTAAACATATAAAATTCTTATATATTCAATGGCTATATAGTATAAATAATTATTTAGAAATTATGCTATGATTTTTTATCATTTAAGATATGTTGTTGTTGCACCGATTTTGCCTGTACCATTAAGTACATATACACGACAATTGCCTTGTCCCGGAGCTGAAACTGTAAGTGTTCCATTCGAAACTACTTGTGTATCACCTGATACAGCATCAACATAAGTTCCGTTTGGAATACCTGTAAATGTTGCACCATTTGTTATAGCTACACATACAAAACTTGTACCATTACTGTCTGTATATGCTCTCTTAAATGCCATATCTCCGCTTACACCCTCTCTTGAATACTGACCTTTTTGGAGTGCCGGAATTGCTCTGCGGATTTGATTTAATTTTATAAGTTGTTGTGAAAGTGGAGCACTAAGAGTTTCCTTAACTTTGCCGCTTGCTATATAAACACCAAAATCAGAAGCACTTACCTGACCTTCAATATTATCGCCAAAATATGCACGACCTGTTGTTGCAAGAGGAGCATTAGGTCCTACATCTATCATCTCACCTGCTTGGAACTCTATTTCACTACCATAATATATACAAGGAATACCTCTGAATGTAAACATCAAGCACATATTTTCTGCCCAAGCGGCTGTACCACCATTATAACGAACTGTTTGACAGTCATCAGGAGAATAGTCGTGTGAATCAACATATACTACATTCCAAGTTGCATCATTAAAGTATTGATCTTCGGCTAATGCTACATTAAACGCACCTGTCGCTGTATAGAAATTCCAGTGCATTGTAAAGTCAATAGTACCTGTTCCATTCCATTCACTGTAATCCGGCTTATGATAACTATTTCCATTCAAGAAAGCATTTGTGCTTGTTCTGTCAGGATTAGTTACATTATATTTGTTAAAGTGTGCTATTGCATTATTGTAGTTTGTATTCCAATCACTTGACCAAACATTTGCCCATTCACTTGGCTCTTTCCAAGTATAGAAGAAACAAGAGTCAGACAAACCACCCTCGTTTACAACATCACGCCTTCTTGCACAAACTTCACCAAAAATATAGAAATTCTCTACACTTGTAAACGATGGGAAAAATGCACTGTTTAATGTTAAACGATTTATATGCTTTTCTGTATCAAGACGGAAAGAATCAACTCCCATATTAACATACTGCATATAAGAATCAACTAAATATTGTGCCGCTTCTGGATTTTCTGTATTAATATCAACACAGTCGCCTGCCATTTGTCCTGTCTGCTCAGTATATGAACCGTAGCTCAATGATTTATCGTGATGATAATAATTATTTACATCATTAGAATCTTCTTTCATAACGGCAAGTCTTGCTTGATATTGTGCATCTGGATTTAAACTTTCATAGTTAGGATATGCTCTATCAAGTGTTGAACCTTTGATTACCTTCATACAATCTGATGAAGCAAGTTTGCTTTCATCTTTGGTAAACATCGGTGCAAGTGTAGCTTCACCAAAGTTTCCTGAGTGATTCCATACTACATCCTGGATAATTTTCATATCCTTATCGTGTACTGCATTTATCAAATCCTGATATGTAGCACCATCACTTTCATAACGAACATCTACTGTACTAAAGTCAAATGCGTGATAACCGTGATAGTCATAACCACTTGCGTTCGTAACAACAGGTGTTATCCAAATTGCAGAAAAACCAAGTGCCTTTATATAATCAAGTTTGTCTATAAGTCCCTTAAAATCGCCTCTCCACGCTGGGTCTAAGTCTGAATTGTTAGCCTTTTCATCATCCCAACAGTGAACATTATTACCTTTATCACCATCATAGAAACGCGTTGTAATTACGAAATAAATAGTTTCTTCTCTAAGATCTGTACGGGTTATATCATCAACATAATCAGGGTCTGATGTATACCATTTACCTGAACCATTAGCCTTTTGAATATACCAATATTCTCCGGCTGCGTCTCTTGTAAGCTCAGCCGACTGCTTGCCATTTGTTATAAATAACATATTAATCTTTGTAACATTGTTAAAAGAATAATCATACCAATTACCATTCTTAGTCATTTTGACGCCTGGATATGTAGGCTCTGTTATATTAGTCGGCAAACTGTTCCAATAGTAAATAGTTGGAACTGTATTGACCATATCGCCATTTGCATCTAATAATCTGTAATGAACTTTTATGCCATTTGATGTAGCTGCCTCGACATCTACACTATATGAATTGGATTGAACAAAACTTACCCCAAAAATAAGCATTACGATTAATAGTACTGAGGCTAATTTTTTAACTTTATTCATAAGTTGTACCTCCTATATACTATGATTATTGAACTATAACAGCAATATCTTTTCTTACTTCTGTTTTACCATCTGTTACAACTACACGAACAGTATATGTTCCTTTTTGAGTTGGTTTCCAAGTATAGCTGCTTGTTGTGTTGCTTGATTTTATTGTTGTCCAAGAACCACCATTACGCTGTACCATATACTTATAATTTAAGTTAGAGCCTGTTGCTGTTGTTTTTAATGTTGTGCTTGAACCAAGCGATAAGACAGTACTGCTTGCTGTGAATGACGAAATCGTTGGAACAGTAGATACTGCTGATACTTTTACTGTTACTTCTTTTCTCGCTTCATTTTTGCCGTCTGTTACAACTACTCTTACTGTGTATGTTCCTGCTTTTGTTGGTTTCCAAGTATAGCTACTTGTTGTACTTGCTGAACGAACTGTTGTCCAAGTTCCATTCAAGCATACCATATACTTATACTTTAAGTTAGAGCCTGTTGCTGTCGTCTTTAATGTTATGCTGTCACCTACTGTTGCACTTGTCTTTGACGCTGTCAAGGACGAAATTGTAAGTCCTGATGTTACCTTTACTGTAATATCTTTTCTTGCTTCATTCTTGCCGTCTGTTACAACTACACGAACCGTATATGTTCCTGCTTTTGTTGGTTTCCAAGTATAACTGCTTGTTGTATTTGCCGAACGAACTGTTGTCCAAGTTCCATTTAAGCATACCATATATTTATACTTTAAGTTAGA
>CANQPS010000031.1 GCA_947625785.1 uncultured Clostridia bacterium
AGCGATCAGGCAAGCCGGTACACATCAAAATCCTTCACAGAGTTCTGTGAGTCTGTCCATGTGATCCAGAGCATGAGTAAGGCGGGATACTCATATAAGCGTATCGGCAATCTCCTGACAGGTATATCCGTACAGATACATATAAAAAATTAGCCTTACGATTTTTGCCTCATCCTCGTTGATGACGAGCATTCTGTTTTCGTCTTTGTCATATCCGAGCAGAGCCGGAGTCAGGAAAATTCCCCTGCGGAAACGCATTTCAATCGAAGCATTCATGATTTCGCTTTTGGTATGGCTTTCCTCCTGCACCATCATGGCCATGATGGAAAGCATGACCTCGCTGTCTTCACCAAGAGTAAACAGATTCTCCGTCTCGAAGAAAACGCCAACAGGGGGATTCAGTTTTTTAAGATCTCTCTCAATCTTTATGCAGTCAACAATGCAGTCAGCCATCAATAGGTCGGTATGTCTGATAATCTGTTGGATTGTAGAGCTGGTTGCCGTAGAGCAGTTCGTCAACAGTTATGCCAAGGGCATTAGAAATGTTGATGATGGAAGTCAGACTTGCTTTTTTCTGGGCTGTTTCAATATGGCTTATGTATGAAACCGATAGACCGGAAATTTCTGCAAGTTCCATCTGAGAAATCTGCTGCTGTCTGCGGACTTCTTTTATCCGCTTTCCTATGAGTTTATAGTTTACCATTTTGCCATCCTTTCCATGAACTTATTTGCGGATTCCCACATATTCAAGTTTTCTGAATTCCAATTCGGCGTAAGAACAGCTTTATAAATCAGCGAATGCAGAGAATCATAGGCAAAATGGAAAAGCGGTCAACTACGGTTTCAGTATAAACCGTCTCCCATAAGATTCTATTGTAATCATGAACTGTGTACCATCATTCAGAGTGACCTTTATCTGGTTTTCTGCATCATTGACATCCAGATCGGCAATCGGAAGATCATCTGTATCGTTTAGGACATCAAATATCCTGTCTTTAAATTCAGTATTTTCCATAATCTTTTCTCCCAAAGTGGACTAGTATCAGTCCCATTATAACACGGAAAGAAAATAAAATAAAGAGGAAAAGGACTGATTTTAGTCCGAAAGGAGAATTATGGAACAAAAGGTAAAACAGGACGGTATCATTCACATTGGAAAGAATATAAGGAATATTCGGAAAAGCAAAGGAATCGGGCAGACTGAACTGGTAAGGAGAGTGCAGCTTTTGGATGTTTCCATTACAAGAGAGGTACTCGTCAAGATAGAACGGGAGATACAGCACATACAGGCATCGCAGTTAAGAGGCATCCGAGATGCTCTGGGTACAACTTATGATGAACTGTTGAAATAGGTATAGACAAGGTGGAAATAGAAGTTGCAATTATTCGCTTTTAAGAATATAATAAAAGTGTTGGATTGTTTGATAAGGGAGGAGTGCAAATGACACTTTTGACAACAGCAGAACTTTCCAAAAAATGGAATGTGTCCCAACGGAGAATCGCAATATACTGCAAGGAAGGGAGAATACCGGGTGCAGTGCTCAAAGGAAGGATTTGGCTTATTCCAGAAGATGCTGAAAAACCATCTGATTTAAGACGAGTCCGGTATATGGGACATAAAGCATGATATGCTAATGTAAAAGGTATATAAAGGCGGTATCATAAACAATAACGGTATATTTATGTGTACCGCAGAGGAGGATTACATATGGCCTATCAAAGTGAGGCTCAACTGGAAGAACAGTTGATAGAGCAACTTAAGAGTCAAAATTATATGCAGGTGGTCCTGCCAGATTATGATGCTTTGTTGGCGAATTTCAAAGTACAGTTTGAAAAGTTTAATTCTGCAAATTTGCAGGGAGGTACGCTGTCAGATAAAGAGTGGGAGCGTATTTTGAATTATCTGAATGGCAATAGTATATTTGAAAGTGCTAAAATTCTGAGGGATAAGTTTGTTTTGGAACGAGATAACGGAACGAAGGTATATGTTGCATTATTAGATGAAGAATATACAAAAAATATTTTTCAGGTTACAAATCAAACTACTGTTATAGGGAAGTATACTAATCGCTATGATGTTACTCTGCTTGTTAATGGTCTCCCGTTGATTCAGATCGAATTGAAACGCCGAGGCATAGACATTAAAGAAGCAGTGAATCAAATTATGCGTTATCGTAAACATTCATATCAGGGACTCTATCATTTTATTCAAATGTTTATTGTTTCAAATGGTGTGGATACAAAGTATTTTGCAAATAGTGATAAAGATATTTTATTTTCGCATACCTTTTTTTGGACGGATGATAACAACATAAGAATTACGAATTTGAAAGAGTTTTCCATTGTATTTCTTGCGCGTGACCTGATCACAAAGATGATGACGAAGTTCACGATTTTAAATGATACGGATAAGATTATGATGGTAATGCGTCCATATCAAGTTTATGCTACAGAGGCATTGATACGGCAGGCAACGCTTACAAACCGCAATGCCTATATCTGGCATACAACAGGAGCAGGGAAAACTTTAACTGCATTCAAGACAGCACAGATTCTTGCTTCTAATCCGAATATAAAGAAAGTCATATTTCTCGTTGATCGGAAAGACCTTGATACACAGACTACAGAGGAATTTAATAAATTTGAAGCTGGCTCTGTGGATGCTACAGACCATACGGGTATACTTGTCCGTCAAATGAAGGATAAGAACCGCCAGCTTATTATTACGACTATACAGAAGATGTCAAATGCCGTAAAATCATCGCGCTACGCATCAGTTATGGATACATATAAAAATGAAAAGGTTATCTTCATTATTGATGAGTGCCACCGTTCACAGTTTGGTGATATGCATAAAGATATTGTTCGACACTTTAATAATGCACAATTTTTCGGCTTTACCGGAACACCTCGTTTTGAGGTCAACGGAAAGGTGAAAGGAAAAGTTGTTCAGACAACACAGACATTGTTTGGAGAGTGCCTACATTCATATTTGATTAAGGACGCTATTTTTGATAATAATGTCCTTGGTTTTCATGTGGAGTATATAACTACAATAAAAGGCGCTTATGATGAAAATGACTCCACTATGACGGAAGCAATCGATGTGGGAGAATTGTATATGGCAGATGAGCGTATGAATATCATCGCCAATCACATTATTCAGAATCATAAAGCAAAAACAAGAAACAGACAGTATACTGCTATTTTTGCTGTTGCTTCGATTCCGATGCTTGTAAAATATTATGATATTTTCAAATCAATAGACCACGATTTGAATATCAGTGCTATTTTTTCATATGGGGCAAACGAGGATTATGAGGAACATGATGAGCATTCCAGAGATTCATTGGAGCGTATTATAAAGGATTATAATGATACCTTTAGCACTAATTTTAGTACAGAAACCTTTGCAGCATATCATAAAGATATTTCAGATAGGGTAAAAGGAAAAAAGACAAAGCAACTGGATATTTTGATTGTAGTTAATATGTTTTTGACAGGGTTTGACAGCAAGCCTCTGTCGGTTTTATATGTGGATAAGGACATGATGTATCATGACCTTCTCCAAGCATACAGTCGTACCAATAGGGTGGAAAAGGACACGAAGCCTTGGGGCATTATTGTATGCTACCGCAATCTGAAACAAAAAACAGATGATGCACTTGCCCTTTTTTCACAAGGTCATGCGGAAGGTGTGCTGACTGAACCTTTTGAACTTTATGTGCAAAAGTTTAATGAGTTGGTAGCTAAAATTAGGCAGATAGCTCCTACCCCGGCTTCCATCGATATGATGTATTCAGAAGATGATCAAAAAACATTTGTTGTGTTGTTTAGGGAACTTACGAGGTATTTGCTTTCCATGCAGACTTTTGTTGAATTTAATATAGACCGCAGCAATCTTGATATGACCGATCAGGAGTATCAGGATTATAAAAGCAAGTACCTGCTGCTATATAGAAAACACCAAACGGGAAAAGAAGTAGTATCCGTGTTGGATGATGTGGACTTTTGTATTGAGCTTATGGAGAGCGATCGGATAAATGTTGCATATATTATGAACCTGATTCGTAATATTAACTTTGAATCCGTGAAAACAAGGGAAAAGGATATTGAGCATATTAAGGAAGAACTCAATCGTTCCGACAATATGCACCTGCATAAGAAAATTGATATTTTGCGTGCCTTCTTGGATGAGGTTGTTTCGGGATTCGATGGAAGCGAAGACATTGATGCAGAATACAATGACTTTGAAAACAAACGAAAACTGGAAGAAATTGAGTCATTTGCTGAGCAGGAGAAATTGGATGCAGAAATGCTAAAAGATGAGATTGCGGAATATGAGTTTACCGGCGTATTAAATCCGGGAGATATTCGTGATCGCATCATCACGCCAATGCCGCTTTTAAAGAAAAAGGCACTTGTAAACCGTATCACAGATTTTATACACATTCATGTAGATAAATATAGTAACTAAAAAGGAGAACTGAAATTATGGACAACATACAGCAGCATCAGAAAGAACTCTGCCAGAAACTTTGGGCGATGGCAAATGCACTCCGTGGCAATATGGAAGCCTATGAATTTAAGAATTATATTCTTGGCATGATATTTTATTATTATCTTTCTGATAGAACTGAAAAATATATGAAAGATTTACTGAAAGATGACAATATCGACTATGAAACAGCATGGGAAGATCAGGAATATAAAGAAGCGGTTGTAGAGGAAGCACTGCGAGATCTGGGTTATGTGATTGAGCCTCAGTATCTATTCCGTAATTTTGTTAAAATGGTGGAGAACCGTGCATTTGACATTGAATTTTTGCAAAAAGCTATTAACTCACTTATGGAATCTACCATCGGAAATGAAAGCCAGCAGGACTTTGAGGGGTTATTTTCTGATATGCAGTTGGATTCTACAAAGCTAGGACATACGGTCAAGGATCGTAGTGGGGTTATGGCTAAAATTATTGCGGCTTTGGATGAGATAAATTTTGGCGTGGAAGATACGAAAATTGATGTGCTTGGTAATGCATACGAATACTTAATTGGACAGTTTGCAGCAACAGCAGGAAAGAAAGCAGGAGAGTTTTACACGCCATCAGGTCCAGCAGAATTGCTGTGCCGATTGGCCTGCCTTGGCCTGACGGATGTCAAAGCAGCAGCGGATCCTACCTGCGGTTCCGGTTCCTTGCTTTTAAGGCTGAAAAATTATGCAAATGTTCGTTTATATTATGGACAGGAACTTACATCAACCACATATAATTTGGCGCGAATGAATATGATTTTGCGTGGAATTCCATATCGGAATTTTGCCATATATAATGGAGATACTTTGGAACACGATTATTTTGAAGATAATAAATTTAGGGTTCAGGTAGCAAATCCCCCATATTCAGCTAACTGGTCAGCAGATAATAAGTTCTTAGAGGATGACCGTTTTAGCCAGTATGGTAAACTTGCACCAAAGTCTAAAGCGGATTTTGCTTTTGTACAGCATATGGTTCATCATATGGATGAAGATGGACGTGCGGTTGTTTTGTTGCCTCATGGTGTGCTTTTCAGAGGGGGAGCAGAGGAAACTATTCGTAAATATCTGATTGAGAAATTGAATGTTTTGGATGCTGTTATTGGGCTTCCGGCCAACCTGTTTTTCGGAACGGGTATTCCTGTATGCGTACTTGTCTTAAAACAAGAGCGAGGAAGCAATACAGATAATATATTTTTTATTGATGCATCTAAGGATTTTGAAGCTGGTAAAAATCAGAACATTCTTAGGGATCAGGATATTGATAAAATTGTTACGGCATATGAAAATCGTGTTGATGTTGACAAATATGCCCATGTTGCAACAATGGATGAAATTTCAGAAAATGGTTTTAATTTAAATATCCCTCGGTATGTTGATACATTCGAAAAAGAACCGGAAATAGATCTTGCAGCAGTTTCGCAGGAGATAAAAAATCTTCAGAAAGAAATTAAGGGAATAAATGCTGAATTGAAACCATATTTTGATGAACTCGGACTTGATTTTCCGTTTGATGAGGAGGTGTAATTTTTATGGCAAATGTATCCTCAAGTAATAGTCAAGAGGCTCTT
>CANQPS010000032.1 GCA_947625785.1 uncultured Clostridia bacterium
CTATCACAGGTTTTTCTATCACAGGTTTTTCTATCACAGGTTTTTCTATCACAGGTTTTTCTATTACAGGTTTTTCTGCAACTGTCTGTGACCTTGAAACACCCGTTTCAATTTCTTTTCGTCTATCAACTTGCGTTTCATCAATATTTGTAACAGATGGTTTACGCTGGGTCTTTTTACGAATTGCATTTTCAGGATCTAATTCGGATATAATAATTTTATCTTCAGGTTCATCATAGCTTCCGAGATTTTTCGCAGTATGCCTTTCGTAATCCTTTTTAAGCTGTACATATCCACAAAGTTGCGAATACTCAGGATGTGATTTAATACATTTCTCACAAGCTGAATTCTTAGCTACTAAATCCTCCGGATTAATCGTACCTTGTTTATCAAACACTATCTCAACGCAGTGTCTTGTATGAGACTGATTTACCAATATAAGCTCATTTTCGTCAATATCCGACTTATACTTGCCGCAGCCACACATTCCTACAAACTCACAATTTACTTTTCCACAATCCGGACATTTCCAACTATTTGCCATAGCTACTTCGTGCAATACAAGCTGTTCTTCTAATTTAGTATTTACTACTACTTTTGATTTTTCAATTATTTCTGACTTTACATCTGCTATTATCTCTTTCAATGTCTGTTTTGTAGGAGTTTCAATATTCTCATATTCCGTCCTCCTTGATTGAACCAATTCGGTAGAAACAGGCTTTAATTCGTGTTTTTCCGGGTCATCTTTCCTTTGACCACAACCACACATTCCTACAACATCTGCATTTTCTCTGCCACACGTTGGACATATCCAAGAATTTTCCATAGGTTCTGCTGCAATTATATTTCCTGTTTTCTTTGTTTTTGCAACTCTTGGCGGTGCTTGCGGAGAAGGTTTAGAAACATTAACTTCTGACTGTCTTAATATCTCTTGATTATTAACTATTATAAGTTCGTCAGGAGGTATATCATTCTTAGATTTTCCGCAGCCACACATTCCTACAAATTCAGGATGTATTTTTCCACAGTCCGGACATTTCCAACTGAATGACATTGATTTTTCGTGCAGTGCTCTCTGAGCCTCTAACTTCTTTTTAATTGCTGTATCATCTTTTACCTTTTGCTCAGCTCTCACATCTGCTATTATTTCTTTAAGAGATTGCTTTGGCGCTGGTTGGACAACTTCTGTTGATTCATTTAATTTAGCAGCATTATCAATAATTATAAGCTTATCTGGCGGTATATCATTCTTCGATTTACCACAACCACACATCCCCACAAATTCAGGATGTACTTTGCCACAATCAGGACATTTCCAACTCGCTGACATCGACTTACTATGTAGTGCCTTTTGGGCTTCCATTTTCTTTTTAGATTCTATATCAATCTTACTTTCCTGTTCAGCCCTTACATCAGCTATTATATCCTTTAATGAATTACTTCTTGGAATAGGTGCAGGAATAGATTTTTCTTCCCTTTTTCTTGCTTCATCAGCTATCCTCTGAGTTTCTTCTTTCTTCCTCTTTATCTCTGAAAAATCTTTTGCAACAGGATCGTCTTTCGATTGACCACAGCCGCACATTCCTACTATATCAATATTTATTTTTCCACAAGTAGGACATTTCCAAGTACCTTCAGTTGGTAAAATATTAGAATTTTCTACTTTGCCCTTTTTTACTGTAAATAAATTTTCTATAATCGGTTTTTTGGTAGTTGGTCTTACTTCTTCATATGAAGATTCTTTCAAAGTTACAAATTTATCATCTGTATCTTTTATTTTTTGAACATTTTGCTCAACTTTTGGTTTTTCTACTTTTTCTTCAACCTTTGGTTCTGCTTTTGGTATTTCTGCTTTTTCTTCAGCTTTCGGTTCTACTTTCGGTATTTCTGCTTTCTCTTCAGCCTTCGGTTTTACTTTCGGTATTTCTGCTTTTTCTTCAGCCTTCGGTTCTACTTTCGGTATTTCTGCTTTTTCTTCAGCCTTCGGTTTTACTTTCGGTATTTCTGCTCTTTCTTCAACCTTTGGTTCTGCTTTTGGCATTTCTACTTTTTCTTCAGCTTTCGGTTCTACTTTCGGTATTTCTACTCTTTCTTCAACCTTTGGTTCTGCCTTTGGTATTTCTACTCTTTCTTCAACCTTTGGTTCTGCCTTTGGTATTTCTGCTTTTTCTTCAGCTTTCGGTTCTGCTTTCGGTATTTCTGCTTTCTCTTCAACCTCAGGCTGTGGTTTCAATTGCCCGCAAGCACACATTCCTACAAATTCAGGATTTGTCCTTCCACAATTAACACAAGTCCACGATTCAGCCATCGACTTATTGTGTAATGCAACCTGTGTTTCCCTTCTTTTTTGTGCTTCAATATCAATCTTACTCTCTTGCTCTGCTTTTACATCAGCTATTATATCTTTTAATGTTATCTTTGGAGTTTCTTGTGCCTCAACAGTTTCTTCAATAGGTTTACTATTATCAATTATCTCAAGTTCTTCAATAAGTATTTCTGCCTTGACTTTACCACAACCACACATTCCTACAAATTCAGGGTGTATCTTACCACAATCAGGACACTTCCAACTCGCCGACATTGATTGATTATGCAGTGCCTCTTGATTTTTTCTTCTTTGTTCTGCTTCTGGGTCTATTTTATGCTCTTGCTCTGCCTTTACTTCTGCTATTATATCTTTTAATGTCGTCTTTGGAGTTTCTTGTGCTTCAACAGTTTCCTCAATAGGTTTACTGTTATCAATTATTTCAAGTTCTTCAATAGGTATTTCTGCCTTAACTTTACCACAACCACACATTCCTACAAATTCAGGGTGTATCTTACCACAATCAGGACATTTCCAACTTGCCGACATTGATTGATTGTGCAGTGCCTCTTGATTTTTTCTTCTTTCTTCCGCCTCTGGGTCTACTTTATGCTCTTGTTCTGCCTTTACCTCTGCTATTATATCTTTCAATGTTGTCTTTGGAACTTCTTGTGTTTCAACGGCTTCTTCAATAGGTTTACTGTTATCAATTATTTCAAGTTCTTCAATAGGTATTTCTGCCTTAACTTTACCACAACCACACATTCCTACAAATTCAGGGTGTATCTTACCACAAGCAGGACATTTCCAACTTGCCGACATTGACTGATTGTGCAGTGCCTCTTGATTTTTTCTTCTTTGTTCTGCTTCCGGGTCTATTTTTGCCTCTTGTTCTGCCTTTACTTCTGCTATTATATCTTTTAGTGTTGTTTTTGTCGGTGCTGATTCAACAGGTACTTCTTCTATAATTTTAGGTTGCTTAACTACAACCGGCTTTTCTATTTTTCTTGCTATTGGATCATCTTTCCTTTGACCACAACCACACATTCCTACTATATCAAGGTTTTCTGTTCCACAAGTAGGGCATTTCCATATTACTCCCTTTGTCGGCGATGGCGGAACAGTTGATGGCTCGCTTGATACAACAGCTCTATTGACAGGAGGAACAACAACTTGTTGTGCTACCGGTTGAGCAGCCGGTTGTTGTACCACTACCTGCGGAACTGTTGGAGTTTTTACTGTTGTTTCTTTCAAAACCTCTGCCTCAAAATCAACAATAACATTGTTTACCTCTATTTCTTTAATAAATTCCTTAATCTTAATATATTCAGGATTTCTTTCAAGCTGTTTTAAATCAGAAGGATTTTTTAAAACTGCTGTAAATATCACATCATATTCAGATAAATAGTTAAAATTCTCGCCAAATTCACAAGATATTAAACCGTGGATTTTTTCAGAAAGAGCAACAAACATTTCTTTTAACTTTATTATATTTTGTTCTTTATTATCGTCTTCGGCTATGGACCATATCGCTATACGCTTTACCATATTACCCCTCCTTAATATACTATTTTAATTTTAACACAGCTTTTGTCAATATGCAACTACTATTATCTAAACTTGCGGTAAATATTTGTATAATTTTAGGAATCTTTATAAGTTAATTTGTATTTCCACAATATATATAACAAAAGTCAAGATTTTCTCTAAAGTAAAATTAAAAGTTTAATTTAATTTTTGGATAATTTAACTAAACAAATTTCTTTTTACCCTACTAATAAAAAAATCAGGCAAATTCAATAAATTTTACCTGATTAAATTAATTATTACATTTTTTAAAAATATATAAGTATTAATATGTTATATCAATTTGTCTAATTACTTTTGCCGGATTACCTGCTGCCACTACATTATCCGGCACATCTTTTGTTACTACCGAACCCGAACCAATCACTACATTATTCCCTATAGTTACCCCAGGATTTATTATACTTCCTCCCCCTATCCATACATTATTACCTATTGTAACCGGTTTACCATATTCTACACTTAATCTTTCAATAGGATCTATTGGGTGCGTTGCCGTGAATATACACACATTCGGAGCTATAAAACAATTATCTCCTATTGTTATCGGACATACATCTAACATTATACAATTAAAATTGCTATAAAAATTTTCTCCCAATGATATATTATAACCATAGTCACACTTAAAGTCTGGCTCTATAAAAAAATTTTCACCGGTTTTTCCAAGAAGATTTTTTAATATATTTCTTCTATAATTATCGTTTCCTTCTATACTTTGATTATATAATCTTGTTAATTTTCTGGCATTCATTCTCTCTTTAACAAGTTCTTCGTCATATGAATTATATGCCTGTCCTGATAACATTTTTTCTTTCTCTGTCATAAAATTTATTACCCCTTATACATAATATTTATATCTTTGGAAAAACTTTTTCTCCGTTACCATTTAAAAATGTAGATACACCACTTTGTTTCATAAATAAATATCCATCTAATTTCTCAGTAACATCTAATAACAGCTTCATAATAAACTCAGACCTGTCATTATCTGAATTTATTTCAAATTCTATTAACATCATATAATTAAAATTTAATACTTCTAATACCATCTTTTCTTTCTCAGAATCGGTTCCATATCTCATATTACTAACAAATGTAGCAAGTTCTATAAAATTATTATTAGCCTTTTTATTATGTAGAACAGTAAAAGAAATTACTGTATCATCTATAAGCTTTAATTCCATATAATTTTCGCCTGTTTCTGTTTCTCTATCTGCTTCTAAAGCATAACGATATCCTTTCAATATAGGCTTAAATATCTCCCTTACACTTGAAAATACTGATTTCCAAGAACTTAACTTTGCATACACCGTTCCTCTGAATTTTCTGACTTCATTTTGATTTAATTGTTCAGTCATTAGTAATCTCTCCATCAACAAAATTATATGTCTCGATTATATCATTTTTATATAAAAAAGTAAATTAAATTTTGCTGCTTAGGTATATATTTAATTTTTTGATCATATTTGCAAATTCTTCAACATAATATACTGAGTTATCTTCTTCTCAGAATACACAATAATTACATGAATATCATTCGTTAGCCACATCAAAAGCGGCAGAAGAACAATCATGGCAAGGTCAACAATTCTTTTACCGATTTGTTTTGACTTATTCATCGTGTTCTCCTTTTCTGCCATCCTGCTGACGTTCCGACTCCCCATCAAGCGGCTAGATGGGAAAACGCCCCGTGCCGGGTTTTCCGGTACAGGGCATTTCAAATAATTTCCAATTTAGTTGATTCCAAGTCCATTAGCCCACGCAAGTACATCGTCAGCGGAGGCTCCGGCAGAAAAGCGGTGGCCGTCCAGCCAAGTGGCTCCGCCGGCGGCAGTTCGAAGTGCGGAATCGCTGCTGCCGAATCCGCTGCTGGCGGAGGTGCAGAACGCAACCAGCGTCTTGCCGGAAAAATTGTAGCTCTCGATAAAGGTACTCATAATCCGCGGCGCTTCACCCCACCAAATTGGATACTAAACTGTAGCCTACCTCTGTTTTCTCTTGAAAATACAGGGCTTAACGCCATACAAAAATGTGTTTTGTGTTCCGTCTCCCGCTTATATTCTAAAAGAGACGGGAGGCTTTCGTAATTATTATACAGCGATTTCACTTGTATAACAAGCCA
>CANQPS010000033.1 GCA_947625785.1 uncultured Clostridia bacterium
TTGCCGGATTTATCGCCCTTTGCTTTATGTCCTTTACCCTCGGTCGTGATCTTGGCATTGTGATGGCGAAAGGCGTTATTTTGGGTGTGATCGGGTGTGTGACCGTGCTGCCGTCCCTGATTCTCGTACTGGATAAACCGCTGCAAAAGGCAAAGCACAAGTCGCTTATACCGAATATGCACCGCCTCGCAGGCGGCACTGTAAAGGCTTTCCCTGTTTTTTTCTGCGTGTTTTTGCTGCTTATACCGCCTGCCTTTTACGGATACAACCAAACCAACAACGAAGTCTATTACAATCTTGCAGAATCTCTGCCTGATGATATGGAATATATGATCGCAAACAACAAGCTGTCGGAGGAGTTTGACATCGCCTCGACGCATATGCTCCTCATTGATAAAGACATTTCGCCCAAATCCGTCCGTGAAATGATGAAGGAAATGGAACAGGTGGACGGAGTGAAGTATGTGTTGGGACTTGAATCTGTGATTGGCCCCCGTGTACCGGAAGAGGTTCTGCCGGAATCCGTTACCGGTCTTTTGCAGAGCGACAAGTGGGAACTGCTGCTCCTGAACTCCGAATATCCCGTAGCAAGCGATGAAGTCGGTGCGCAGATCGAATCTCTGAATACCATCCTGAAAAAATACGATCCGACCGGAATGCTCATCGGAGAAGCACCCTGCATGAAGGATATGATTGACGTCACTTCCCACGATTTTGAGGTTGTAAATGCGATTTCCATTGTTGCGATTTTTCTCATCATCGCCTTGGTGGAACGCAGCGTTTCTTTGCCGTTTATTTTGATTTCGGTCATTGAATTGGCGATTTTTATCAACCTCGGTCTGCCGCATTACCTGGGGCAAAGCCTCCCGTTTATTGCGCCGATCTGCATCAGCACCATCCAACTTGGTGCAACCGTGGACTACGCCATTTTGATGACGACACGATACAAGTCCGAGCGAATCCGTGGGCAGGACAAAAGGGAGGCGGTACGAACAGCGCTTACCGCATCCATCCCGTCCATACTGGTTTCAGGATTTGGATTGTTCGCCGCCACCTTTGGCGTAGCACTATACTCAAAAATCGATATGATCAGCTCGATTTGTATGCTGCTTGCCCGTGGCGCTGTCATCAGTATGCTCTGCGTCATTTTGATCCTTCCGGCACTTCTGCTTCTGCTGGATAAGGTCATTTGCGTAACCACGCTGGGAATGAAAAAGAAAAACAAAACCGAACAGGAGGTACTTTTGAAATGAAAAAATCTTCAACTAAAATCATCGCACTTTGCCTTTGTGCACTTCTCGCAGTAGGAGGGATCGCCACAACTGCTTTCGCCTTAAATAATACCGACAGTAAAGTGGAAGAAAAGCAGGAAACACCGAAAGCTGCGAACGTTTCAGACAATGCCGGCATCTCCAAGGATGAAACCGTGTATGTCCTTGCCGGAGAAGACGGCTCCGTTCAGAAAATCATTGTCAGCGATTGGATTAAGAACTCCCTCGCTAATGCTGCGGTGAGCGATAAATCCGAACTGGTGAATGTGGAAAATGTCAAGGGCGATGAAACTTACACTATGAACGGCGACAATATGCGTGTATGGGACGCCCAGGGCAACGACATTTACTATCAGGGCAATATCGAAAAAGAACTTCCGGTTGACCTTTCGGTCTCCTATAAACTGGACGGAAAGCCCATCTCGCCAGACGATTTGGTTGGAAAAAGCGGCCGAGTGACCATTCGTTTTGAGTATCAAAACAAGCAGTATGAATCAGTAGAAATCGATGGTAAGCAGGAGAAAATCTATGTCCCGTTTGCCATAATGACCGGCGCTTTGCTGAGCAACGATGTGTTTACAAATGTGGAGGTTACAAACGGGAAATTGATAAATGACGGCAGCCGCACCGCTGTAATCGGGATTGCCTTTCCAGGTCTGCAGGAAAACCTTGCAATCTCCAGAGACAAACTGGAAATTCCCGACTATGTGGAGATCTCCGCTGATGCTAATAACTTCCGACTTGATATGACGGTAACGCTTGCTACAAATGAGCTTTTCAGCGAACTTGATGCGGACGGCTTTGATTCCATCTCGGAGCTTAGTGCCTCAATGGATGAACTGACAAGCGCTATGGGTCAGCTTTTGGATGGTTCCTCGCAGCTTTATGAGGGAATAGCCACATTGCTTGAGAAATCGGATGAACTGGTGGAGGGAATCGATCAGCTTGCCGCCGGAGCGAAGAGCCTCAAAAACGGAGCCAGCAGCCTGGATGCAGGAGCAGCCGAACTTCAAACCGGAGCTGCGCAGCTAAGCGAAGGACTGGACACCCTTGCGTCGAACAACGACACCTTAAACGGCGGAGCTAAACAGGTATTCGACACGCTGCTCTCCACGGCGAACACCCAGCTTGCAGCCGCAGGACTGGACGTCCCGACCCTGACGACAGAAAACTATGCGCAAGTTTTGAACGGCGTCATCGCATCGCTGGACGAAAACGCCGTATATGAGCAGGCGCAAAGCCAAGTAACCGCAGCCGTGGAAGCGCAGAAAGACGTGATTGTGCAGCAAGTCACTACGGCTGTTCAGGAGGAAGTAACCGCACAAGTCACAGCCGCAGTCAAAGAGGAAGTTACGGTGCAGGTGACACAAGCCGTTCGTAATATCGTATCAGAGCAGGTCATTCAGTCTGTTCTGCATATGGATAAAGCGTCTTATGATGCCGCTGTTGCAGCCGGCCAGATAGATAAAGGGACGCAGGAAAAAATTGAGGCTGCGATAGAACAGCAGATGCAGTCCGAGCAGATTACCCAACAGATTCAGACACAAGTAGAGAGGCAGATGACAACTCAGCAGGTCAAAGATACCATTGCCGCAAAGACCAGTGAACAAATGCAAAGCGATGCCATCAAGCAGACGATTGCGGAGCAGACAGAGTTGCAGATTCAGAAAATCATCTCGGAACAAATGGTATCCGACGAGGTGCAGGCACAGCTTGCCGCCGCTGCGGAGGGTGCAAAATCGGTCATTGCACTCAAATCCTCCCTTGACAGTTACAACGTATTCTATCTCGGCCTGCAAAGCTATACAGCCGGTGTAGCAGACGCTGCGGCGGGAGCAGGGACCTTGAAGGCCGCAACGGATGACTTAAAGGCCGGTACTTCCGAGCTTGCTGCCGGAGCTTCGCAGCTTTACGATGGTATCCTTACACTGAAAAATGGAACGCCGGCTTTGGTGGATGGAATTACCCAGCTTCGTGACGGTGCCATGCAGCTTTCCGATGGACTGAAAGAATTTAACGAAGAAGGCATCCAAAAGCTGGTAGATGCGGTAGACGGTGATCTTAACGGACTTTTGACAAGATTCCGTGCGACAAGAGATGTGTCCCTGCACTATAAGAACTTTGCAGGTGCAAGCGAGGATATGGACGGTCAGGTGAAATTCATTTATCGCACAGATTCCATCGGATAAATCTGTTGGTGCGACGCCCATTACGAGGATTTGGCTTTCAAAATCAGCTGTCAGGAAAAAGGATTCGGAAAATCCGTTTTCACCTGTGAAAGCAGAGAGGGTGTTTCACTCGAAAAGAAAGAATTACGACAAATTATAAAAAAGCTGTTTGCTAAATAATACAAACGACCATACAGGAACGTTTCCGTTCTTATATGGTCGCTTTTCTATTGCTCCGCCTGAAGGCTATCATCTTGAATTTACTTATTTCCGTAAATCCCTGTGCTGAACTCCCTAAAATGGGTGATTTTTATTTTAATATGATTTAAGACTTATTGTATTTTTAATTGACAATAATCTCGCACTCAGATTTTGGGTCATCACGAATAATTTCTCCAACAAAAGGAACTCGTATTATTCCTGTTGTAGGATTTTTGATGCTTATTATTGGTGTAATAATACTTGCATCCACATCAGATTTTTCAAAACAAAGGTCGGTATCAATCATTTCGCAGTCGATTATTTTAAGATTTCGGCAATAACAAAATGGCTGTGTACCAATAATCTTACAATTTATCAATGTGATTTTATTGGAATACCACGCAAGATATTCGCCCTTTATAATACTATTTTTTATTGTTATATTTTCACCGTGCCAAAAGGCATCTTTCGTATCAAATTTACAGTTTTCAAACACAGCATTTTTTATGTATTGAAACGAATATTTTCCGTTTAATTCGACATTCAGAAATTCCAAATTTTCTGAACGCATCATAAAGTATTCACTTGAAGCCGTTGTATTTTCCATATTTATTCCACGCACAGACCAACCAAATTCAGGCGAAATAATATTACAATTATGCACTAAAACATTACTGCATTCTCTTAAAGCCTTTATACCATACAATGATGTATTTGAAATTTCCACATTATTTGAATACCATATTGCCGCACGGCAGTTTTTTGTCATATTTGAGTTTGCAATTATAAGTTCATTATTGTGCCAGAATGGATAACGCAAGTCAAAAAAGCAGTTCTCAATTTTAATTTTACAACTCTCTTTAAGTGCACTTTCTCCGTCGGCTATTCCGGCAAATGAACAATTTTTTACTGTTAAATCTTTACTGCCGTATAAGGCACGCTCCTCATCAAAGGTTTTATTTTCGACTATATGCATATAATAATTCCTCTTTTAGTGACATACTCCCGCCGCCTACGCTTCGCTTAGAGACGGGGGCTTCTCGCTCAAGTACAGTAGTCTGTACAGTATCG
>CANQPS010000034.1 GCA_947625785.1 uncultured Clostridia bacterium
AAGGATAATTTAGGATTATTAGCTGGTGATGGGTAATTAAATGTTATCTGTCATTATGTTAATGGTGGCATCACATTTACAGGAGAGTTCAATATGTCTAAATATTTAAAATGTTTTGAAAATCTCTGTCATAATGTTAATACCTATGATGAGAATTTGCTTCCATTATGCGCTGCTGAAAATCCCATGTCACCTTTTGCCAAAATTGCTTTAAACTCACAGTTGCAGGAAAAGTATATTATGGGCGGAATACAAGCCTTAGACCAAAATAATAATTTCATTGAAGCAGAATACCTTTATAAGTTTTATCAACTTTTAAATGCGCAATGTAGAGATTTATTTCACTGCAAATATGCTGACCCCCGCACTCTTTCAGGCGTTAATGCAGTCATGGTTCTTTTAATGAGCTTGTTTAAAGATGGAGATAAAATATTGATTTCATCTGAAGATAGTGGTGGGCATAGTTCTATGCCATTAATTTGTAAACGTTTGGGAATTTCTACTATTGAATTACCTTTTGATTTTGATGAAATGGATTTTGACTATGATGCTGTTAATCAGATTATAAAGGAAAATAGTATTCAAGGCATTTTAGTTTGTCCCTCGGATTTATTGCAACAGCCCCATTTAGAAAAAATACAGCTTCCCGCTGATTGTATACTAATATATGATGCAACACAAACATTGGGATTGATGGTACATCAGAACAATGAAAATCCATTAAATAAGTTTTCAGAAGACGATAATTTTATTCTAATGGGTGCAACACATAAAACAATCCCTGGTCCAACCTGTGGATTAATTATGACAAAAAATCTCAAATTAGCGAAACGATTTGATACAAGAATAAACCCAGATTATTTACGCAATGTACAATTTCATCATATATTAAGCCTTTCGTTGGTTTTAATGGAATTAGAAGTTTTTGGAGATTCATACGGTAAAGCTATAATAAATAATGCAAATATGCTCGGAAAATATCTGGAAAATAATGGATTCAATGTTATTAAAATAAATCCCAACAGGTATACCAATACCCATCAAGTCTTTTTGCAAATGTCAGTTGAACAGATGAACGTTTTTATGAACCATTGTAAAAACTTTGGCATTGCGTTAAATGCCAGATATAAGCAACTTTATCGGGGCAGTGGCATCCGTATAGGTGTACAGGAAGTAACTAGGTATGGTTGGAGCACAAAAGAAATGAAAGAAATAGCATCTATTTTAACCTTGCTTCAATATAATAATATCGACACAAAAACTGTCAATACAAGGATTTCAACATTAGTTAGCCATCGAAAAATCTATTATACCTTCGATGCTGTGACCAAAGAAAGAATAAATAATGCCTTACATAACGGTTAATTTTAACGGTTTGTTTTGCTCTATGTGCTGGATCAAGTCATAGTACCTGTTCGCTTTACAATAACAAATAAATTCTTCAGAAGGCTGCTCATTTGACAATAATGCTTTCATGTATGTTATATAAGCTCTATTAATCTCTAGTCCAGCTTGCTCCATCTTTATATATTCCTCGTCTAAAGTCTTTAACTGCTCTTTGCGCCAAAATGTAGATTGGTCTTGTTCCATAAGTTGTGTAAGAGTTTTTCCCAGCCATGCACAACAAGCGAGATTAATATCTTGATTTTCTCCAGCAAATTGAATGGCTTTTTCATAGAAATCAATAATAGTAGATGTATTATTGATAATCATTTGGGTTTCAGTATTCTGTATACGCATCCATTCAGCCTTTTCAAAATAATAGTCGTAAATAATTCGCCATCTGTTTTTTTCTAATATCTTTAGTCCTTCATCAATAATTTTAAGCGCATCAACTACGCTACCATCTTGTTTCCATAAATAATGCGCAAAATGGCGCATTGCATGTAATTTTTCTGGTGTAATTTCCGCTATAAATGCATCATTCAAGCGATTAATAATTGATTTGTAATCATAGGTATTATCTCCCCAAAATAAATGAATAGCTAGTTGAGAATACAGAATCTTAATATATAAATCGTTGGGAATTTTTTCTTTTTCCAATCCTTTTAAAATGCAATCAGCCTCTTGTAACTGTTTCCCAAGATGTTTTAAGCAATGGGCTTTCAAGTATAACAGTCGATACTTATTTTCTGGCTGAATATTAATATTAGCTAAGACAGCATCTATTTCTCCTAGAGCGAGTTCAAATTGATTACTCAAATGATGCAAATCAATGAAAAGATATTGCATTTCGAATCCTGCAGATGAATCGCTTGCTCTCAGCGATGGTAATAAAATATCTGATTGTTCATAACATCTTAGCGTATCAATAGCCAATGAATATTCACCCAATTGTAATAGGGAACACAAATAGAAATATCGAAATGCGTTATACACTTCTGGTTTATTATAAAGTGCCTTAAGTTCTCTGTTTTTATCCAGTTCTCCAAGCCATGCAAATAGAGAGTATTTTTTTGCTTCGTAAGCTGCTTCTAAAATATCTTTGGATAAATCACTTTGTAAATCTGGTAATATTAGTAAAGTTGTCAATACAATATCGTTTTGGGGATATTTTTCTTTATAAAACCTATATATTTTTAATAGAAATTTATAGTATGGTATTATTTTTCGACAACATTCTGCTACCATTGTGTCCATTAAAACGACGGAAACATTTGAAGAAACCTCCTCGCGCGCTAAAGCGGCATCAAAAACTTCTGCCAGCTGGCACTCAGACGCTTTAGCCAAAGATAAAAGTTCTTCTTTAGGAACAGCTTGTTTTTGGCACAACTTTAAGCACGCAAGAAATGCAGCAATATTCATATTGCTTCCTAATTTTTTTAATTGCAGATATACAATGTTCTGAATATCCTCGATATTTGACAGTGTAATTGATGAGTTTAGTTTATTCGCTTGAAAAATCATTCTTACATATGACGGTATGCCATTAGAGATTCGAATGATTTCTTGTTTATCTTGAAAAGAAATGTTTCTATTATATATTCTTGCTAACTCACTAATTTGCATTTCACCAAATAATGGTGGAGTAAGAGTACATAAATTACCAGACGTAACATCCTCTGTAATTCCTAAAATAATTTTTAGTCGAGTATTATGATATAGAAGAGCATGAGCGGTTTCTGTTGCCTTGTGGCTTTGGGCCTTGCTAATATTATCTATTAACAATACAACCTTTCTACGATAGCTGGCTTTTCTGAGGAAAACGCTCAATCTATCATAAGTATTAATCTTTTCATCTCCGCATAAATCAAGCCCAATTTTTTGCACAATATTGTTACAGGACTGATCAATAGCAATATAATATGCAGAGTATTGTTTAGCCTTACCATATTTCCTCTGAAATTCATTTTTAAATCCTATGTGATTGACATCATCTGCAAACCGTTGTAAAAGCATAGTCTTTCCTCGACACATGCCGCCTTTAACAAAGAAGAGAGAATTAATATTATCTTTAGATGTTAAGAAAGAAAATAAAACATTTCTTTCATCTAAGCGATCAATAAAATGATCATCTCTACAATATACTTCATGTTTTAGCACAGTTTTATGTAATTTTAAGGATAGAAAACCAGACAGTGCGGTGACAAGCCACATACCTATATTTACTATATCTTTGGATACATTATTAAAAATTAATAACGGTAGTATTACATATACCAAAGATAGGAGTACTAAAAAACCAAATATTATACTTCTAATGAGATTTTCCTGCTTATAACGCATATTATGATACTCCAATAATACAATTTTGACACAAAGTATTTTAATTAAATTCTACAGATAACATTTAATTACCCATCACCCGCTAATAATCCTAAATTATCCTT
>CANQPS010000035.1 GCA_947625785.1 uncultured Clostridia bacterium
AAGTCAGCCTGCGGCTGACCTGCAATTCATCCCACCTCTTTAGAAGCGGGGGACTTCTTGCCTATTTAGGTTAAATTATTATGATTTCTATTATAACACATATTACGAAATAACCAAGGGCGGTAAAATAGTTACCCACGGCAAAAAGTAAATATTGATTTTAAACAAAGTTTATGTTATAATAAGACGATAAAAACGGTAAAATCAACAAATATATTAAGCTCATAAGTGCGAGATATTTAACGAAATCAAAAATATTATATTTTTGCAGATTTTTATACAATATTTGCATTTTGCGAACACTTGCAAGGCTGATAAAATTATAATAAAATTCTACAATAGTCACTGTAATAACGGATATATTTATGTACAATAAATTATTAATATTTCACTGTTGATGGAAACGAAATTATCATAAAATTTTTTATAAAAACAAATAAAAAATAACTATATGGGAAAGTAGGCATCTTTATGGATTTATTTCAGGAATTAAAAACTTTGGGTGTGGATATTGACGAGGCGTTGGTGCGTCTTGGTAATAACGAAAATCTTTATAAAAGATTGCTTGGAACATTTACCAAAACAATTAAAAGTTATTATATAAATCCGGATTTTGATTGTAACAACTGTACTGATACAGCAGAAAAAGCACACGCTATAAAGGGTGTTGCCGGAAATTTATCAATAACTCCGGTTTATGAGGGATATACTCAAATAGTTAATTTGCTGCGTTCCAATCAACCTGAACAAGCAAAAGAAGTTCTTAATAAAATTTTACCTATTCAAAACAAAATCATTTCTTGTATAGAAAAATATATGTAATAAAGCGTTTCTCTAAAACTTATTAGGAGGTTACAATGAATAGTAAAAAAACCATATTAATTGTTGATGATATGGAAATTAACCGTATTATCCTGTCAGAAATTTTTAAAGGCAATTACAATATAATAGAGGCTACTAACGGCGCACAGGCAATAGAAATTATAAATCAAGTACCGGATATTGCCGCGTTACTTCTTGACTTGGTTATGCCGGAAGTCGATGGACTTGGAGTTTTAAAAGATATGAATAAAAACGGAAAAATAAAAACTATTCCTGTATTTCTAATAACCGCCGCAGATGATGAAGAAATGCTTATCGAGGCTTATCATCTTGGTGCAGTTGATATCATCAGAAAACCATTTATGGCACACTTCATTAAACATAGAATTAATAATATAATAGAATTATATGGTCACCGTAACGAATTAGAACAGATAGTTGCCGAACAAGTAGAACGACTTAATAATTTGAACCAATCAATGATAGAACTACTTGCAACGGCTATTGAATTTAGGGATTGTGAATCCGGAGAACACGTAAAACGCATTTGTGGTCTTACAAAAAAATTAATGACAGAAGTAAGTAAAAAATATCCTGAGTACCATATTCCAAAAGCTGAAATTGATAAAATTGTTACAGCCTCTATCCTTCACGATATAGGAAAAATTTCTATACCTGACAGTATTCTTAATAAACCGGGCAGACTTACAAAAGAAGAATTTGAAATTATGAAACTGCATACTGTAAAAGGATACGAATTTTTACAGCAATTCCCAAACATCATAGATGAGAGTATATATAATTATAGTTGTGATATTTGCCGACATCACCACGAGCGTTGGGACGGAAAAGGTTATCCTGACGCATTAGTAGGTGATGAGATTTCAATATGGGCACAAGTTGTGTCCGTTGCCGATGTTTACGACGCACTGACTTCTGAAAGAGTGTATAAAAAAGCATTTAGTCACGATAAAGCAGTACAAATGATTAAAAATGGTGAATGTGGTACATTTAATCCTAAACTACTTAAAGTATTTGAAGATATTATGAATAAAATGTAAAATTTGAAAATGTAATAAAATTGAGGTAAAGAGATTAAATACTACTCTTTACCTCAAAATGTTTTTTTATAAGGCAATAAAATTACATTTTCAATATTAGATACAAGTACCTATAGTCTTAGAATATATTATTCATAATTATAATTTCTAAAATCATTACGAACGAGCCAAACCATCTACACTCAAAACTACACCTGTAATATATGATGCTTTTTCTGAGGCAAGAAATACAAAAGCATTAGCTATATCCTCAGGTTGACCAATTCGGCGTAATGGAATTTTTGCAACCAATGGGTCGATATATTTTTGAGGTACTGAACGCATCATATCTGTATATGTAACACCAGGTGCAACGGCATTTACTCGAATACCCTTTGGTCCTAATTCTCTCGCAAGAGAAATTGTTAAACCATTAACTGCAAATTTAGAGGAAGGATATGCAATACCACTTGGCTGACCTGTTATGCTAACCATAGATGATGTATTCAAAATAACGCCACTTTTTTGTTCTACCATATAATCTACAACAGCTTTTGTACAATTAAATACACCTTTAACATTTAAGTCCATAACACGCTCAAAGGTTTCAGGAGTATAATCGGTAAATGGGGTGCTTTCAGAAACACCTGCATTATTTACCAGTATATCTATATGACCATATTTACTAATTATAGTATTAAAGGCATCTTTTACTTCGTTATAATCAGATAAATTTGGACTTATACCTTCAACCTTAGCTAAAGAATTTTTTTCTTTTAATTGTAATACAGCCTTTTCGGCACTTTCCGGACGAGAACCACAAAGTATAACCGTTGCACCCTCTTCTAAAAATGCTTCCACTATGGCGAAACCAATACCACGAGTACCGCCTGTTACAATTGCAATTTTATTTTCTAATAACACAATTAAATCCTCCAATCAATGTTTATTAAAATAGAAATAACCATTAAATTAATTATATCATTTTGATTTTTTATTTACAAGTGGTCTTGATAAAGCTAAAAAATTAATGAGTAATATTAACAATAAATAATATAAATTTTCGGTTAATATGTATAGTGACTTTTATATAGAATATATGGTATAATTTACTAAACTGATATGTTTACTGTGATTTTATACTTTATAAAAATTTGTTCAACTATTAATAATACTAAGGGGGCGATTTTAAAATGAAAAAAATCAAAGGCTTATTTGCAACACCTAAAAAAACTGCTGTTACACTTATCTGCACTGCAACAATTATAGTAATGTTAAGTATTTGTACATTATTTATAGTTAATGCTGTTGCCGAAAATTCTTCAATTGGAGCGGAAAATGCAAAGAATTTTGCTTTTGCGGACGCAGGAATTGACCCTGTATCTGCTAAAATTATTAATACCGAATTTAGTTTTGAAGAAGGTCACTTTGTTTATGAGGTTGAGTTTATTGCAGATGGTAAAGAATATGAATATCTTATAAAGGCTTCGGACGGTTCTGTAATTAAAAAACAAACAGAAAATGTTAATGATAATTCTGTAAATAATGATATGAACCATCAGGATAATAGTCAAAATCCGTCTGCTTCGGATAAAATTGACTTAGATACGGCGAAAAATAAGGCACTTGCTGATGCGGGAGTATCAATTTCAGATGTTACTTTTACAGAAACAAAGGCTGATTATGATGATGGAAAATCTTTATATGATATAGAGTTCTATACTTCTACCCATAAATATGATTATGAGATTGATGCTTTAAGCGGTGAAATTCACAGTAAAAATATAGAAGTTTTAGTTGACGATAATGTAAATACAGATACTTATATAGGACTTGATAAAGCAAAATCTATTGCAGTTAATCACGCTGGTTTATCTGTGTCAAATGTAACATTT
>CANQPS010000036.1 GCA_947625785.1 uncultured Clostridia bacterium
GCTTATAAGAAAGAAAAGAGAAGACTTGGTTTTATTTCTTTCCTTCATACTTTTGGTCGTGATTTAAAATGGCATCCACATATTCATGTCTTAATTGCTGAAAGATATTTTATAAACAATGGTAATTTGAAGTGCTTTAATTTCTTTCCTTATGAATACTTAAGAATTACTTTTCAAAATAAATTATTTCATAATATTTATATTCATTGTCGTGATGTCATTAAAAATAAAAAGTTATCTCAAAAATTATTTAAATTATGTCGTAATCTTAAAAAACTCTATCCACATGGTTATTACTTTTATGGTCCTCAACTTTTTAAAGACAAAACAACTATAAATAGTATTAAATCTCTAACAAATTATATTGCAAGATATGCTTCGCACCCTGCAATATCAGAAAGAAGAATTTTGTCTGTAAATTTTGAAAACAATACTGTCACTTGGTTTTATGACCCTCACGAAGACGATGATATATCTGATGATTCTTTAAAAAATGGCAGACAAGAAATTACTGAAAGTGTTTTTGATTTTATGGCTAAGCTGATTAAGCATATCCCTGACAAAGGTTTTCAACAAATTCGTTATTATGGTTTTTATGCCAATAAATTTTCATTTAAATTCTCCACTGATAAATTATTTACTGATGCACAATTAAACAAAATGTTAGATAATACTTATTGGGTAAATGGTTTAAAATTATCTTTTGGTTATAATCCCACTTTATGTAAATGTGGCTCTCAAATGATAATGAATCTTGAGCTATCTTATTTCCCATAAAATTTTTGAGGTGCTTATGAAATTAAATTTTAGAATACGTCGTAAAGATATTTCTCATGAAGATTGGTTTTCTGAAGATTGCTTTCCCGGTGTGGTTATATCGAAGTCATTGATATGAAATGCTTAGATTGTGATTACGAGGAGGAAGTTGAAGCAGACATACTTTTAGAATGCTTTGAAATGACTAATGATGACTTCCCTTCTTGTATTTGTGTTAATTGTAATGGTGATAATCTTGTCCCTAAAGATGTTTATGATCAAATTAAAGGCAATTTTATCTATAAACTTAAAAAATAATTATTTCCTTTTCTTCTTTTTCCCTTATTTTTTTTATTTCGTTATTAAATACAATTTCCTATATAAATAAAAAGCACCTTTTGGTGCTTTTTTATTATCGTATTTTACAACAAAAAAAAGCCCTTAATAACGGACTTTTGAATGTCGTTGGTGACCCGTACGGGATTCGAACCCATGAGTGCATGCGTGAAAGGCATGTGAGTTAAGCCACTTCTCCAACGGGCCGATGGCGCTTAGTGTAGGGCTCGAACCTACGACCGATCGGTTAACAGCCGATTGCTCTGCCAACTGAGCTAACTAAGCATATTTCTACTTACCTTTACGGCAAGTAGAATAATATCATATCGGTACTTTGAATGCAATAAGTTTTTATTATTTTTGAAGTTTTGCTTCAATTGCTTTATAAACGTCAGAAACTTTCTTTAAAGCAACCATTTCTTCGTTTTCAAATTCGATATTGAACTCGTCTTCAATATTCATAATCAATTCAACTGTATCCAATGAATCAAGACCTAAATCTTTTAAATCACTATCAGGATTAATGTCTTTTCCTTTTAAAGTTTTTTCAAATAATTTTTTTAATCTTTCTTCAATATTCATATTTTTTCTCCTTAAATTTTTCTTTTATCGCTTCGCTTCATCGACCATACATGCCAAATGTTCTGCGAATTCTTTAGTCAATTTTTTCTTATCGATTCTGAATTGCCAATTTCCAATAGCGGTACCAGGGGTATTCATTCTCGAATACTTGTCTAATTTCAACAGATCTTGGATTTGAAAAATAACCACATCGGCATTACTTCTCATCAAAGAACCGATCATCGTATCGATAAGATATTGAGAATCTTGAATGCCTAAATAATCCATCATCGCCGGAATTTGGTCTTGATGTTCGTCAATAAAGTTTGTAATCACGTCGTTATCGTGCGTTCCGATATAGGCGATACAGTTGTTTTCATAATTGTGCGGTAAGAATGAATTAGTAAGTCTTGCTTCTTTTAAGCGTTTAGGATCAGCGTAAACATCTTGTGGAATCGGGACCTCTTCCCCCCATTCATTGTGAGTGGTATTCATCGATAAGCAACGATAATAATCATCGAACGCAAATTGGAAAATTTTTAAACCCGGGAATCCCGTCGCCTTTTTAAGCATTCTAACTTCTTTAGTAATAACGCCTAAATCCTCAGCGATAATTTGCAAGTTACCGGCATCTTTTTTAATCGCCTCAAATAATTCCAAACCCGGTCCTTTGACCCATTGACCATTGATCGCAGTTTCTTCGCCATATGGAATCGCCCAATACGCTTCAAAGCCACGGAAGTGATCGATTCTTAAAAGATCGTAAAGCTTAGACATGCATTTCACACGACGACGCCACCAAAGATAATTGGTTTTACGACACTTCTCATAGTCGTAAATCGGATTGCCCCATAATTGCCCTGTCGCTGAGAAAAAATCAGGTGGAACTCCAGCGACTTTAGTGGGTCTTCTCGATGAATCAAGTTGGAATAATTTAGCGTTGCCCCACACATCGGCGGAATCCAATGAGACATATATAGGCATATCGCCGATGATTTTCACGCCGTGCCGTTTGGCGTAAGTTTTAAGACGCTGATATTGAGTGAATGCTAGGTATTGAATAAAAATCCAAAAATTATACTCTTCAAAATTTTCTTCTTTGGCTTTTTGAACCGCTTTTCTTTTATGGAGTCGATAATCTCTTTTCCATTCTAACCAGCAGACATCGTTATGCAATTTTTTAATCGTCATAAACATCGCATAATCTTCAAGCCACACTTTGTTCTTCTTGTAGAATTTAGCAACTTTATCCTTCAAGGTTTCATATCCGCGATGGTATGCCAAACGCAAAATATCAAAACGCTCCTGATAAACGACACCATAGTCGACAAAAAGGCGATTGGTGCCTCCTTTGATTTTCTTCACTTCTTCTTTAGTAAGCATTCCTTGCTTGACTAATAAATCCAAATCGATGAAATATGGATTGATGGCAAACGCTGAAAACGACTGATAAGGCGAATCACCGTAGCCGGTTGGATTAAGTGGCAATAACTGCCAATATTTTTGCTTGGCTTTTTCTAAAAAGCGCACAAAAGCAAAAGCTTCTTTTCCAAAAGTACCGATCCCATGTTTACTCGGTAATGATGAGATATGTACAAGAAGTCCTGAACCTTTTTCCATTTAACAAACTCCTTCTATAACATAATTAATTATATTAATTAAAATCAATTTTAACAAGATTTAACGTAATACACCCACGATTATTTCCTTATTTTTGGCACTGACGCGGTAAGAATCCTTTATTTTTCGAAGAATGTTCTTTCTAAGGGTAAGATTTAATTTGGTTTTTTGCAAAAAATCATAAGTAATTTGAGGATATTTAGCGTAGGCAGTCGCTAAAAGCCACGCCGGGAGTTTGACAGTTTGAAGTAAAAAAATAAAGGAAAAAGAGAAGAGTTTATACTACGTATAAAACTTCTTTT
>CANQPS010000037.1 GCA_947625785.1 uncultured Clostridia bacterium
GCTCTATTATAACACAGACTTCCGTTTGAACTACTTTTTTTCTCCCCACCTGTTGCACTTGATAGTATAATTCACCCCATAGAAAAATACCCACTCAAAAGAGTGGGTATTCTCATGGTGAGCGGTAGTCAGTCTTAATCGAATAGCCCGTTTCATTCCCAATGCGACTGCAAAAACAGCAACAGCCGCTTATTCAGAATTTGAATGTATTTCTCCGTGACTTCCCACTCCTGCGCGAGTGCTTTTTGCGTTTTTCCTTGAAGATACAACCCCTCATACACCTGCGCCTGCCGCTTCGGAGCCGCCTTTGCAAGCGTATCATAACGCGCAATCAAACTTTTATAGTCGCCGTGGTCGGTGACTTCAAAGGGGCGTTTCATCGAGCGTTTGAGTTTGTAATATTCCCGAATGAAGCGCAGATCGGCGCGTATTTCTTCCAATGATTTCATCTTGATTTTCCCTTGCCTTACTCCGAAAAGTTGGGGTTGTGAGAACGCGGCGTGTGCTTGTCTTGAACAAGTGGGGTTATCGTAGGCGTTCGCATAAAAAGGGGGATCCCTCATTGATTAGGGTGTCAAATCTAATATCTGATATGGATTCCGAAACTTCAAAAATAATATCGTCTATTTTCAGCAAGACATCTTTCTCCCAGTACCGCAAAACGCGCCAACCGAGAGTATTCAGTTCGGCATCGACGCGCATATCACGGGCGATATTTTCCTCGATTTTTTCTATCCAATATTCACGGTTTTTCTTCAACCCCGTTTTTCGCGCTTCCCAATCCTTCCCGTGCCAAAACTCTCCGTCCACAAAAATCGCAATGTGATATTTAAGGATCGCAATATCGGGAGAGCCAGGTAGCCGTTTATCGTTTTTCCGATACCGATAACCCAAATGCCAAAGTCGTTTTGCGAGCATTGTTTCCGCAACGCCGTTTTTCAGTTTGACTTTTGACATTCGCTTGCGGATCTGCGGTGTTGTGTCGTACGCTTTCGGGTGTTTCATGATCCCTTCATAATTTGGGTTTTGATATACCGATTATTCAGCCAAAAGCATTGCTTCGTCATCATGCGCCCGTCGGGGAGAGGGGCTTTATCCGAACCGTCCCGACCGTGCGGACGAACATGGGCGACCGCGCTTTCAGTAGATTTTGGCAAATTGTTTTCTACGCCATCTGCGGTCGGAGTTAAAACCACACCTTCTCGGATGATCCGCACAGTCCGTTCCCACACACGACCAACTTCTTCCAAGTCCTCATTTGGGATATTCCAAAACTGCACACGCTCAAAAACAAATTTGCGATCCTTATTCTCCTGGAAAATAACGAACAAAAACTTTTTCGGGGCTAAATAATTATAGAGTTCGGATTCTTCCCATACGGTTTCTTTGCTCAACTCGATAAAATCGAAAGTCGGGAAAGACATACTTTCTTTTATGCTTCCATTGAGCTGTATCCGTATCGTTTTAGGCAAAATGCCTGCCTTCTGAAATTCTTCGGAATTAGAAATCTTGCCCTCGATCCCGAGCATCTTGGCAAGGAGCAATTCGTTCAAGTTTTTCGCCTTGCTTTCTACGCCTAATATCGCTTTTAATTCGTCCTGCGTTTTCCCGAAATACGGACTGACTTTTTCAAGCAAGTATTCTTCAAAGGTATGTACCGCCAGTTGACGCCAATCCTTTATGATCCGCTCGTTTTCCTCAATGCCAAAAATATACCTATTGAGGATCTGCGTCATATATGAAGCCTTCAAAGAATACGCTCTTTGCTTCGCCGGTAGGGGCGAAAACGGCTGTGTACGAACACTTGCCGCAGATTCTCCTTTCGTGCAAGCGGCGAGATACAATGTATCGCCCTCGGAAATCTCATGCGCCAACCCCCTGCGGACCTTATCCATAATGCGTTCCCAGTCATGCTCGATTATGATTAGATCTTCTTCGGGGAAACTAAATAATATTGCCTTGTCAATATGGTACTCGACTTTGGGCTTGTCCTTAAAATGCTCATACGACATCAAAAGCATGGTGTTGCATTTATGCCAAAAAGAGCTTGTCTGAAAGGTACGGTCGTATTCTTCCATGTAATTGATGATATTGCATACGAGCCGTTCTTTGGCGCGAATATCGCCGTGAGCATTGCGAAGATAGGGAGTAGCTTTCAATTCTACTCCCGCTTCGGGGAAATCGGGTTCAGATTCGGAGTTTGGAGAATACCCGAACCAACTTTCCTCGATCATCGTGCCGATCGCGCCTTTGCCAGTAGAAAGCCGCCCAGTTTTGTCGATCGTTCCGAGCGGGATCCCGATGATCTCCTGTGCGCGTTTCAGCAATGCTTCTTTTGTGCGATAGACCGTGCCTTCCATTGTTTATTCCTCTTGTGCTATGATCTCATCCAAGATACGCCCCATGCGGGTTATCATAGGAACGACCAAAGCATTTCCCATGCAGAAAAACCGCATCCTATCGGGCATACCCGTGTTTGTCCAATCATCGTCGAACCCTTGTAAACGCTCTGCTTCCACGGGCGTTAAAGTGCGCAATCTTCCCGTCCAGGGGTCTGCCACGATGTGCGTGGAACGATTGGGAGAAGCCTCGCTCGTAAGCATCGTGCGTCCAGGACGATCCCACGGATCGGGGAAAGCGATCGCGCCCTCGGAAAAGACATATTCATGCCCCTCGGAAGTCTTTCTCGCTTTTCTTTTCGCGCCTTTCATATATACCCAGTCAGCCATTTTGTCCGACGTGATATAATATTTTTCGTCAACATTGCTTTGCAGTACGTCGCGCAACAGGATAGGAGCGATTTCATTTTCGGTAACTTGCGTCGTGGCGATCGTTCCCTCGTGCATATAGCCCGCATTTCCAAATTCGTACTTGAAATGATCGCTGATTTCTATTAGATCTGTGGGAAGTTTCCTACGATGGATCGTCCCCAGTTCTTCAACGGGGAAAGCCTGTGCCATAAGTCCGCTTTCGCGAATGATCTGCTCGTCAGTCAAATTTGCCGCTTGCTTTCCAAAGTTTGTATCATTACGATAAGCAAAGATAAATGTCCGTCTGCGACGTTGCGCCGCTCCGTATTGCGCCGCATTGATAACGCGCCACTCTACACTATAACCAAGCTCGGCAAAACACGCTAGTATAATGCCAAAATCTCTCCCACGTTGAGAAGCGGGAGATTTCAATAATCGATCGACGTTCTCCAAAAGACAAAACGGCGGCTTTTTTGCGATCAAAGTATCTCTGATCTGCCACCACAAAACGCCCTTCTTTCCCTCTATGCCCCTTGCCGTAGATAATGTGTTGGCGACACTATAATCTTGGCAGGGAAATCCGCCTACAAGCAAAGTGTGGTCGGGAATGGTCGTTTTATCGACGATCCCAATATCGGAATCCGTGTGACACTCTCCGTTCGTTTCAAAACAATCACCGAAATGACGAAGATAACAGTCATGCGCCCATTG
>CANQPS010000038.1 GCA_947625785.1 uncultured Clostridia bacterium
TTCGCTAACTACTGCATAATTTTTTGGCATTACTAATGCGCCATCATAACACATTTCCATTTCAAATCAATCCTTTCAGATACACTTCTGGTATCATTTGTAATAATAAATTTTATTTTTTGATATGTTGCGAACCATATCATATATGTGAACACTTTTTCCGCAAAAAGTGATTTCACCTTATTTATAGACTAATGTGTCATCGTCTTCCTCAAATACATCTACCGCATTGTCAGATTTCGAGTCCTCATCATCCTTAATTATAAAATTACCTTGCTGCATATTCCACAGACGAGTATATCTGCCGTTTTTCGTAAGCAACTCATCATGTGTGCCTTGTTCAATAATCTCACCCTTATCAAGAACTAATATCAGATCGCAGTTCTTTATTGTTGCCAGGCGATGGGCGATAATGAGCATAGATTTTTTCTTCAATTTGTTATAAATCATATTAAAAATAATATTTTCTGTTGCAAAATCAAGATTACTTGTAGATTCGTCAAGAATATAGAAATCGCTTTTTTTCAAAAATGCTCTCGCAAGAGCTATGCGCTGTTTCTCACCGCCACTTAATCCGTTTCCGGCTTCCTGCAAATATGTATAATACTGCATAGGCAGTTTCTTTATAAACTCGTGAGCATCGGCTTCTTTTGCAGCCTGTTTAACCTCTTCGAGGGTAGAATTCATCTTTGAAACTCTAATATTGTCATAAATGCTTTTTGAAAACAATTCTATAGTTTGGGGAACATAGGAAATTGTTCTTCTGAGCGATTCGTTTTCATACTCGTTGATATTTGCACCGTCAAGCAATATTTCTCCGCTTTCCGGCTCGTAATACTTAAGCAGAAGTTTTGCTATGGTTGATTTGCCGCTGCCGCTTTCTCCGACCAGTGCTACCTTTTTTCCTTTCGGAATCTTAAATGAAATGTTATTCAGGACCGGGTTTCTGTTGCCGTACCGAAATGTAACATTATTTATTTCAATATCCCCGTCAATTTTTTCAAGTTCTGTAAATTCACCATCGCTTTGCTCAGTATCATAATCGAGGATTTCAGTAAGTCGTCTCATGGAAATATTGGCTTCTTGTATCTGGAGCTGCAAGCTGACAAGTCTGCCGACCGGATCCATAAAATAGCTTGCCATTGTTGTAAATGCCATTAGGCTTCCAAGTGTAAGGTTTCCGTCGATTACCTGTGATATGCCAAAAAACATAAGAATGAAGTTTCCTGCTGTTGATATAAGATTTGAAATCGAACCTTGAACATTAGAAAGCATACTTTCCTTTATCCCGATTCGAAGTGATTTGATGTATTCCTTTTCTATACATTCAAGTTCAGTATCTTCATTGGCATTGCCCTTGATGGTTTCTACCGCTCTCAATCCTTCGATAATCTGCGAATTAAGAATGGAAGATTGCTGCATCTGTTCTTCGTTGATTTTTTTGTATGGTTGCTTGAAGATAAACACAAGAAGAATACTGCATATTGTCAGGCAAATAATGATGCCAAAAAGCTGGAGATTCATATTGAATAGAATAACACCTGTAATGATGGCCATCGCCACATCAATTATAAGCGTCAAGGCTATGTTGGTAAAAATATTTTTTATCGTAAACGCATCGCTAAATCGTGTGATAATATCACCGGTTTTTCTTGAAGCGAAAAATTTCATAGGGAGTTTATAGATATGTTCAAAGTAACCGAGCAGAAGGGGGATGTCTATTTTCTGCGAAAGATATATCATCATCCACTGCCTTACAAAACCGATAATTGTCTGTACAACTGCTAAGACCGCAAAAATAATGACTACCAGCAACAAAGGATTTTTCAGTTTGTATGGTAATATTTCATCCATCAATATTTTGTTGAACAGTGATGACACAATCCCTAATATGGTTAATATAATCGAGGCAACAATAGCATAAGCAAATAATTTTTTATGAGGGATCAGCAACTTAAAAAAACGATTAAGCATTTTTCCTTTTTCGGTTTTTTCCGGTGAAAACTTTCCGTTCGGCTTCAGAAGCAATAATGTCCCGGTAAAGGTTTTGTAAAATTCGTCCAGCGTAATTTTTATCAGATCCTTTGCCGGATCGCCAATGATTACATAGTCAATCTTTTTATGACGGATCTTTTTGAAAACAACGACAAAATGTGTAAGACCTTCCTTTGTGATAACGTTTGCAATACACGGAAGTGTAAAATCTGTAAGAAAATTCTCTTTGTCAACTCTTACTGCCTTAGATGTGAATCCAAGCGCATCCGCACACTTTGATAAACCGACAAGGTTTGTCCCTTTTAAATCTGTACCCATCATGTCACGCAGTTGGGTAATTGTTGTTTCTTTTTTATAGTGCAAACATACCATAGCAAGACACGCAGCCGCACAGTCTGTTGCATCATGTTGCTTTATAAAATTATATCTCATATGTTCTTGCTACTTCCTTTACGATAGATTTAAACGTAAAAATTTTAAAAATAAAACTTAGCCATATTTTACAAGTTAAATTTTATATTAGTTATACTTTATATATGTGAACAAGTTATTAACAAAAAGCAGGATTACTATACCGTTTTTGTCATCTTAATGACCATTTTTAGATAAAATAACAAATAATGACAAAGATGCATTCTGCACAGGCCAGCGACCACAAAGGCACTCTGCCTTATGCAAAAATAATATTTTAGTTTACAATACCTTTTTATTTTCCCTATACATTTTTATTTTGACTGTGGAGTGGGTTCAAACGGTTCCCGCAATCGCACCACCTCTCTGAGGCACAAAAAAAGAAGGCTTTCGGCAGACCGTTCAAATCTGCTGAAAGCCTTTATTTTAGCTACTTTTTTACACTTCCGTGGGTAGGGCATTGTATCAATCTTTGGTTATACATATCTA
>CANQPS010000039.1 GCA_947625785.1 uncultured Clostridia bacterium
TCCTCGTCGCTGTTGAGAGGAAGGCTCCGGCCGTTATCCCATTTCATGTGTATCTGCGCCATGTCATCAATGAATTTTACTGTACCTCTTGTACCGGAAGGTACCGGCGCATATGGGTCGTTCATATCGATGAGTTCCAGCCGGGTTCCGGGCGGATAGGCTTGTTTGTGTCTCTCGGCCAGACGGCGCAAGCGTTCGTATTCGTTCATATTGGGATTCTCCTTTCCATCAATTTCTTTCTCAAATTTGTTTGTTCCGGCACTCCCGCAAGGGAATGCCCGATCAGCAGGGGATATTTTTCTTCCACGTTCATCTGTCACATTCCTCCGAGCTGCATTCCCTGCGTTTCTTCGATACAGTCGTCGAGTTCATCTTTGGTGCAGAGAAAATAGTTGTCGCTGCTGTTCCAGAAGGAGACGAACAGTTCGCCGTCCTCGGTGTGGATGGGCTGCTGCTCAAAATGCTCGCCAAATCCGTCCGAACACTGACCGACCAGCCATTCCTTGAATTTTTCAGTTTCATTCTCGGACAGCGCTTCCTTGAATCGGCAGTCGATCCTGCCGTACAGCTTTCCTTGGTATTCATCGACCGTCCATGCGGCGGAGACGAGTTTTGCCTTGATTGCCTCGTCGTCATCGTAAAACTGCGTCATTTCATCCTCCGGCGAGGATTGCTCCATTTCCAGCAGTTCACGGATATCCCATGCGTAGCTTTTCAGAAAAAGGTTCCCGACCGGCGTCAGCTCCCCATACTCGGCATCCTCGATATTGCCATCCAGCGGACAGAAGAAGGACATTTTCACCGGTCCGGTCTGTTCGGTCATCTCTCTGATATCTCGAAGCAGTTCCGCTGTGTTGGAGTATTGGTCGTATAGCAGGTTCTGTTCCAGCTCCTGTTTGATATCTTCGTCCGCATTCAGCACGGCAAAGGCTGCGGTGTTGGCGTCGGCCAGCGTACCGTTTTCGCCCAGCAAAAGGAGCAGATGGTTGCCAATATCGCTGTCTGCATAGAGCTTGACCCGGATATCGTCGCCCTCGTTATCGGTCAGCGGAATCCTTTCAGGCGCTTTGCGGCTGCCTATGGAATTCAGTTCCTCGTAAATTTTGAGGTAATCCTTCGGGAATTCCGTAACCAGTGTGTTTTCTTTGTAGGTGATAACCGCATTGAGCAGTGCCATTTTTACATTCCTCCCATCGTTATATCCTCGTCGGAATCGAGTATCTCGGAAAGCTCCGCGCCATTCTGCATACAGACAAAGCCGGACGATATAAATTCGCCGCCGCTCGCTTCCGCCAAATATTCGCCAAACCCATTGAAATCAAAGAAATCTTCCAATTCGAGATTCAGATCATATTTCGGATCGGTTTCCGCAAAATAACGCCCGACGTTTTCATAATCCTCGGCGTCCTTGATAAAGACGAAATCACCGATATGCTCGGCAAGTGCGATCAGATCCTTTGTACCGTCCACATCGGCATATTCCGCCACGGCAGTCAGCTTATCCAAATCCATGTTGTCGGCGTCCAAAGCCCGGAGCAGAGTATTCGCCTCATAGATTCCTTCATTTCGGATGATGCCATCCATCCGTTTTTCCCACGCATCATTTTTTATATAGTTGAAATAGAACGAGAAAGTGCAGTCACTGTCGGAGGGAGCGCCGAGCCGGGCAATGGCTTTCTTGATTGCCAATTCCTCGTCGGGGAGTAGGAGAAGTTCCATTTGACCATTGTAACCGACTTCCGCGCTGGCAAGTGTGCTTGTATAGGCGTATTCGGGAAAAGTTCGCCCGTTGTACACCTCGGTCAGTTTATCGAAAGGATCGTAGATGAGCAGTCCTTTGGCCGTGATCCGCGCAAGTCCACGGTCTATGAGCCTTTTGCCGAGAGTTGCGTATTTCGGATCGTCCTCATCGTTTGCCGGAACAGCCCCCTCTGTATTCATGACATAGGCTCTGCCTATCTTTCCATAATTGCTGATATCCTGCACCAGCGTGAAGTGGTCGATATTAAAAGTCAGGTTAATAAGATCCTTGAGGGAAGGCTCGTCCTGCACAGAAATCCCAATGAGAAATTGATCCATCTCCCGGTCATCGAAGCTGTCCAAACGCTTGGCAAGGTAATTCATCTCATCCAAATTGACCTGACAGCCTTCCAGAACAGAAAATTCTTCCGGCCAGTAAATGCCCGTTACGGTGACCGGCTGCTGTTTGTCCGAACTGTCTATTGCATGAATTTCTGCCAGCTTTTTGTACAGATCGCTTTCGCTGATGGTGAAACGGATATCCGTTTCACGGTCGCCGTTTCCAATTTTGATTTTAATCATTTCTGAATGTTCCTTTCTTCATATTGGATTGCCCCAAGACCGAAGCGGCGGATCGCCATGGCATTGCAGATAAGGCCGAACACCTTCGGCGTGACAAGGCTTTTATCCGCAAGCTCGCTGACGGTCAGATTTCTTGTTCCGAGATACAGATCCTTTGCCGCACAGAACAGGGGGTAGCTGTTCGTATTCGTCCCGTGCAGGCGTACTTGCTCAAAGCAAATGACATTATTGACGACAGCGTGTCTGACACAACGCCACAGCATAAAGTCTGCGGTCAGCAGATAAAGCGCCGACATAAGGGCTTGGTTGTTTCGATCCTTTTTCCTGATAAAATCTTCAAAGACCGCGCGGTGCTTTTCGTTTCGATACTCCATCGGTTTATCCTCACTTTCCTTGATGTATTGTCCCAGCCTTTTTTGAAACAGAGGCGACGACGCGGCATAAAATGTTTCTCTGAACACCTCGGCGGGCGCGGCTTTTCCGCATCTGATCTGCTGTGCAATGCAGGGATTATCATAAACGCATATAACATCCGGCGGTTTGTCTCTGCGGTGCATACAAAAACTGCAA